>JALNZZ010000126.1 GCA_023229065.1 Porticoccaceae bacterium
GCATTGCCGAGACCGTGGATACGCACGATGCCGTCGGATACGGAGACAATGGTGCCTTCGTTCTTCACTTCGGTAGAAATATCAAGGCGTTCAATGCGCTGCTTGATGATTTCGCTGATTTCAGATGGATTCAGTTGCTGCATGGTCGATTCCTCGATCCCGTATGTTCAAATACTAGGAGTGTAGTGCTTCGGCGAGTTTGTTCAGGCGACCGCGAACGCTGCCATCAATGATGGTGTCACCGGCCCGGATCAGAACACCGCCGAGGAGGGACTGGTCTACGCTGAGATTGATGTTGACCTGCCGGTCGAGCTTGCGGCTCAACACTTCACTCAGCGCCTGTTGTTGCTCGGTGCTGATTTCCCGTGCCGATACCAGCTCCACATCGACGGTCTGTTCGCGCAGCGCCTTGAGCGCCTCGAACTGTTCGCCGATCTGCGGGATCAGGGGCAAGCGGCGATTTGTCGCCAACAAACCCACCAGGTTGCGCGCCTTGTCATCCAGGGCGTCCCCACATATATCGATAATGGTATCGGCCTGTTGCCGGGCAGTGAGGGCCGGCGAGTCCAGCAAGGACTGAACAGCCGGCTCGCGTACTACGGCAGTGAGCAGTGTCAGAACTGCAGACCAGGCGGACAGAGTATCGGCCGCTTGCGCGGTTTCAAACAATGCCTTTGCGTAGGGCCGCGCCAGAGTAGTCAATTCCGCCATGTAAAACCTCGTTAAAGCTGTGCCGCCAGTTTGTCGACCAGCTCACGGTTGGCGTTTTCGTCAATGGAAGCTTCCAAAATCTTCTCGGCACCCGCAATAGCAAGAGTGGCCACCTTGGTCCGGAGCTCTTCGCGAGCACGGTTCACTTCCTGCTCGATTTCCGCCTGGGCACTCGCCTTCAGGCGCTCGCCTTCCGTGCGGGCCTTCTCCTTAGCTTCCTCAACGATCTGGTTGGCGCGCTTGTTGGCCTGCTCAATGAGAGCAGCAGCTTCCTGCTTGGCACCTTTCAGTGCATCAGTAGCCTTGCCCTGCGCCAGTTCAAGATCGCGCATGGCACGGTCAGCGGCATCAAGCCCCTCCGCGATCTTGTTTTTGCGCTCCTCCAGAATACGGTTGAACGCTGGCCAGACGATCTTCATGCAGAACCACACGAAGAAGGCGAAAGTCACCATCTGACCAAACAGCGTCATATTGATATTCACGCCATGAACCTCACAATTTCGGTTTTGGTTGAATCAGCTATCTTGTGACGATCAGTGATCAAGCGCCAACGCCGGGAGCAACAACAAAGATGAGGTACATGGAGATACCAACGCCGATAATCGGAATGGCGTCAATCAGACCGGCGAGCAGAAACATCTTGCCCTGCAGCATAGGACCGAGTTCAGGCTGGCGAGCAGTGCCTTCAATCAGTTTTCCACCGAGAATTCCCATACCCAGTGCAGCGCCGATGGCGGCTGAGCTCAGCATGATAGCAGCAGCGATGATGACGAGTTCCATTGTGTATCTCCTAGTAGTGTTTTAAAGGTTGGTAAGTTTAAGTCAGTATTAATCAGTGATCTTGGTGGGACATGCTCAGATACACCACTGTCAAGACCATGAAGATAAAGGCCTGCAGGGTGATAATCAGGATATGGAAGATGGCCCAGCCCATCTGGAGGAAGCCACCGAAAATACCAAGTAGTAGACCAGCGCTGTACATAGTGGCGATCAAAATAAAAATCATCTCTCCGGCGAACATATTGCCGAACAGCCGCAGGGCGAGAGAGAAGGGCCTGGCCAACAAGCCTACGACTTCCATGAACAGGTTGACGGGAATGAATATCCAATGATTAAAGGGGTGGAAGACAAACTCGCGGACATACCCCACACCTTTGATCTTGAATCCGTAGTAGATCATCAGCACGAACACCCCCAGGGCCAAGCCAGCGGTGACGTTGATATCCGTGGTTGGCACGATCTTGAAGTAGACTTCGTGGGGGTCCATACCAAGCACGTACTGACCGAACAGCTGTGCAGAATAAGGGATCAAATCGACGGGAAGAAGGTCCATCAAGTTCATCAGAAAGACCCAGACGAAGATGGTGAGGGCCAGGGGACCTACCAGCTGACTGCGACCGTGGAAACTGTCTTTGACTGTGTTGTTGACGAACTCAATGACGAACTCGATAAAGTTCTGAAAGGCACCGGGAACACCCGAAGTGGCCTTTTTAGCGGCCTTGTGGAACAGCCAGCAGAAAACCAGGCCCAAACCGATGGACCATCCCATAGAGTCGACATGAATAGCCCAAAATCCCATATCGGCTGCTTCCTGGGGAGAGAGAGCGAAGCCCCAGGTGCCGTCAGGATGTCTCCCATAGACGAGGTTTTGTAAATGGTGCTGGATGTAGTCTGTCGTCGTGAGGGATTCTGATGCCATTGATACGGGTCTCTACTTGAAGGCCTGTTGGTTGAATCACTCTAGGGCTTGTGCCGCTGTAAGAGTGTTGCAGCTACTGCGGTGTGAACCAGCACCATCACGCCGTAGCCAGCGAAAAACGCAACCGCTCCCAGCGGCTTGACAAATATAAACGTCGCCATAAAAAATAGCGCCGATAGCATGATCTTGCCGGCTTCACCCCGGTACATGCTCTGTATCGACCGCGCGAGTTGACTGCCGCCGCGATGACGGAATGCCAGTCTGGCAAAGTAGACGGTGCCCGCAACCTGTATCAACCCGCCCGCCAACAGCGAGTACGCCTGAACCTGGTCGAGAGTCAACAGAGCCAAGGCCAGTAGAATCAGTACCAGTAGCTCTATCCCTGTCATCCGCCACAATGGGGGTTTGGCTATAGTGCCCACAATAACCCCCTCTCGGCCGTACAAGGTGCCATGGATACCTGACCTCCATGGGCGGGCAGAATTATATGGACTTCAGGGGTGTTATTCAACAGAAAGTACAAGCAACTTGTTGAATTAACGAGCATGAGCTCTGCCACTACCGATTGTTAGTCGCCAACCCTGAGGCGCTGAAACAACCCTTCGAGTTCTTCCAGAGCACTGTAACTGAATACCACCTTACCTTTGCCGCCACTGCCGTGCTGAATCGATACCGGCAGACCCACATGCTCCGCGACCCTCTCTTCGAGGCGACGAATGTCCACATCGGCCACTTTTGGTGATGCCGGCGGTTCACTTTCCTCTCGCAGCAGCTTCCTCACCATGGCCTCGGTTTGGCGCACAGTCAGACCTTTGCCTGCCACAGTGCGCGCCGCCACTACCTGCTGGTCGCCATCGAGGGCGAGCAGAGCGCGGGCATGTCCCATTTCAATATCGCCCCGCTCCAGCATGATGCGCACTTCGCTTTCTAACCCCAGCAGGCGCAACAGGTTGGCCACTGATGCCCGTGATTTTCCCACTGCATCCGCCACCTCCTGTTGGGTGAGCTGAAATTCCTGCTGCAGACGACTCAGGGCGTGGGCTTCCTCGATAGGGTTGAGATCTTCGCGCTGGATATTCTCGATCAGCGCCATGGCAATGGCAGCTTGATCGGGAACTTCACGCACCAGAGTGGGCACCGTGTCGAGGCCAGCCAGCTGGGCACCGCGCCAGCGCCTCTCGCCGGCGATGATCTCGTATTTGTCAGCGCCTATTGGCCGCACCACAATGGGCTGCATAATGCCCTGAGCGCGGATCGACTCCGCCAGCTCCTCCAGCGCCTCGGGGTGCATGTCGCGGCGCGGTTGATATTTACCGCGCTGGAGAAATTCGATCGGCAGATGGCGCAAGGTACCATCCTCGCTGGCAGCAGTACTAACTGCGCCGCCGGTCGCCTGGTCGCTGCCGGCCTGTCCGGGCTCGATACCCAGCAGCGCATCGAGGCCGCGGCCCAGTCCTTTGCGTTTTCCTGACATGCTTGTGTTCCTGATCCTGGGGCCTGTTAACACTAGTTGAATGGTCGGCGTTGTCCCTCAGCTTTGCAACGGCGGATGATTTCACCCGCGAGACCGAGATAGGCAATGGCACCCTTGGCGTGGCGATCATACTGCAGCGCCGTCTGACCATAGCTCGGTGCCTCCGCCAGGCGGATATTGCGGGGGATAGTGGTGCGGTACACCTTGTCGCCAAAGTACTGATGCAACTGCGCCGTCACTTCGTTGGTCAGTGAGCTGCGGGGGTCGTACATGGTACGCAGTATACCCTCAATGCGCAGCCCGGGATTGAGTGCTTTGCCAATGCGCTGAATGGTGTTCACCAGATCAGTGAGCCCTTCCAGGGCATAGTATTCACACTGCATGGGAATGATGACACCACTGCAGGCCACCAGCGAGTTGACGGTGAGCATACTCAGCGAGGGTGGACAATCGATGATGATAAAGTCATAGCGGTCGGCGACGCGCAACAGAGCATGGCGCAAGCGACTCTCCCGCCCGCTTAACTCCATCAGCTCCACCTCGGCGGCAGTGAGATCACGGTTGGCGGGCAGAATATCAAAACTGCCATCGGCACAGGGACGCAGCACTTCCTCGATAGTCACTTTGCCGGTGAGCACATCGTACACCGAGCGCTCGAGAGTATGTTTGTCGATGCCGACCCCGGTCGTTGCATTGCCTTGAGGGTCCATATCCACCAACAGTACGCGCTTGCCATAAGTGGCCAGTGATGCCGCCAGGTTGACGCTGGTAGTGGTCTTGCCCACGCCGCCTTTCTGGTTGGCAACAGTGAAGATATGGCTCAAGGTGGTGCTCCAGGTGATGTCCCGATTGCTATCAAATGACGCTCACCGTCTATACCGGGGACCTGTAGAGGGTGGGCGCCAGTGACGATATAGGGTTTTGCCAGTGCGCTCAACTCCTCACTGGGTAAGCGGCCTTTCATGGCGAAAAAGTGTCCACCTGGTGCCAGCAGATGGGCTGTACTGGCAATCATGGTATCGAGCGCACTATAGGCGCGACTGATCACCCCATCGAACAAGCGGGGCGGGCTATAACTCTCGGCGCGGGATTGCACTTCGCTGACATTCCCAAGCCCCAGCGAGGTGCGCACCTGAAACAGAAAGCGCACCCGCTTACCGTTACTGTCGAGTAGAGTGAAGTGTCGATCAGGCAGGGCAATAGCCAGTGGGATTCCAGGCAACCCGGGACCTGTCCCGACATCGATAAAACACTCGCCGGTCAGCCAGGGGATGATCGATAAACTATCCAACAGATGCAGCGCTACCATGTCGAGGGGGTCGCTGATCGCGGTCAGATTGTAGGCGCGGTTCCACTTGACCAGTAGCGCCAGGTACGCCAGCAATTGGTCCACCTGGTTACTATCGAGAGCAAGTCCGAGTTGATCCAGCCCCTTCTTCAACTGCAGCTGGGCACGACCATCTGTCAGGGGATCTGCTCCCATTCGCTGGCCTTCCATCACTCAGACCTCGCGCCCGCCAGCCTTCCGGGCGACGGCTCTTTTCTTCAAATAGATCATCAGCAGCGAGATGGCCGCCGGCGTAACGCCGGGAATGCGCGAAGCACGGGCCAGAGTATCCGGGCGGGCATCGTCAAGTTTTTGCCGCACTTCATTCGACAGCCCTTTGACCTGGCTGTAATCCAGGTCGGTCGGGATAGCGGTGTGCTCATGGAGGCGAAGCCGTTCGATTTCCTCTCGCTGGCGGTCGATGTAGCCCGCATACTTGGCTTCGATTTCCACCTGTTCCGCCACCTGAGCGTCACTGACAGCTGTCCCCACCAGGCTACCCACCAAAGCGTAATCAAGCTCCGGGCGCTTGAGCAGTTCAAACAGGCTGTACTCATGAGTAAGGGGGTTGGCGCTCAAGCTGTTGACCTGCTCGGCCGCATCACTGCCGGGTTGAACCCAACTGGTGCGCAAACGCTGGCGCTCTGCGTCGATAGCCTCGCGCTTGGCAGAAAAACTCGCCCAGCGCTGATCGTCTACCACACCCAGCTGGCGGCCCTGCTCTGTCAGACGCAAGTCGGCATTGTCCTCGCGCAGCACCAGGCGGTATTCGGCACGACTGGTAAACATCCGATAGGGTTCGCGGGTACCCATCGTGATCAAGTCATCCACCAACACGCCGAGATAGGCTTCGTCGCGCCGCGGGCACCAAGGCTCGCGGCCTTGCAC
>JALNZZ010000128.1 GCA_023229065.1 Porticoccaceae bacterium
CAGAGTGGCGGATTAACGAAGGCGGCAAGGTGAAACAGGACACGGGCACCGAGGGCAACGGGAGTTTACGAGGCCGTCAGTACGGCTCGCCTGAAATCGCCCTGCGCGATGCCCTCATGGTCGCCACTGGCCTGGACGATCCCCACGCTGAAGAAATGCGCCGCATCGAGGGCAAAGGGCTGGAATCGTGACCCTGCTGTACCAACCCCGGGCCGGGGCCGTGGTGCGCTGCGATTTCCGGGGCATGATCGAGCCAGAGATGGTGAAGCTGCGCGACGTGGTGGTACTGATGCCGCACAAGCAAAACCGGCAGCTGGTGACGGTCGTACCGCTTTCGACTACGCCCCCCACACCGCCGCAGCTCTACCACCACGAATTAACCAAAGACCCACGCCCAGACGGTGACACCATGCGCTCGGTTTGGGCCAAGTGCGACATGGTTTACACCGTGAGCCTGGAGCGGCTAGAAATGCACTACACGCGCACCAGGCGCGGCGGCCGCCAGTCGGTAAAGGTGCAGCTATCTCACGACGACTTCATCGCGATACGGCGCTGTGTTGCTATCGCGCTGCATCTGTCCGATAATTGAGGTGTACCCGCAAGGGGCTTGAGTCTGGTTCCGCTACGGCGTTGAACCAGCCAGCGCGGCAAGGACGATGACAAGTCAGCCGCTCTGCAATACGGGGCGCTTCGGCGCCCCTTGTCATTTCTGCCGCTCGGCCTTTCTCTCCTTGCTCGGCATAGCCTTCATGGCCCGGCCACGCCCCCCCTCGCGACGTTTCAACTCCAGAGCCACCGCCTCACGCCGGCGCTGACGCTGCGCCTCATCTCGCGTCAACCTCGCTTTGGCCACGTCCTGTGCTTCACGCAATCGACGCCCCAACTCAGTGGCGCTCGCCGTGCGATCCAGACCCAGCGCTTGCAAACCCTCCCCTTGCACCTCGATCTGGCGATCCAGGCGGACCACTTCACCACGCAATTGCTTGCGCTCCTGGCCATGACTCAGCTTGCGTAACCAGCCCGCACTCTCCAGCTGCCTGAGCCGCTGCGCTACCTGGTCGCGCTGACTGCCCAACGCATCACGCTCGCGGGCCAGTTGCTGCCCACGGGCCAACCGCGCTACCTCGGCATCGCCCGCCACAAACTGTTCACGCTCATAGTCCAGCCGCGGACTGTTGCGCATGCGATCCATCAACAACTCGTCGCGACTCATCCCCCGAAGCGCCTCGTGCACCGGGTGCTCACCGCCCGCCTCGCGCTCCCGCCCGGCTTGCACCACCTTTTGCACATCCTGTGGCACCACAATCGGGTCCAGACCGCGCCGACCCGCGTAGGCATCCCGATAATCCAGCGTCGTGGCCTTCTCACGGCCTTGGCCAAGGCTGCGCAGCATCGCCGCCTTGGCTTGCTCGGAATCACCCTTGCCCGAGAACTCTTCCACGGCCCCGTAGAGCGTCACCGCGTCCCGATGCCGCGTCATGGCCACGTAGGCAAGGTGCCGGTCCATCGTGGGCGAGGCGGCCACCCACACGCGATCCACGGTAGCCCCCTGCGACTTGTGAATCGTGGCGGCATAGCCATGCTCGAACGCCGTGTAATGGCGCGTGTCCAGCTCGATGACCCCTGCCTTGTCATCCACCTGCACCGTGAGCCGGCCCTCTTCCGCATTCATCACCGTGCCAATCTGGCCGTTTTTCACGCCCAGGCCGCGATGGTTTTCCCGGAACAGCAGCCGATCCCCAGGCGCAAACTCGCGCAGACCCTGTGCCGTCTGGTACGCGATGCCGGCATCCAGGTGCCCGGCAACCTTGCGAGCGTCCCGGATCGCAGCGTTCAGTGCCTGCACGTCCTGGTTGCGATGCGCCAGGACCAACCGGCTGCCTTGCGGATTCGCGGCCAGATCTTCGAGGTAGGCGCGACTGATCGCCGCGACGACTTCAGCTTGACCCGCCTTCATGTGGATATGGCCGTGGCGGTCATACTCGGCCAGCGCAACCCCGGCCTGGCCTTGGCCAAACTGGCGGCTAGCCTCCCGCTGCCATGGCGCATGTTGCCGCCTGACCCCAGTCAGGTGTGCTACGTCCCCGCAGCGTTCTACCACCGCTCGAAACGCCGCACCCGGCCCAATCGGCTGCAACTGCTCGGGGTCACCTACCAGTACCACCTTGGCCCCGGCCCGCTCGACATGATCCAGCACCTTCGCCAAGGTCGGGCTATCCACCATCCCCGCCTCATCGACCACCAGGACATCGCCCCGGCTTAACGTCTCCCGCCCCGTCTCCCAGGCCAAAAGACGGCTGGCAATCGTGAGCGAAACGATCCCGCTGGACTCCTCCAGCGCCTCGGCTGCCTTCCCGGCCAGCGCGACACCGTGCACCCGATACCCGACCCGCTCCCACGCCTGCCGTGCCGCGTGCATCATGGTGGACTTGCCAGCCCCCGCAAAACCCACCGTGACGGCCAACCGCTCTGAGCCAGTAATCTGCAGCACAGCGGCCTGCTGTTCTGCCGACAGTCGTACCCGACCTTGCGCCAGGATCGCCCGGGTTACCTCCGGGTTGGTGCGGCAACTACGATCTGTCCTCAGCGTGTCTGCTGTGCGAGCCATCCTTGCCTCAAGCTCGATCATCGAGCGCGTGGCGTACTTGCCCTCAGCCAACGTCACCAGCTCAGGGCTGGCCAGGGCACGGGCATACACCGCCTGAAACTGATCATCGGGCACATAACGGTGAAGCGCACGCGCCACGTCTTGATGGCTAAACACCGACTTCTCCGCACTCACCTGGTCAAGCACGATCTCCGGTCGCGCCAGGATGCGCCGGGCATTGTTTGCCGCCGCCTCGGCCTCGATGCGCGCACGCTCAACGCTCAACCCGTCACGGGCCATGGCCGAGGCGCCCGGCCCCAGGTGTTGGGTCGGCTCCAGCGCAATGCCCTGGGCCTTAAAACTGCGGTGATCCACCCGAAAATCCAGCTCGGCACGGGCCAGGGCTTCGTTTGTCAGCTCGGCCCAGCGGCTACGCTCAACCTCGGCCATGTTCTGCAGCCCGTGGCGCTGGCAATGGATCGGGTCCATGGCCACCACTTTCTTGCCCAGATCCCCCGTGGCTGAGGCATGGCAGGCTGAAAGCAGAATGTGCGCATGCCAGTTGCCGTTATGTTGCCGCCCTGTCTCCGGGTCGATTTCAACGTGTTGGTTTGGGTTTTTCTCAAGCTCAGCCGCTGTCACGGTGCGCGACATGTGCAGTGCCACATCAGCAGCTACGCCGTAGCGATTGGCCAACTCTTGGGCATAGGAAAACGCCAGGGCGCGGCGCTCGGCAGAACTCAGCTCTGCGGGTAAAGCCACTTCGACCTCACGGGCCACGACGGCATCGCGGCGTCGGTGTTTGGCCTCGACGGCGTTCCAGAATTTGGCGCGATCTGCCGTACCACCACCGGGAAGGATCAAGGCTGATTCGATCACGTCACGTTTGCGCGTGAAGTCGTGAACGAGGCCGGTTCGTTCGTCGATCAGTTCTACCCCGGCGCGATAAGCTGAGGCGGCTACCGAAGATCGGCCAGCAGCGCGACTTAGTGCTTTGATCGTTTGGTGATAGATCGCCATGGGGTGGGGTTTTGGTTTTTGGGTGTCAGGGGCAAAGCCCATGACCGCACGTAATCGACCGAAGGGAGATTACTCTAAGTGCGCCCTTGTCGTTCCTCCTCGGGTTTCTGAGCGCTGGCGCAGGGTACCACACCTACCTCGAATAAGGCATACTGCCTAGACCCCAACCCCTCAAATCTCCCATCATGGCAACACTGGAAGAACAGATCGCTCTGGCCAAAAAGAAACAGGAAGCGATAAGAGAAAAACAGGAAAAAGAGGCTCGACGTATCAAGCAACTTGAAGCCCGCTTGACCGACAGAAAAACCAAGGAACTGCGCGAGTACATCAAAGCAAGTCGCACGGAAGATACGCGGCGAAAAATCCTGATCGGCGCCATGGTCTTGGGCCAGATGCAAGCGAACGAAGAGCTGAACCAGAGAATTCGGCAACAGCTCGATAGCTACTTGCAACGCGACGATGAAAGAAGCCTGTTCCAGCTGCCGCCGATAGCAAAGCCCACCACAACATAATCCCCTGCTTAATGCCTTGGGGCGCTGCCCCAAACCCCGCGTTCGCCACGTGGCAGGTGGGCAGGGAGAAAAACATTCCCTGCCCACTGGCCTAGAGCGTTTTTAGGTCGTCGCGCTGCAAGGGTGAAGGCTACGCCCGCAATCTTCACCCGGTCGCCCTAGCGGGCGCTGCGGCTTCCGGTTGCGCCCTTGCAGCGATGGAATGCCCCTAGGAGCCACCAAAACGGCCTGTGGCGCGTTTTTTTACCCATGCCCATGAATTCCCACGTAGCAACCAAAAAATCGCTTGTAGGCCGTTTTAGACGCCTAGGCGTCATGATCCCCCGCCCATGCCGGAGAGATGTCGGGCGCTAGCCCGTTACGGGTGCCACATGCTGCCTGGCTGGCACACGCCGCAGGGCGAACGGCGGGGGGCATAGCCGGGTACTGCCGCTGCTGCTGCATCGTAGCCACCGGCCAGGGCAACACCCCGGCCAGTTGCCACCCAGGGGTTGGGCCTTCATCGCCAAAGGTTGCGGGTCGGCGTTAGCCGCCGAGTCGTTGGTCCGTTTCCGGGGGGCCATCCAGCCCCCTTTGGGGGCGTCGATTTTGGGGAGGGGGAGCCGCGCCCGAAGGGCGTGGGGGAACCCCGCAGGGGTGCCCCGTGCCGCAGGCCGCGTTTCTAAACCGTTTCTCCTGTTTCCGCGCGCGCGCGCGAGGAAAGGCCGCAAAGCCTTTATTCATGCGGGTTTCCAGGCGATTTTTAGTTTTCCCAATTCTGTCTTTTTCCGGGTGAGCTCTGTCATTTTCCGGGTCTATCTGTCATTTTCCGGGTCGCTTCCACAATTCTGCCTTGATAAATTCATGACAGATATAGCAATTTCTGCCATGATTTAGACATGACAGAAAAACCCGGAAGGTGACAGAATGGGGACAACTACCCTGGCAAAACAGCAGAAGATGCAGCACTACGACATGGCCGCAGACAGACCCGATAGCTCGCGCTACGTCTACATGTCCAACGCCGTGGCCAGGGCTGCACAGGGTCTGTCGTTAGCCGAGAAACGCATCATCATGACGGCGGCTTCTCGCCTGGACAGTCGCCGGGTACCGCCTCCAGGCGGAGCACCTGTTACGCGGATCTCGGCCATGGACTACGCCGAGACGTTCGGCATCGATCTGAACACGGCCTACGAGCAGCTGCAGGATGCAGGCAAGGAGCTATACAAGCGGTCGATCACGTTCACGGAACCCAAGATCGGCAAACGCAAGGGCGGGGCCGTGCATACACTGCGCTGGATTGGACGGGCAACCTATCACAAGGGTGAAGGCTGGATTGAGCTGGCATGGTGGCATGAGGTCATGCCGCACTTGTGTGGCCTACAGCGCCAGTTCACGAAGTACCAGCTACAGCAGGCGTCCGCGCTGCGCTCGCTGTACTCCTGGCGGCTGCTGGAGCTGATGCAAAGCTGGCAAGACAAGGGCCGCTTTGAAATCAGCATCGAGGACTTCGCTAAGGCCATGGAGGCCACGGAAAAGCAACGCCAAGACTTCGCAGCCATCCGCCGCCGCATGATCGAGCCCGCCATCAAGGAACTAGAACAGAAGGACGGCTGGCTGATCCAGTGGGAGCCGGTCAAGCTGGGTCGCAAGGTGTCAAGCCTGCGATTCGCCTTCATGAAAAACCCGCAACAGTCTTTACTCTGAGGAAGCCATGGGCATCATCACTTTCTACAAAATCCCCGCCCCCTACGCCATGGGTGAGACCATGATTGAAGTCTACGGCGGCGAGAATGAAGGTTGGTCAGAGTGGCGGATTAACGAAGGCGGCAAGGTGAAACAGGACACGGGCACCGAGGGCAACGGGAGTTTACGAGGCCGTCAGTACGGCTCGCCTGAAATCGCCCTGCGCGATGCCCTCATGGTCGCCAC
>JALNZZ010000129.1 GCA_023229065.1 Porticoccaceae bacterium
GCTGTGAATACTTCCCTGTACGCTCGAGCAGCGCCGTCCTGGCGCTGACGGTCTCGAACCTGTTGACCCCAGGCGGGACCTCGCATCGCAGTACATTTTGGCAAAACGCTATACTGCTCTCGAAGTGAACCCTCACTCCCCCTCCAAAACAACAAAAGCCAGCGCCAAGCCAGCCTCGTCGCTAAGACTCAGCCAGGCACGACAAGCCCCTATCTCCGCCAGGCGGCGAGCACCGCCACCGTGAAATGCCAGACACGGCGCCCCTCTCGTATCGTTGGCTATTTCAATATCGTGCCAGGAGACGGCGCCGATACCCGTCCCCAGCGCCTTGCTGGCCGCCTCCTTGGCGGCAAAGCGTTTCGCAAGCCAAGCAGGGGGACAGCCCTTGGCAACAAAAATGCGGTATTCTGCAGCGCTGAGAATCCGCAAGGCAAAGCGCTCGCCATGGCGCTCCATGGCTCGCCCAATACGGGCAATATCCACCATGTCAGTGCCCATCCCCCTGATCACAGCCCTACTCCCCCACCGCACTGCGGCGAAACAATTCACGGCTAGCGAGGGGTTTATTCCCCAGATACGGCTCCAGCGCCAACCGCGAAAGCCGTTTGGCGCTCCTCAACACCTCCTCACTATCGAACTGCAGCTCGGCAATTGCCAGCAGCTGATCGCCCTTGAATAAATGGCTGACAGGTTCACCGGGCTGATAGACACGCACCCCCTCGCCGGGGAAAAACAGATAGCGCTGCCCGGCGGCCACCGGCTCGCCGCTGTCCATCTCCACGTCCAGACGCAACCCGTAGCCAAGATCCTCTAATAACATCAGCTCGAAAAAGCGCAACACCGGCTCCACCACGGTAGCGGTTGCCACCAGCTCCAGAGTTTTTTGATAGCGCTCGAAGAGAGGGGGGCAAGGATCGTGCTCATGAAGCAACCGCGCCAGCAATTCGTTGAGGTACAGCCCGACAAACAGTTTTTCGCCTGTCAGTACCAGCGGCGTGGCCGCCGCTTCGACAGCGTCCAAAGTCTTGAGATCTGTTCGCCCCCGCCACGATAATCGCAACAGGCTGAAAGGCCTCAGCTGGTTGCCACCGCGCCGCTGGCGGCTCGCTCGACTCACCGCATTAAAGCGGCCATTGCCGGCAGTAAAAAGCGTTACCAGCTGACTGGTTTCGCGGTAGGGCCTGGTGTGCAACACAAAGCCCAACTCATCAGTTGTCATGATAACCAAGACTTTTGAGCGCCCGCTCGTCGTCCGACCAACCGCTGCGGACCTTGACCCACAAATTGAGCATGATGCGGGTGTCGAACAGATTTTCCATGTCGAGGCGGGCCTGCTGACCGATTTTTTTCAGCCTTTCACCCTTGTCGCCAATAATGATTTTTTTCTGGCCCTCGCGCTCCACCAGGATCAGCGCACTGATATGCAGCACCGCGCCCTCCCGTCGCCACTCTTCCACCTCGACCGCCACTTCGTAAGGCAGCTCTGCACCCAGCTGGCGGGTAATTTTTTCGCGCACAATTTCTGCGGCTAAAAAACGTTCACTGCGATCCGTGATCTGATCTTCGGGAAAGAAATGCATGCCCTCCGGAATTTTTTCACGGATGGCCTCGACAAGCACCTCAAGATTGGTGCCATGGAGAGCCGAAATCGGCACGATCTGGGCATTGGGCAACAGTGTCGCCAACTGCTCCATCTGGGGCAGCAGAGCGGCCTTGTCAGTGAGGCGATCCACTTTGTTGAGGGCGACAATCACCGGCACATCCACCTGCGCCAGGCGCCGAGCAACCAGATCATCGCCTTCACTCCAGCGATCCCGATCGACGACAAACACCACCAGATCCACATCGGCGATGGCACGACCCGCGGCTTTGTTCATATAGCGGTTGAGCGCTTTTTCTTGACCGCTGTGAATACCCGGTGTGTCGACAAACACAATCTGGCATTCGTCCTCAGTGAGAATACCCAGCACATTGTGCCGGGTCGTTTGCGGCTTGCGCGAGGTGATGCTGAGCTTGAAGCCCAGCAGGTGATTGAGCAGTGTCGACTTGCCGACATTGGGACGGCCGACAATAGCGACATAACCACAGCGAGAGGAAGACATATCAATGGCCCAGCAGTCGGGAAAGTGCCTGCTCCGCAGCGTTTTTTTCCGCCTTTTTGCGGCTCGTCGCTTGAGCCGTCATCGGCTCGTCGAGCCCCTCAACGGAACAGGATACAGTGAACATCTGGTCGTGCTGATCACCTTCGACCTGCAAGACCTGGTATACGGGCAGCGGCTTGCCCCGGCTTTGTAGATATTCCTGCAAGCGTGTTTTGGCATCCTTCTCATCGCCGCCCTGAGTGATTGCCTCAAGCTGCTCGCCAAACCAGTCCAGCACTCGCTCGCGGCAACCTTCCAGACCCACTTCGACAAAGATTGCACCTAGCAGGGCCTCTACCGCATCGGCAAGAATTGAGTCGCGCCGGTGACCACCGCTTTTCAGCTCGCCACCGCCGAGCACCAGGCACTCCCCCAGTTCCAGCTGGCGCGCCACTTTGGCAAGCGTACTTCCCTTGACCAGCGACGCACGCCAGCGGGTCAGCTCACCCTCACTTGCATGCGGAAAGTGCTCGTATAACCACTGGGCTATAACGACGCTGAGCACCGCGTCACCCAAAAACTCCAGGCGCTCGTTATTTTGTCCTTTAACGCTCCGGTGCGTCAGTGCTTGCACGAGCAAATCCTTGCTGGCGAAGCGATAGCCCAGGCGCGACGATAATTGTTTGAGAACCGGTGTCATGGGTGGTCAGAGAAATCAAGGTGATTGCTGAAAGTCACAACTACATCAGCGTTGCCGAGGAAGTGCACCCGTCTCTCGTAATCCACTTTGATTACCACCCCCTCTCTGCCACGCTCGATGCCCACCTCGCGCGTACTGACTGAGCTAATATTATTGACGGTGAAATAAGACTGCAGTTTGCGGCGAATCTCATCGTTGCTCAGACTCTGCAGAGGTTCATTACCCAGGTTCTTGACCGCGGCGGCGACAAAGTAATTATCGAGATAAAGAGGCCCCACCCGGAACAAGACCAGTAAAAAAAAGGCTGAAGCGAAAAGGATTATCAATAGACCCAGCGATGATAATCCCGACTGATGGCGGTATTTCATAATCGCTTTCCTTGCTGTCCAGGTGCGGTTCGGCAGAGTGTTTTCCAGCTGCTCCTGAGAGCAGCCGCAATACCACTCACTTGATTTTTCCGGCCCGGTCAAACGAGGGAAGGCTGAAAAAATCATCCCAATGCATCCAGATGGCAAACGCCTTGCCAACGATATTTTCCTCTGGCACCGGCCCCCAGTCACGGCTGTCGCTACTATTGTCGCGGTTGTCACCGATCATATAGTAGTGACCGTCCGGCACCACCACAGACAGCCTGCGCCCGAGCCTGCCGGGCACCCGGTGCTTGCGGATCAGGTGGCGGCTGCCTTCGAGGTTTTCCTCAACAATATCATAGCCATAACCAGCCAGATACGGCGTGCTGATGCGCCGCTGCTCCACCTTCTCACCATTGATGAACAGCTGGTTATCAAATATTTGCACATGGTCGCCGGGCAGCCCTACTACGCGCTTGATGAAGTAACGCGGATCATTCGGGGGAAAGAAGACCATAACATCGCCCCGCTGCGGCTCGCCGATATCGACGAACTTGCGCTGGGTGACAGGCATCCGCAAGCCGTAGGCAAACTTGTTGACCAAAATAAAGTCACCCACTTGCAGAGTGGGCACCATTGAGGCCGAGGGTATCTGGAAGGGCTCCACCACAAAAGAGCGCAACACCAGCACAACAAACAGGACAGGGAAGAATGGCGCCGTGTACTCCACCACCGCTGAGGGTGCTGCATCGCCGCGACGGCGTCGCAAGACAAGTTTGTCCAGCACCCACATGACACCGCTGATGCCAGTCAGGACCACCAAGATAAGGGGAAAGTTTATCTCCATTCAGCAATCATCCGTTCACAGGTCCTAACTATCTGTTTTCAATACTGCCAGGAAGGCCTCCTGGGGAATCTCGACATTGCCCACCTGCTTCATGCGCTTTTTGCCGGCTTTCTGCTTCTCCAGCAACTTTTTCTTGCGGGATATGTCGCCGCCATAACACTTGGCCAGTACGTTCTTGCGCAAGGCCTTGACGGTGGTACGGGCTATGACATGCCCGCCGATAGCAGCCTGGATAGCTACGTCGAACATTTGCCTGGGGATCAGGTCTTTCATTTTTTCGGTCAGCTGGCGGCCCTTGGACAGAGAGTTCTCCCGGTGAACGATGAGTGCCAGCGCATCCACTTTATCACCATTGATCAAAACGTCCAGCCTTACCAGAGGGGCGTACTGGAAGCGCAAGAAACCGTAGTCCAGTGAGGCGAAGCCCTTGCTCACCGACTTGAGGCGGTCGAAGAAGTCCATTACCACTTCGCTCATGGGCAACTCGTAAGACAGGGAGACCTGACCACCGACAAACTGCATATCCTTCTGCACACCGCGCTTTTCGACACACAGAGAAATAACGTTACCCACGTACTCCCGCGGTACCAGAATAGCGGCCTCGCAGATCGGTTCGCGCATTTCCTCGATCTGGCCAGGGTCGGGCATATCGGATGGGTTGGAGATATAAATGATCTCGCCATCGGTTTTTACTATCTCGTACACCACCGTGGGCGCAGTAGAGATCAGGTCGAGATCGTATTCCCGCTCCAGACGCTCCTGAATGATTTCCATATGCAGCATTCCCAGAAAGCCGCAGCGGAAACCAAAACCGAGGGCATCGGAACTCTCGGGCTCATAAAACAGAGAAGCATCATTGAGGGTGAGCTTGGCGAGAGCTTCGCGAAAATCCTCGAAATCGTCGGCATTGACGGGGAACATGCCGGCATAAACCTGGGGTTTGATTTTCTGGAAGCCGGGCAGCTCAACGGTGTCAGGGGTACTGGCGTGAGTAAAGGTGTCCCCCACCGGAGCCCCGTGGATATCCTTGATGCCCGCCACCACAAAGCCCACTTCACCGGCGCGCAAGACACCTGTTTCCGTCCGCTTGGGCGTGAAAACGCCCACACTGTCCACGACATGGGGCCTGCCGATGGTCTTGGAAATAATTTT
Source organism: Porticoccaceae bacterium (assembly GCA_023229065.1). Classification (GTDB taxonomy): domain Bacteria; phylum Pseudomonadota; class Gammaproteobacteria; order Pseudomonadales; family Porticoccaceae; genus NAT127. The sequence goes on from JALNZZ010000129.1 coordinate 5,131, forward strand.
ATCCTTGGCCCTCAGGGTGCCATTCTTGACCCGCACCAGGGACACAACCCCGAGGTAATTGTCGAACCAGGAGTCGATGATCAAGGCCTGGAGGGGAGCGTCTACATCCCCCTCGGGAGGCGGCACCTTGGCCACCAACTGCTCCAGAATGTCGTCGATGCCCAGGCCCGACTTGGCACTGCAGGGCACGGCCTCGCTGGCATCGAGACCGATGATATCCTCGATTTCCTCCTTGACGCGCTCCGGCTCAGCCTGGGGCAGATCCATCTTGTTCAGCACCGGAATCACTTCCAGCCCCTGGGCGATGGCGGTATAGCAGTTGGCCACCGACTGCGCTTCCACTCCCTGAGCGGCATCCACCACCAGCAGCGCCCCCTCACAGGCGGCGAGAGAGCGGGACACCTCGTAGGTGAAATCCACGTGACCGGGGGTGTCGATAAAGTTGAGCTGATAGGTGCGGCCATCCCGGGCACGGTAGTCCAGAGTCACGCTCTGGGCCTTGATAGTAATACCCCGCTCCCGTTCGATATCCATGGAGTCGAGCACCTGGGCTGCCATCTCGCGCTCGGTAAGCCCACCACAGACCTGAATAAACCGATCCGCGAGGGTCGATTTACCATGGTCGATATGGGCGATGATGGAAAAGTTGCGAATATGACTCAGGTCGGACACAGGCAATCCCAAGGGTTACAAGGCGTGAAAAGACGCGAAGTCTAGCGGATTTG
>JALNZZ010000130.1 GCA_023229065.1 Porticoccaceae bacterium
TATCAAGGCAAAGGTGTTGAATCGACAAGAAAAAGTGTCGCCATGGCCTTGACCTTTCAGGATGAATCGCGCACCCTGAATGAGGCCGAGATAAGCGCGGCCATGGAGGCCGTACTGGCGGCTCTTGTGGATAACTTCAATGCTACGCTAAGGGGGTAGTCGGATGTCAGCCTTGACTAAAGCCGATCTGGCGGAAATGCTCTACGAAGAACTCGGTCTCAACAAGCGCGAAGCCAAGGAGATCGTCGAGAGCTTCTTTGAGGAGATTCGCTGCGCCCTCGAGAGCAATGAGCAGGTCAAGCTGTCCGGGTTTGGTAATTTCGACCTTCGCGACAAGAGCACAAGGCCCGGACGCAACCCCAAGACTGGCGAGGAAATACCCATCACCGCCCGGCGTGTGGTTACCTTCAAGCCGGGGCAGAAACTCAAGGCCAGGGTAGAAAGCTATGCTGGAACCGAGTAACAACGAGCAGCTGCCCCCTATACCCGGGAAGCGCTACTTCACCATCGGAGAAGTCAGCGAACTCTGCGATGTAAAAACCCATGTCCTGCGTTACTGGGAACAGGAGTTCCCGATGCTCAATCCCGTCAAGCGGCGCGGCAACCGCCGCTATTATCAGCGCCAGGACGTGCTGCTGATTCGCCAGATCCGCTCGTTGCTCTATGAGCAGGGATTTACCATCGGTGGGGCTCGCCAGCGCCTGGGCGGCGAAGACGCCCGCGAGGAAGCGACCCAGGTGCGCCAGCTGATAGGCCAGACTATCAGTGAACTGGAAGAGATTTTGGCGGGCCTGAAGGCCTGACCCGATTGGCCCCCTGGGCGCAACTCTGTTTGATTTACCCCTTTTTGACTTGCAAAGATCGCTGAATCCAGTATGATTGCGCCCTCTTGAAAGGGCAGCTCCATTCGAGAATCGGAACGTGGCGCAGCTTGGTAGCGCACTACACTGGGGGTGTAGGGGTCGGAGGTTCGAATCCTCTCGTTCCGACCAAATTCGCTAAACAAAATCAGCCGCTTACAGTAAAACTGGGCGGCTTTTTTTGTGCCTGGTATTATTGTTGTGCAACAACCCGCTGGAACTAACCGATCCGGTCAACTATTGCTACTCCCAGTGCTGTCCTGTCAGCTGCCTCTCTGTCCTTCTCTTGTCATATCCGGGTGCGACAAATCCCTTTGAAGCATGTCTTTGCCATTGCAGCCACTGTGTAGCGTTACAGGCATGATTTGCCTTGCCAGCTTTCGGTGCTTATCTTTGCAGGGCAGAATGGTGTGAAAGGCCGACAGGAGGTTTCGTGATGTACAAAGGGAAAGAGAATTTTTTTAGCTGCCTGGGCGCGGCGCTGCAGGAGCAGGTTGGAAACGAAGCCCCCCGGCTGCTGTCCTTCGCCCGTCGGGTTTTCGACCTTGCTCCGGTGGAGGAGTTGGAAGGGGAAGCTCCCGCCGATATCGCCGGCTTCGTGCGCTCCTTGTGGGAGCATCTCGCGCGGCTGCCCGGCGGTGGGCCGCGCCTGCGCTGTTTCAATCCGCGCCAGGAAGAGGACGGCTGGGAGCACCGCCACACCCAGGTATTCCTGCTCCAGCGCGATGTGCCGTTTCTAGTGGACTCGGTGCGCATGGCCTTTCACCGCATGGGTATTGGCATCCATGTCATCAAGAGCACCGTGCTGCGGGTGCGTCGCGACAGCGAAGGCCAGCTGCTTGAGGTTCTTGAACGCGACAGCACAGAAGGGCAGGCCGAGGCGCTGATCTTTCTGCGCATCGACCGCTGTTCCGAGAGCGCTCAGCTGGAAGCGATCAATACCGAGTTGCTGGACTTGCTCGCCAAGCTCAAGGCGGTGACGGATGACTATGAGCCGATGCTGTCACGGCTGGGCACCATTCTCGACGCTGCCAGGGCCAGCGGCGGCACCAATGGCCAGGCCGACGAATCTCTGGCCTTTTTGGAGTGGGTAAGGGATAACCACTTCACCTTTCTGGGCTATGGCTATTACACCGTCAGTACTGACGAAGACCCCCTGGTAGCTCAGACACCGCAGGACAGCCTCGGCCTGTTTCGTCTCGAGCCGCAGGAAAAGGCAGCGACGCGATTGTCCGAGCTGGCGCCGGGGTTCCGGGAGTTTTACGCCAGTGCCTCGCCGCTGATGCTGTCGCGATCGCCTCTGCGCTCCACTATTCACCGCGATTCCTACTGTGAGTATCTGATCATCGAAGCACGCGACGAGCAGGGCAGGGTGGTAGGGGAGCATCGCTTCCTGGGCCTCTACACCACCCTGGTGCACTCTCAGAGTCCCTTTACTATCCCACTGGTGGCTGACAAGTTGCAGCGCGTGCTGGAGCGCTCGGGGCTGGCTCCCGATACCCACGATGGCAAGGCGCTGCGCAAAATTATGGAGAGCCACCCCAGGGAAGAGCTGTTTCATGCCTCGGAACAGCAGTTGTTCGATATTCTGATCGGCATCTGGCAGATTCAGGAGCGTCGCCAGGTGCGACTGTTTCTGCGCCCTGACCCCTATGACAAGTTTGTCAGCTGTCTGCTCTATGTCCCCCGCGACAGCTACCGCACCGAGGTTCGCGAGCAGGCCGAGGCGCTGCTGCGGGATGCCTTCGATGGGGGAGAAAGTCAGTTCACCACCTATTTCACCGACTCCCTGCTGGTGCGGATTCACCTGGTGCTGCGCATCCGCTCCGACCGCTACCGCCAGGCGGATGTGCGTCAGCTGGAGCGGGAGATTGCCGTTTTCACCCGCGACTGGCGCGACGAGCTGGAGACGGCCATCCTGGATTACTGGGGAGAAGAACAGGGACTGCCGTTGGCCGCCGATTTTCGCGATGCGTTTCCGGTGGGCTATCGGGAACACTTCACCCCCCGGGTGGCGGTTCACGATCTGGAGCTGATACTCAGCCTCGGCGGCGAGGCGCCCATTGCCATGCGCTTTTATCAACCGCCTGGCAGCGACCACAACGTCATGCGCTTCAAGATTTTCCACTCCGGCGCCGAGCTAGTGCTCTCCAATATTGTGCCGATGCTGGAAAACCTCGGCTTTCTGGTGATTGGCGAGCATCCCTACAGCATCACTCCTCGCAGTGGGGTGACGGTTTTACTGCACGAGTTTACCCTGCGGTTTGCCCAGGATATTGCGATCGACGTGCCGGGGGTGCGGGAAAACTTTCAGGATGCCTTTGCCGCGGTGTGGCAGGGCCGGGCAGACGACGACTCCTTCAACCGCCTGGTGGTGAGTGCGCGGCTCGACTGGCAGTCGGTGGCGATATTGCGGGTCTATGCCCGCTATATGAAACAGCTCGGCGTCACTGTCAGCCAGGACTTTATCGCCGCCACCCTGGCTGCCAACCTGGAGATTACCCGCAACCTCGTCGCCTTGTTCCGCACCCGCTTTGATCCCCGGCTGGTGCCCCAGGAGGGAGCGGTGTCGGAACGCTCGCGGCGGCTGGAAGGCAAGATACTGGAGTCCCTGGATCGGGTCGAGAACCTCAACGAAGATCAGGCCCTGCGCGCCTATCTGCAACTGATCTGCGCCACGGTACGGACCAGCTTTTTCCAGCGCGGCGGACTGGCTTGCGAGGACACGACCTGCTTTGACCACGAAGCCAGGCCCTACGTTGCGCTCAAGTTGATGCCCCGCGGCCTGGCTATGGTGCCTGAGCCTCAGCCCGAGTACGAAATCTTTGTCTGCTCGCCGCGGATGGAAGGGGTTCACCTGCGTGCCGGCAAGGTGGCGCGAGGCGGTATCCGCTGGTCGGGGCGGCTGGAGGACTACCGCACCGAAGTACTCGGCCTGGTCAAAGCCCAGCAGGTGAAGAACGCAGTGATTGTCCCCACCGGTGCCAAGGGCGGCTTTGTGGTGAGACGCTCCCCCGTTGGCTTGTCGCGGGATGAGTGGCAGGCGGAGGGGGTGGCTTGCTATCGGATGTTTATGAGGGCACTGCTCGACATCACCGATAACGTGGTGGACGGCGAGCTGGTGCCGCCGCCGGATCTGGTGCGACTGGATGCCGACGATGCCTACCTGGTGGTGGCGGCAGACAAGGGCACTGCCAGCTTTTCCGATACCGCCAACGCCATTTCTGCCGAGTACGGACACTGGCTGGGAGATGCCTTCGCCTCCGGTGGCAGCAATGGCTATGACCACAAGAAGATGGGCATCACCGCCCGGGGTGCCTGGGTTGCAGTACAGCGCCACTTTCGCGAGCTGGGCCTCGATACCCAGCGGGAAGACTTCACCGCTGTGGGGATTGGCGACATGTCCGGCGACGTCTTTGGCAACGGCATGCTGCAGTCCCGCCATATCCGCCTGGTCGCGGCCTTCAATCACCAGGCTGTTTTTCTTGATCCCAACCCCGATGCGGAAACCTCCTTTGCCGAACGCCAGCGCTTGTTTGCCCTGCCGCGCTCGGGCTGGGAAGACTACAACCCCGAGCTGATATCCCCAGGCGGCGGTGTCTATTCCCGCTCACTCAAATCCATCGCCCTGTCTGCTGAGGTGAAAGCGCGCTTTGGCATAGAGGAGGATCACCTCACTCCGTCCCAGCTGATTCACCGCCTGCTGCAGGCAGAGGTGGATTTGATCTGGAACGGCGGCATTGGCACCTATGTGAAAGGCAGCAACCAGAGCCATATGGCAGTTGGTGACAAGGCCAACGACGAGCTGCGGGTCGATGGCCGCGAGCTGCGCTGCCGGGTGTTTGGCGAAGGCGGCAACCTGGGCATGACCCAGGCGGGGCGCGTGGAGTACGCCCTCAACGGCGGTGCCTGCAATACTGACTTTATCGACAACATGGGTGGTGTGGCCTGCTCCGACCTGGAGGTCAACATCAAGATCCTCCTCAACCAGCTGGTGCGCGCCGAAGACCTCACTGCCAAACAGCGCAACGAGCTGCTGGTGGAGATGACCGATGAGGTGGCCGCCCTGGTGCTGGGCCAGAGCGAGCGCCAGACCCTGGGGATTTCCCTGGCCCGCTACCGCTGCGAGCAGAACCTGGCGGAGTTCTGGAACTGCATCAGCGACTGGGAAGACGCCGGCATCATCAATCGCAAGCTGGATGGCCTGCCCGATGATGAAACACTCACCGAGCGCCAGAAGAACGGGCACCGCCTCACCCGACCGGAATTGGCGGTGCTGGTTTCCCACAGTAAAAGCTTGATCAAGAGCCAGCTGTTGGCCTCCGAGGTGCTGGCGGACGACTATTTGTCCAAGGCCTTGCTGCGGGCGTTTCCAGTGGTGATGGGCGAGCGTTACCGGGAAGCCATCGACAGCCATCCGCTGCGCAACGAGATCCTCGCCAACCAGTTGGCAAATGAGTTGGTGGACCGCATGGGGCTGAGCTTTACCCATCGCATGATGCAGTCCACTGGTGCCGATGCCGCCCAGGTGGCGCGGGCCTATGTCATCGTGCGCGATGTACTGAAGATCGAAGAGGTGTGGAGGGAGATCAACAGCCTTGACATCGTCGGCACCAAACAGCTTGAGCTGCTGGCGCGGCTGATGCGTCTCGGTCGTCGCGCCACTCGCTGGATCATTCGCAATCGCCGTACCTGCACCAATACGCGGGCCGAGATAGAACGGCTGGAACCTCTGCTGGCAGCCATGCTGGATGCCGGTATGTCCTACGACGACAGCGCGGAGGGAGCGTCGGCTGTTTCGGGTTATCTGGAGCTGGGTCTCAGCCCCTACGCAGCGATGTTGGTGGATTCAGCCAATGACCTGTTCTATGCCTTTGGCATGGCAGATGTCGCTATACGCAGCCGTCTGTCCAT
>JALNZZ010000067.1 GCA_023229065.1 Porticoccaceae bacterium
TTTTTTACGCTAGAGGTCCGAAAACATCATTCGATGATGGCGCTTGAGGGTGAGACTGCCTACCATGCAGGTTTGTCGCCGATTAATGAGTGGGAGCCCGAGGTTTCATGCCCGACAGTTACATCAAACGTATCCTCAATGCCAATATTTATGACCTGGTGCAAGAAACGCCGCTGGATCTGGCTCCCCAGCTCAGCAGTCGCCTGAACAATCGCGTCCTGCTCAAGCGCGAGGACTTGCAGCCTGTGTTTTCCTTCAAGTTGCGCGGCGCTTACAACCGCATGCTGAAGCTGAGCGAGGCGGAGTGCGCCCGGGGCGTAGTGGCGGCGTCTGCTGGCAATCATGCCCAGGGTGTGGCGATGGCGGCCCGCTGTTTGGGGGTGAAGGCCACTATCGTCATGCCTCGCACTACCCCTCAGATCAAGATCGCTGCGGTGCGCTCGCTGGGCGGCAAGGTGATATTGCACGGCGACAGCTTCGATGAGGCTTCGGCCCATGCGGACAGGCTGGTGAAGGAGCAGGGCTTGGTGTACATACACCCTTTCGACGACCCTGAGGTCATCGCTGGGCAGGGTACTGTGGCTCTTGAACTGCTGCACCAGCTATCGGGCTCATTGGATGCGATCTTTGTCTGTGTTGGCGGCGGGGGGCTGTGCGCAGGCATTGCTGCTTATGTGAAATATGTGCGCCCCGATGTGCAGGTTGTTGCCGTGGAGCCCGATGATGCGGCCTGCCTCAAGGCAGCTCTCGACAAGGGACGGCGCGTCACACTCAAACAGGTGGGCCTGTTTGCCGACGGTGCCGCTGTGGCCCAAATCGGCCGCGAGACTTTTCGTATATTGCGCAAGACAGTCGATGATGCCATCACTGTAACCACCGACGAGGTCTGTGCGGCCATCAAGGATATTTTTGAAGATACCCGCTCCATTGCCGAGCCAGCCGGGGCGCTGGCGGTCGCGGGCATGAAGAAGTACATCGAGCAGCACGGGCTGACGGGTAAAAGTCTGGTGGCGGTGGTCAGTGGTGCCAACATGAACTTTGACCGTCTGCGCTACATCTCCGAGCGCACCGAGATCGGCGAAAAGCGCGAGGCCATTCTGGCCGTCACCATCCCCGAGCAGCCCGGTAGCTTCAAGCGCTTCTGCCAGATGATGCAACGCCGCATGGTGACCGAGTTCAACTACCGCATGGGGGACCCCGAGCAGGCTCATATCTTCGTCGGTGTACAGGTGGGCTCAGATGCTGACCGCGAGGAGTTGCTCGCCAACCTGCGCCAGCGTGGCTATGCAGTGGAAGACCTCACTGACAATGAAATGGCCAAGCTGCATATCCGCTATATGGTAGGGGGACGCGTGGCGGCGGTTGGCGATGAACTGGTATACCGGTTCGAATTTCCCGAGCGCCCCGGTGCCCTGGGTAACTTCCTCGGCAAGCTGAGGAGTAACTGGAATATCTCCATGTTTCACTACCGCAACCACGGCTCCGCTTTCGGGCGCGTCTTGGCCGGCTTTCAGGTGCCCGCAGAGGAGCGCGCGCAGCTACCGAGTTTTTTGGCAGAACTGGGATACGAGTACAGTGAGGAGACGGATAACCCGGCCTACCGGTTCTTCTTGCGTGGCGACCCGGCCTTATGTGGTGATCCGGCGCCTGATGTCTGAGAGCAAGATCTGACGCAAAGATAGTTTGCTGTTAAGGTGACTTTCTGTCGTGCTTCCTGCTGCTCAGGCCCGAATCAATGCCGTTAGCCTCGACTCTTGTCATCCCGACCGGCGGGAGGGATCTTATGCTTCGGCGCCACAAGCATCACTGGTCAGATGTCCTTACCAACTCTCCCAGCTGCCGAATCTGAATCGCCTCAATGCCTGAGGTGGAGAGAGCGTCGGAGATGACCACTGCCTTATCCTCGGGGCGGAACTCCTTGCGAGTGAGCAGGATAGCTGCGGCGGTGGCCAGAGTTTTTTCCGACTCGGCGCTAAAATTGATGCGGTAACTGAGCACGTTGCGGTTGAGAACCAGCTGGCGGCGGGTGCGACTGTCGTTGGTGAAAGCGCAGATCACAGCGTCGCGGGGGCGACAGTTGGTGACATAGTTGGCCATCAGGCCGCGCCGGGTGGGTACCACGATGATGCGTGCGCCAATCGATTCGGCGAGCTTTACGGCCGCTGCGGCAATACCCTGCTTGTCGTTGCTCATCTGGATATTCTGGCTGAAGTCGAGCCCTGGGCTCTGTTCGGTGGCGCGGGCGATGCGGTCCAGTACCTCGACGCATTTCACCGGGTGTTTGCCCAGGGTGGTTTCTCCAGACAGCATGATGGCGTCGGCTTCTTCGTACACTGCGTTGGCTACATCGGTAACCTCGGCCCGGGTCGGCATAGGGTTTTCGATCATCGACTCCAGCATGTGGGTGGCGACAATGGAGCGTTTGCCCAGCTCGGCGCAGCGTTGGATGATGTAGCGCTGGACCCGGGGCAGCTGCTCGAAAGGAATCTCCACCCCCAGATCACCGCGTGCCACCATTACTCCATCGGCTTCGGCAATGATGTCGTCCAGGTTTTTTACCCCTTCCTGGTCCTCAATCTTGGCAATGATACGGGTTTTGCCCGCTTTGCTGCCCAGCAGGGTTTTCAGGTCGCGGATGTCGTCGGCGCTGCGCACGAAAGAAAGGGCGATAAAGTCCACGTCCTGAGCCACCGCGAAAGCGATGTCACGCTTGTCCTTTTCGGTGATGGCCGGCAAATTGACCCTTACCCCTGGCAGGTTGACATGGCGGCGGCTCTTGAGGATACCGCCATCCACTACCTTGCAGCGCATGGTGCGCGCGTCCTTGCTGAGCACTTCGAGATTGATCAAACCGTTATCCACAGTAATACGGTCGCCGACGCTCACATCACTGACGATGTCCTCGTAATTGATGAGGATCGAGCGGGTTTCCACATCGGCGTCCAGGCGAGCCACCACGGTCACCACATCGCCGGTCCTGAGGTTGAGATCTTCGGTCACCACACCGGTGCGGATTTCTGGTCCCTGTGTGTCGAGCAACACCGCGACCGGGTGCTTGAGCTTTTTGTTGAGGGTGCGGATGGACTTGATAATGTTGGCGCAGGCTTCGTGTTCGCCGTGGGACATATTGAGGCGGGCGACATTCATCCCCGCATGGGCGAGTTTCTCCAGCATATCGTAACTGGCGGTGGCGGGGCCGATGGTGCAGATAATCTTGGTCTTGCGCATGGGTTATCCAGAGGGTGATGTGGAGGCTGAGGTCTGAGCAGAGGGGTTGTTGCCGGGGTAGAGCTCCGGGGTAAGACAGAGTATGCCACGCTCGGTGGCGATGGCATCGAGGGGAATGTCCCAGGGTTCCCGGGGCAGGCTCTCCACCTGTTGGAAGCTGTGGGCGAGGCCCACCAGCAGAGGGCGAAAATGGTGGCGACGGGGGACTTTGGCAAAGGTGCGATCGTAAAAACCGCCGCCCATGCCGAGCCGGTTGCCTCCATTATCAAAGGCCACCAGCGGCAGAAAGACGATATCGAGGCTCCAGGGTGGAACGATACGCCCATCCCCAAGGCGTGGCTCGGCAATGGCGAAGCGATTGTATTCCAGCCGCTGGCCAGGCTTATGGCGCTGAAACAAGAGGCAGTTGTGGCGGAAAGGGTGTAGAAGAGGTAAATACGTCTGTTTACCCGCACTTTCGGCGAGCTGGCGCAAGAATGCCGGATCGATCTCGCCATCATTGGCCAGGTACAGGGCAATGCGGCGGCTGCGCAAGAAAAAGGCTTCGCGGCTTACTATCCTGGCCAGATCTTCGGCGGCGCGGTGTTGTTGCACTTGAGTAAGCGCACGACGTTCACGGCGCATGGCGGTGCGAGTCTGCTGCTTGGTGGGTATGTGCATGGGATGCTGTAGAAACCGTCGCTATTCTGTTGTCTGGCATCGCCAAGGCTTCAGAGTGGACGGCTTAAGCAAAGGGCGAACAGATGCTGGGTAAATAGAGCCCCGGTCATGCCGCTGTCGGTGTGGCCTTGAACCCAGCGGTTCAAGGGGGCGCCTCGGCAGGGCTTCAGGCTTCCCGTCACGCGGGTATGCACAACAGCCTTTGCTCAAAGCACCCGGTAGCGCAATTATCGGCTCAAGGACATGTCGACTGGCAAACATACCAGGGCTGTGGCCATTATAGCCCTATGTGTAAGAAGAATGACAGGGGGGAGGCAGCGTAGAAAAATAGAGCCTGGAAAGTTGTCTTATTGCCCCGGCACCTGGAACTTGTCGAGTGCACCGTCCAGCTTGGCGTCAAGACGGGTGACTTCGTCCGCCAGGGTTTCGCCGCTGGAAGCGCGGGATTCGGCGCGCAGCAAATCATAGGTGAGATTGAGGGCAGCCATGACAGCGATGCGCTCCAGGCCGATGACATGACCGGCACGGCGGATATCGCGCATGCGTCGATCGAGCTCCTGAGATGACTTGATTAACGCGTGCTGCTCCTCGGGTGGGCAGCTGACCTGGTATTCCTTGTCGAGAATACGAATGACGACAGTGTTGCTCATGGTTCGATATCCAGGCTTTTGAGTCGCGAAATCATCGCCTCGACCCGCGAGCGAGCCAGCTCGTTCTTCTCCAGCAGCAAGCTGCGCTCCCGCAATAGACTGGCTTCCCGCTCTCGCAGGCGCTGGTTGTCGGCGTGAAGCTGGTCGCACAGGGCGATGAGCCTGTCGAGTTTGCGTTCCAGATTGCGGAGGATTTCACTGGTCATGGTTGTGGCGGCGATAGTGGGGCAGTCACTATAGGGTGGCGACCGGCAGGTGGTCAACAGCGCTGCGGCTCTGGCGTGTCATGGTACAGGAAAGCTACAGGATCATCTGGGGATGCTCGATTTGGCGGTAATCTGTATTCCGAGCCTGGTTTGCTAGAATGCCCTATTTTACAAAGACGGCGGATTTATTGTGATTACTTCCTTTCACCCCCCTGTTCGAACTCTGATGGGCCCAGGTCCGTCCGATATCCATCCGCGGGTGCTCGCGGCCTTGTCGCGGCCCACCATTGGCCACCTTGACCCCGCGTTCATCACCATGATGGACGAGCTGAAGCAGCTGTTGCAGTACGCTTTCCAGACCAGCAATGCCCTCACGCTACCGGTATCTGCTCCTGGTTCGGCGGGGATGGAGGCATGTTTTGCCAATTTGGTAGAGCCGGGTGACAAGGTGATCGTCTGCCAGAATGGCGTGTTTGGCGGGCGCATGAAGGAGAATGTCGAGCGCTGTGGTGGCATTCCCATTATGGTAATGGACGACTGGGGTAAACCCGTCGACCCACACAAGGTCGAAGAAGCGCTGAAAGCTAACCCGGATACGGTAGCGCTGGCTTTTGTGCATGCCGAAACCTCCACCGGGGCGCTTTCCGATGTCAAAACCCTCTGTGAGCTGGCACAAAAGTACGACTGTCTGAGTATTGTCGATGCTGTGACCTCACTGGGCGGCAGCGAGTTGCGGGTCGATGACTGGGGTGTGGATGCGATCTATTCCGGTACCCAAAAGTGCCTGTCGTGCGTGCCTGGCTTGTCGCCTGTCAGTTTTAGTGAGCGCGCAGCAGAGCGCATCCGCTCCCGGACCAGCAAGGTGCAGAGCTGGTTCCTGGATATGAACCTGGTGATGGGGTACTGGGGGGCCGGCGCCAAGCGGGCCTACCACCATACAGCACCGATCAACCCTCTCTATGCACTTCACGAAGCCTTGCTGATGTTGCAGGAGGAGGGGCTTGAGCAGGCTTGGGCGCGCCACAGTCAGCATTACCGCGCGCTGGCAGCGGGCCTGGAGGCCATGGGGCTGACCTTTTTGGTGGAAGAGCGCTATCGCTTGCCGCAACTGAATGCGGTGTATATCCCGGCCGGTGTGAATGATGCGGAGGTCCGCAACCTGTTGCTGCAGGACTATAACCTGGAGATCGGTGCAGGACTGGGCGAGTTTGCCGGCAAAGTCTGGCGTATCGGCCTTATGGGGTATGCCAGCCGCAAGGAAAATGTACTGACCTGTTTGTCGGCGCTGGAAGCGGTGATGTTGGCGCAGGGCGCTGCTATCAACAGTGGAGCTGTAGCTGCAGCCAATCGCGTTTACAGCAGTTGAGACGAGCAGCACCAACTGCCTTTGCAGGAGCTCCAGCAAAGGCAGGATCCCTCGCTGAATGATTTATCCTGTGCTGCTATCAGTGATGGCTCTCCAGGCCTCCCCTGATACTGAAGACTTGCCTAAAGCCCTGCGCGCGGAGTTCCCGGGCAAGAGCCAGAGAACGCTGGCCGCGTTGGCAGTAAAGCCCTACAGGTGATTTGCCGCCGAGCTGGGTCAGGCGGGCGGTGATCTCTGGCCAGGCCAGCCATTCGCCGCCCGCATTGGCGGCGCGGTGTTCTTGTTCGCTTCTCACATCCAGCAGTAATGCCTTGTCGGTGGCGAGTACCTGCCACTCGTGCCAGGTCAGCTCCAGCTCTTCCCGATCCCAGCTCTCCAGGGAGTGGGTGTGGAGGGCACGTGGGTCGGGGTGTTTCTGGCCACACCAGCAAGTGGGGTCTGCAACCAAGCGAATAGCCGTCATGGTGGACCGGAGAGCATCGCAGTTCCACAAGTGGCCCGGTTGAGAATCGGGCAGCCGTAACAGATGCTTGATAGCTTCATTGGCTTGCCATAATCCCAGTAAGCCGGGCACCGTGCCCATCACGCCAGCCAGGCTGCAATTGCCTTCGGTGACCGGAGTGCGCGGATACAGGCAGCGAAAACAGGCGGTGTCGGCACTGAATAAGGCGAAATGGCCGCGAAACTGGTGCAGGGCAGCGAACAGCCAGGGAGTGCCGAGGTGATGACAAAAGTCATTGATGAGATAGCGGGTAGGAAAATTGTCGCAACAGTCCAGCACCAGGTCGGCGCTGGTGATCCAGCTTTCGGCATTGTCTACCGTGAGGGTTTCGACAGCCGCGACAACGGTGATTTCAGGGTTCAGGGCCCGCAAGCGCTGGGCGGCTGCGACGGCCTTGGGTTGACCCACACTGGCGGTATCGAAAATGATCTGGCGCTGGAGGTTGGACAGCTCCACCACGTCATTGTCCAGCAAGGTAATGTGACCCACGCCGGCGGCGGCCAGATAGAGAGAGACAGGAGCGCCCAGGCCACCTGAGCCGACGACCAGGACCCGGGCGTCGCGCAGACGCTGTTGGCCTTCTGGCCCCACTTGGGGCAGCAGCATTTGGCGGCTGTAGCGAGCCTGCTCGACTGGCGTTAAGGGCGTTGCCGATGTCATTTCCATCTCGCTTATTGTGCTTGCGCCAACTGGTCCAGTGACCAATCTGGTGGGCTCAGCAGGGCGATAAACTCCCGCGCCGTGGCGGCTGGGTCCGCCGCTTGGGTCAGGGCGCTGATCATGGCGATGCCATCGGCGCCAGTGGCGTGGACGGCGGGTAGTCGCGACCGATCGATGCCGCCAATGGCTACCAGTGGGTAGTCGTGCAATACCTGTCGCCAGTAACTCAACCCGCTGGGGCCGTGAGGAACCCAGGGCATATCCTTGCTGGTGGTGGGGTACACAGGGCCGCAGGCGAGATAGGAGGGTCGCAGGGGAAGCGCTCGCGCCACTTCATAATGGCAGTGAGTGCTGATCCCCAAGCGCAGACCGGCGTCACGGATGGCGGCGATATCGGCATCGGCGAGATCCTCCTGGCCGAGGTGTACGCCATAGGCACCCAGCTCGATGGCCAGTTGCCAGTAATCATTGATAAACAGCCGGGCCCGATGCTGCTCGGCGACCGCGATAGCACGGCGGATCTCGTCGCGCAGTGCGGTGCCAGTGAGATCCTTGATTCGCAGCTGGATCGTGGTGACACCCGCGGGGAGCAGGGTGTTCAGCCAGGCGGCGCGATCTACCACTGGATACAGTCCCAGCGGTGACGGGCCGCAGGAGGGAAAGGGAGGTTCCTCAAGGTTGGCAGGCGGCATATCTGATAGCAGTGGCAGGTCGCGCCCGGCATTGGGGAAGTGAGTAACCGACAGTGGCCCGGGGTGACTGGCCCAGCCATGGCCCTGTCGCAAGCCTTGATTGACTGCCATTTTAGCGATGACGACAGCGTCGGCGTGGCTGTAGCCCAGGGCCAGTGCCGTCGCGGCAGCAGAGGCCAGCGTGCAGCCAGTACCCCGCTGATGAGGTGTGGCCAGGCGCGGGCTGGAGAGCCAAAAATGCTGTGTCGGGCTGTGAAAGTAATCGCTGCTGGCGGTGCCCTGCCAGTGTCCGCCCTTCAGATAGGCTGCGCCCTGATGGCCAAGCTGTGCTGCAGCTAACGGGATGTCTGTCGCCGCGGTCATGTCGAGAGACGTCAAGCGAGCCGCCTCAGAGCGGTTGGGGGTGACCAAAGTGACCAGCGGCAACAGCAGCTCGCGGAGCGCTTTGGCCACGCCGCCGTCCACCAGGTGGTGACCGGAGGAGCTTGCCAGCACGGGATCGAGGACCACCGGGACAGTGCCGTTGCGGTTGTATTCGACAAGAGCTTCAGCGCAGGCGCGCACCTGCTCCACGGTGGCGAGCAGGCCGATTTTGACGGCGCTCGGTGCCAGTGCCCAGCAGCTGGCTATTTGTTGGCGCAAGACGTCAGCGGCCACCGGGTTGATGCCCGCTACACCGTCACTATTCTGGGCTGTAACGGCACTGATGGCGGTGGCGGCATGGCCGCCGAGAGCCGTGATCACCCGCTGGTCTGCCTGTACACCCGCCATGCCGGCGCTGTCGCTGCCGCCAATGGCGAGAGTCACGGGGCGCGCTTGCTGTGCTTCGGTCATGTGTGTTGCTTCCATCCTTTCCGCTTCATGCCATTACTGCTGCCAAAATGGTGTACCCACGACGGGGGTGCTGGGGCTGGCGGTATCGCGCGTCGTCATCAAGCCGGCTTGCCAGGCTAGCCGCCCAGCTGCCACGGCGTGAGCGAAGGCGCGTCCCATCGTCACCGGGTCCGCAGCTTCGGCTACAGCGGTGTTTAGCAGTACACCGTCGTAGCCCATCTCCAGTGCCTGAGCGGCATGGGAGGGCGCGCCGATACCCGCATCGACGATCAGAGTGATATCCGGCAACCGTGCCCGCAGAGTGCGCAGGGCATAGGGGTTGATAAGGCCGCGCCCAGTGCCGATGGGTGCTCCCCAGGGCATGAGAATGCGACACCCCGCTTCTACCAGGCGTTCGCACAGCACCAGGTCGTCGGTGCAGTAGGGAAAGACCTCAAAATCCTGGGCGATCAGCTCGCGAGCGGCTTCCAGCAATGCAAAGGGGTCTGGCTGCAGGTTGTAGTCGTCGCCGATGACTTCCAGCTTGATCCAGCGGGTGCCAAAGAGCTCGCGAGCCATTTGGGCCGTGGTGACCGCAGCCTTGACTGAGTCGCAGCCAGCTGTGTTGGGTAGTAGGTGTACGTCCAGCGCCTGAAGGCGCTCCCAGAAAGCGCTGCCACCCCCTGCAGCAGGCGACTGACGGCGCAGAGATACAGTTACCACCTCAGCCCCTGAGGCGCGAATAGCTTCCTGCATAATATGGGGTGACGGGTAGAGCGCCGAGCCGATCAGCAGTCGGCTGGTGAGGGTTTTGTCGGCGAGTTGCCACATATCAGCCGCCTTCCATGGGGGCTAGCAGTTCGACCCGGTCGCCATTTTGCAGGGGGTGGTCGGCATGGCGGCTGCGGGGCACGAAGGTGCCGTTGATCGCTGCGACGGTGCTGGGGCTGGTGGCGCACTGGGCGATCAGCTCTGCCAGAGTGGCGCCCTGGCGCAGTTGTTGGTTCTGGTCGTTGACAAAAATCTCGATCATGGGGTTCCTCGTGGATCAGGCGGAGATTGAGGCATGGCCGGTCTCGACAAGGGACAAGGCTTCGCTGGCAACCAGAGGGGCCAGCAGAAAACCGTGGCGGAACAGGCCGTTGATGCGTATCAGGCCGCTCTCTGCGGTGATACGCGGCAGGTTATCGTCGAGAGCGGGGCGCAGGTTGGCGTCACTGTGCACCACCCGTGCCTCGGCAAAGCCGGGGTGCAGACTGTAGGCGGCGGAGAGTAGCTCCAGCGCTGAGCGCACGGTGAGGGGGCCGCTGTCGCTACTCTCGATTTGGGTGGCGCCGAGGACGAACAGGTTGTCGCGGCGCGGCACCAGGTACAGGCGGTAGCGGGGGTGCAGCAGCCGCACCGGGCGGGTCAGCTGCACCTCGGGAGCCTCCAGCCACAGCACTTCGCCGCGCACGGCGCGCAGATCCTGAAATGCTTCGCGGGCACCGATACCGCGACAATCCATGGCGGTGTCGCAGTGAAAGGCCTGGGTACCGGCCCTGACGGTGTGGGGTAATACGGCGTCGACAGGTGTCTCGGGTTTCCACTCCACCCCCCGTTGCTGCAGTAGCTCTCCCAGCCGGGCCAGCAGACGCTGGCCGTCCAGCCAGGCTTCACCGGGGAGCCACAGGGCCTCGTTGAAATTGGCGCTCAGCTCAGGTTCCAGTGTTTGCAGGCCTGCTTTGTCGAGGGTGTGCAGATTATCCCGTTGGCCGGCGGGCAGCCGAGCCCGCAGTTGAGCCAGGCAGCGCCGGTATTCAGCCTGGTCGCCACGATGGGCTACCAATAGGCTGCCGCCATCGTGGTAGTCGATGGCCTGGCGTCCAAGCTTGTCTGCCAGTGCTGGCCACAGCGCCAGCGAGCGCAGCCCCAGTTCGAACACTCCGCGATCGGCACTTTCCAGCTCCGCCCAGGGAGCCAGCATGCCGGCCCCCGTCCAGGCCGCCGCCCGACCGCTGTCGATGGGGTCCCGGTCAAAGAGCGTTACCGGGTGCCCCCGCTCCGTCAGCAGTAGCGCCAACAGGCGCCCGATCAGACCAGCACCGACGATCGCGACGCTGTGGTCAGACGGGCTGATAGATCTCACTGCCCGCCTCCCGAAACTCCGCCGACTTCTCTTGCATCCCTTTCTCGGCCCATTCTCGCTGGGCATAGTCCCGCACTTCCTGGGTGATCTTCATGGAGCAGAACTTGGGCCCGCACATGGAACAGAAATGAGCTACCTTGGCGCTCTCCTTGGGCAAAGTCTCATCGTGAAACTCTCGAGCCGTGTCGGGATC
>JALNZZ010000020.1 GCA_023229065.1 Porticoccaceae bacterium
AGTCCCGCACTTCCTGGGTGATCTTCATGGAGCAGAACTTGGGCCCGCACATGGAACAGAAATGAGCTACCTTGGCGCTCTCCTTGGGCAAAGTCTCATCGTGAAACTCTCGAGCCGTGTCGGGATCGAGGGCGAGGTTGAACTGGTCCTCCCAGCGGAATTCAAACCGCGCCTGCGACAACAGATCATCCCGGTAGCGGGCACCGGGATGACCTTTGGCCACATTGGCGGCGTGGGCGGCAATGGTATAGGCGATCAGGCCCTCTTTAACATCGTCGCGATTGGGCAACCCCAGGTGTTCTTTGGGTGTGACGTAGCACAGCATGGCGCAGCCGAACCAGCCGATCATGGCGGCGCCAATGCCACTGGTGATGTGGTCGTAGCCCGGTGCAATATCGGTGGTGAGTGGCCCGAGCGTGTAGAACGGGGCTTCGTGGCAGTACTCCAGCTGTTTGTCCATGTTTTCCTGAATCATGTGCATGGGCACGTGACCAGGACCCTCGATCATGGTCTGCACATCGTGCTTCCAGGCGATCTGCGTCAGCTCACCGAGGGTCTTCAGCTCCGCGAATTGGGCTTCGTCATTGGCATCAGCGAGGGAGCCGGGGCGCAGACCATCGCCGAGGGAAAAGCTGACATCGTAGGCTTTCATGATCTCGCAGATGTCTTCAAAGTGGGTGTAGAGAAAGCTTTCCCGGTGGTGGGCGATGCACCACTTGGCCATGATGGAACCGCCCCGGGATACGATGCCGGTGAGGCGGTCGACGGTCATTGGCACGAAAGGCAGCCGCACCCCGGCATGGATGGTGAAATAGTCCACACCTTGTTCGGCCTGCTCTATGAGGGTGTCGCGGAAAACCTCCCAGGTCAGGTCTTCAGCGATGCCGCCGACTTTTTCCAGCGCCTGGTAAATCGGCACTGTGCCAATGGGGACCGGGGAGTTGCGCAGGATATGGTCGCGGGTGCTGTGAATATTTTTGCCGGTGGAGAGATCCATTACCGTGTCGGCTCCCCAGCGGATGGCCCATACCAGCTTGTCCACCTCCTCTTCGATGGATGATCCCAGGGCCGAGTTGCCGATATTGGCGTTCACCTTCACCAGGAAGTTACGGCCAATAATCATCGGCTCCAGCTCGGGGTGGTTGATGTTGGCGGGAATAATGGCCCGGCCTTCGGCTACCTCGCGGCGCACAAACTCGGGAGTGATAAGGTCGGGGATGCATGCGCCCATGGGGTTGCCGCGCAGGCGGCGGTTGCGTTCCGTATTCGCTGAGGTGGCTGCAAGAGCCGCTCGGCCCTGGTTTTCGCGCAGGGCGATGTATTCCATTTCGGGGGTGATGATGCCGCGTCGGGCATAGTGCATCTGGCTGACATTGCCGCCACCCAGGGCGCGCCGGGGCTGGCGTTGAAGTGCCGGGTTGAACAGGGGAGCGATGCCTTGCACACCGTCGTCAGAGGGTCTGACTTCGCGCCCGCGGTACAGTTCGCTGTCGCTGCGAGCTTCGATCCAGGCGGTGCGCAACTCAGGCAGGCCACGCCTCACGTCAATGTCGACGGTAGGATCAGTGTAGGGCCCAGAGGTGTCGTAGAGACAGGCTTTGTCACCATTGGTGAGGGCGATTTCGCGCATCGGTACGCGGATGTCGTCCAGCTGGGGGTGGGGCAGGTAGACCTTGCGGCTCGCGGGCAGCGGTTCGCGGGTGATGGTCTGTCGGGACATACTTCAACTCCTTGTGGCCAAGTTGGGGGGTTGTCCCGACCAGCAAAGAGTAGAGAAATAAAGAGAAACACACAGGCAGGTGTCTGGCTCTTCCCTACGCCGATACTAGTCGGATCAGGTTCAGCGGGTCTGCCTTGCGGCATCTCAGCCCGGTGTTCCAGTTGGAACAGGGGGGCGCCCCGAGAGTTGTGTTCATTCTAGGCAGGGATGGTGTGGGAATGCAACCGGCTGTGTTTTGAGGGTTGGTTGGGATAGATGTTTTAGTACTTTGTCGTCCGGTCTTGGGGTGGGGGAAAGGCTTTCAAGACACGCCGTGAATCCATCCATGGAGGCTCGCCATCGGCTGTCCCTGCCGATGACGGTCTTGAAAGCCTTTCCCCCACCCCAAGACCTACTTACCTGCCAACTGATGGAGTCCGTTCCTGATATAAAAAGATTCTTGCCGAGTATCTGCGGTGTGAGGCTCTGTCCGGGAGCAGCGGGTTCGAGACCGTCAGCGCCAGGGACGGCGCTGAACGAGCTACAGGGAAGTATTTACAGCGTGTCTCGAACCCGCTGCTCCCGGACAGAGCCGGTGTACGAAGCACCGCTCTCCAGGCTCTGTTCACCAACATGGTGGGGTTCCACCCTGCAGTCTCAGGCTTTGATGATCTTCCTACCCCCCGGGTGGTAGTATGGGCGCTTTGCTACAGGTGACTGCCATGACATTCGACGAACTCACCAAATTGTTGGCGGTGGAGGATTTCGAGGAGTCCGCTGCCGAGCTGCACGGTCTCTTGTGCGGCCGCCTGGCTGGCGGTGAACGCCTTGCCGGGGGCAGTATTCGCACGGCGCTGGTACAGAGCCTGGTGAGCGATGAGGAGCTGATCGATAATGCCCTGGCGGAACTCACCAGCCTCTACCAGCTGACCCTCGCAGCCCTTCGCGACAGCGACTACGCCTTTTCTCCCTTGCTGCCCGACGACGAGGCGCCTCTTGTGGAGCGAGTGTCCGCCTTGTCTGAGTGGACCCAGGGCTTTCTCGATGGCCTTGTTGATGCAGGCCTGGCTGGGGACTCCCCTTTGTCGGAAGACGCCACCCAGGCGCTCGGTGATTTGGTGGCCATTTCCCAAGCAGACTTCGACGGCGAGGGCGACAACAGCGATGAGGTGGATTTTGCCGAACTGGCGGAATTTGTCCGGGTGACAGCCATCATGATTTTTGCCGAGCTGGCGGCGCCGGAAGATCTCGCCATGCCGTCACCCACGGTGCCCGGCTCCACCACCCTGCATTGAATTTTTCCTTTGTCGAGTAGTGATGACACAGCATGAGCAACCTGATTAAACCCAATGAGTTTGCCCGCCGCCGCCGCGATCTGATGTCGCTGATGGTTCCCAATAGCATCGCCATCATCGCTGCGGCGCCGGAGCGCATACGCAGCAACGACACCGAGTATCGTTACCGTCAAAACAGCGATTTTTACTACCTTACCGGTTTTAACGAGCCGGAAGCGGTGCTGGCACTGATCCCCGGCCGTCGCCAGGGCCAGTTCATCCTGTTTTGCCGCGATCGCGACCCCGCCCGCGAAATCTGGGATGGCTATCGCGCCGGGCCGCAAGGGGTGGTGGATCACTACGGTGCTGATGATGCTTTCCCAATAGGGGATATCGACGAGATTCTGCCAGGCCTGATCGAGGGTCGTGAGCGAGTCTACTATTGTGTGGGCAAAGAACCCGATTTTGATCGCCAGTTGATGGAGTGGGTCAATACCATTCGCGCTCGGGCGCGGGCCGGGGCCATTCCGCCGGCGGAGTTTGTCGATCTCGACCACCTGGTGCACGAAATGCGCCTGTTCAAGAGTGCCGCCGAGCTGAAGGTGATGGCTCGCTCCGGCAAGATCGCCGCTCGCGCTCACTGCCGGGCGATGGAGGTGTGCAAGCCAGGTCTGTTCGAGTATCAGCTGCAAGCGGAGATTGAGCACGAGTTCGCCATGGCGGGCGCCGAGTTTCCCGCCTACAGCTCCATCGTCGGCGGTGGTGCCAACGGCTGCATCCTGCACTACATCGAAAACCGGGCGGTGTTGAACGATGGCGACCTGGTACTGATCGACGCCGGGTGTGAATATCAGGGCTATGCTTCCGATATTACCCGCACCTTTCCCGTCAATGGCCGCTTTTCTCCCGAGCAAAAGGTGCTCTACAACATTGTGCTGGAGGCCCAGTATGCCGCTATCGACGCCGTGCGCGCGGGCAATCACTGGAATGAGCCCCACGACGCTACAGTACAGGTAATTACTGAAGGGTTGGTAGACGCCGGCCTGCTTAAAGGCAAGGTGGCAGATTTGATCGAAGCAGGCGCCTATCGCGACTTTTACATGCACCGCGCTGGCCATTGGCTGGGCATGGACGTTCACGATGCCGGCGACTACAAGGTGGATCACCAGTGGCGACTGCTGGAGCCCGGCATGGTAATGACGGTCGAGCCGGGGCTGTATGTCGCGCCGGACAATGCCAACGTGGCGGAAAAGTGGCGCGGTATCGGCATCCGTATCGAGGATAACGTCGCCATTACCAACAGGGGGACCGAAATCCTCACCAGTGAGGTACCCAAATCCATCGACGATATCCAGGCGTTGATGGCCAGTTGAAACTACAGATAAGAGCGCTATGACACTGGACCCTGCAACTCTGCCCGAGCGTACCGATGTTGCCATTATTGGTGGCGGCATGGTAGGGCTGAGCCTGGCGTTGCTGCTGGCCCGCAGCTGCCCTGAGCTGAGTGTGGTGGTGATTGAGGCGCATGCCTTTTCCCTTGCCGGCGATCTTGAGCAGCCCAGTTTTGACGCGCGTTGCACGGCGGTTTCCGAGAGTAGCCGTGCGGTGTTCGAGCATATCGGTGTATGGGCGCGGCTGGCTTCACTGGTTGCTCCCATCACCACTGTCCATGTCTCGGATCGAGGCAAGCCGGGGATCACGCGCCTGGAGGCCGCCGAACAAGGGTTGGAGGGACTCGGTTTCGTCGTAGAGAACCGAGTGCTCGGTCAGGTGCTGATGGCGGCTGTCAGCAACTGTCCTGCTATCCGCATAGTCGCCCCCTTGCGAGTGGAGCGGTTGGTTCCCGATGCCAAAGGGATGGTGATTGAGAGCGGCGACCAGCGCTGCCTGGCGAGCCTGGCGGTGGTGGCGGAAGGAGCCGGTTCGACTACCCTGGAGCAACTGGGCATTCATACCCGGGTTACCGATTATGGCCAGTCGGCACTGATTGCCAATATCGGTCTGGAGCGCCCCCACGCTGGCGTGGCCTACGAGCGTTTTACCGACCAGGGCCCCTTGGCACTGTTGCCTCTGCCCGATGCGGGCGGCGAGCATCGAGCGGCACTGGTGTGGACCCTGCCGCCGACCCAGGCTCAGGAGCTGGCCAGTGCGCCGGAGGAAGTGTTTCTCGCCGCCTTGCAGGAGCGCTTCGGTTATCGTGCCGGCACTTTCGTACGCCGTGGCCAGTGTTCCACTTACTCTCTCCGCTTGTCTGTGGCCGAGGAGCAGGTACGTCGCTATCTGGCGGTGGTGGGCAATGCCGCCCACTTTTTGCACCCCGTGGCGGGGCAGGGTTTCAACCTGGCCCTGCGGGACGTGGCGCGGCTGGTGGAGGCTGTGGTTGCTGGATGGCGGCGCGACCTTGCGCCAGGTGATTTGGCAGTGCTAGAGGATTATCTGTCTGGTCAGGAGGGTGACCAGTGGCAGACGATCCTGTTTAGTGACAGTTTACCGAGGACTTTCGCCACAGGTGGTGCTTTGCCTGCTCTGCGCAGCATTGGCCTGATCACTCTCGATCTGGTGCCAGCGCTGAGAACCGAGTTCGCCCGCTTTGGAGCGGGTCTCGCCGTCCGTGCCGCGCGACTGCCGCGCTTTGCTGGTGAAGGAGCTCTGCCATGAACGCCCCTGATCGCGTCGACGTCCTGATCGCTGGTGGTGGCTTGGTGGGGGCTGCGCTGGCAGTTTTTCTGGGTCAGCACCCCGCTTTTCGGGCGCTGGATATCGCTGTGGTAGAGGCCCGCCCCTTCAGTGATAACTTTGGGGGCGCACAGTTCGACCCCCGAGTGGTGGCTATCGCCGAGTCTGCTCGGGCGCGGCTGGCGGAGGCTGGCGTGTGGAGCGATGCGCTGGCTGCCCGTGCCTGCCCCTATTATCGTATGGAAGTGCGGGACAGCGCTGGCACCGGTGCCATCCACTTCGATTGCACCGAAATCCACCGGCCGGATTTGGGACATATCGTGGAGAATTCGGCTCTGCTGGGGCCCCTGCACAAGACCATCGAGTCGATGGACAATGTCCGCTTTATCTACAGTGCCATCGCCGATGTTCGGCGTCTTGACGGTGGTGACAGCTTGCTGCTCTCCCTGGCGGATGGCAGCGAACTGACCGCGCCCCTGGTAATTGCCGCCGATGGGGGCAACTCGCTAGTTCGCGAGCGCTGTGATTTTGAGCTGCGTGCCTGGGATTACGGCCACAGTGCCATTGTCGCCACTGTGAGTGGGGAGCTCGACCACAATTTTGTCGCCCGCCAGTGGTTTACAGATTACGGCCCGCTGGCTTTCCTGCCGTTGCGCACCGCTGAGGGCGACTGCCGTTTTGTGTCTATTGTCTGGTCATTGAACCACGAAGAGGCGGAGCGGTTGATGGCCTGTGACGAGGAAGCTTTTTGCCGCGAGCTGACACAGGCGGGAGAATACAGCTTGGGGTCGATCGTATCGATATCGCGGCGCTTCCTTCTGCCGCTGCGCCAGCGCCATGCAGTGAACTATGTGCAGCCCGGTGTCGCTTTGGTGGGGGATGCGGCCCACACCATTCACCCCCTGGCGGGGCAGGGGGTGAATCTTGGCTTTGCCGATGCGTCGGTATTGGCGGAAGAGCTGGGGCGTGCTCTGGAACGCGGCCTGCCCTTGGGCCACCTGTCGGCTCTGGAGCGCTATCAGCGCCGCCGCAAGCCAGCCAATCTGGCGATGATGGCAGCCATGGAGGGCTTCAAGCGCCTGTTTGATGCTGGTCCGCCCGTAGTGCGACTGCTGCGCAATGACGGTATGAACTTGCTCGATCGCCTGGGGCCGATGAAGAACCGGCTGATCCGTCAGGCCATGGGGCTCTGACAGGGCTATTCCCATCTTTGGCACGGGGGCTTTCGGCTCCGGCGGCTGGGGAGTAGAATCCGGCCTTTCTTATCTTTTACCGCTTTTTTGAGAGCTACCATGGGATACCGCACCCCCCTCTACGACTACCACCTCTCCCTCGGCGCTAAAATCGTCGATTTTGGCGGTTGGGACATGCCTCTTCACTATGGGTCGCAGATCGACGAGCACCACCGGGTACGTCAGCATGCCGGGGTGTTTGATGTCAGCCATATGGGGATTGTGGATGTGAGCGGCGCCGGTGCCCGCGCCTTTCTGCGTCACTTGCTGGCTAACGACGTGGACAGGCTCAAGGAGCCTGGCAAAGCGCTGTATTCGGCCTTGCTCAATCCTCAGGGTGGGGTTATCGACGACCTTATTGTTTATCTGCTTGAGGATGGTAGTTATCGGCTGGTGGTCAACGCTGGCAACAGAGAGAAGGACCTGGCCTGGATGGCCGCCCGGGCCGAAGATTTCGCCACTACAAATCTCGAAGTAACCATCGCCCTCCGCGCCGATCTCGGCATTCTCGCTGTGCAGGGCCCTGAGGCCATTGCTCTGTGCCGGCAGGTAGTGCCAGAGGCCGCCGTTGCCATTGAGGGGCTCAAACCTTTTTCTGGCACAGCTGTGGGCGAGCGCTTTATCGCTCGCACCGGTTATACCGGCGAGGATGGTCTGGAGCTGATGGTGCCCAACGACCAGTTGCCCGCTCTCTGGGATGCACTGTTGGCAGCTGGGGTCAGCCCCATTGGGCTGGGTGCCCGCGACACCTTGCGCCTGGAGGCTGGAATGAATCTTTACGGCAATGATATGGACGAAAACACCTCGCCGCTGGAAGCCAATCTCGGCTGGACCATCGCCTGGGAGCCTGTGGAGCGTGACTTTATTGGTCGCCAAGCTCTCGAGCAGCAGCGCGCAGAGGGAGTGCCTACCAAGCTGGTAGGCCTGGTAATGACCGAGCGCGGCGTGTTGCGCAGTCACCAGATGGTAACCAGTGACGGTGCCGCTAACAGCGGTGAAATTACTAGCGGCACTTTTTCGCCAACTCTCGGCCACGCCATTGCGCTAGCCCGGGTGCCAGTAGCGTTTGGCGCTACGGCACAAGTGGAGATTCGCGGCAAGACTGTACCGGTTAAATTGGTAAAACCCTCTTTCGTCCGCCGCGGGCAGGCAGTTGTGCAGCCGCTGGACTAGACTTGCGGCTGCTGAGAGTTGCATTGCCCTTGGAGTCGCAGGCTGTTGAGCCAGGTCGCAGATCTCGGGCCTCGCTATTCCATGTGCAATTCACCTTTAATTCCTCGCACGCAAACTGACATCAATACTTATGGAACGGAGCAAAAAAATGAGCGAACTGCCACAGGAACTGCGTTATCTCGACACCCACGAATGGGTTCGCAACGAAGGTGATGGCATCGCCACCATCGGTATCACCGACCACGCACAGGATAGTCTTGGCGATGTGGTCTATGTCGAATTACCTGAGGTGGGAAGAGTGTTGAGCGTCGGCGAGGAATCTGCCGTGGTGGAGTCCGTCAAAGCAGCGTCCGATATCTATGCGCCGGTGTCAGGGGAAGTCATTGCCGTCAATGAGGCGTTGGAAGACGAGCCGGAAACCGTCAACAACTCTCCCTATGGCGACGGTTGGTTCTACAAGGTGCGGATGTCTGATCCCAGCGAACTGGATGAACTGCTGGACGCCGATGGCTACCGGGAGGTGGCCGAGGAGTCGTAACGGGCCACATGCCATGTGCCTGATCGTTTTTGCTTGGCAAACTCACCCTCGCTATCCGTTGGTGCTGGTGGCCAACCGGGACGAGTTCTACGGCCGCCCCACCACACCTGCCCATTGGTGGCCTGATGTGCCCGGTCTGCTGGCGGGTAGGGATGAAAGTGCCGGCGGCACCTGGCTGGCGGTGGGCGAGCGCGGCCGCTGGGCGGCGGTGACCAACTACCGGGAAGGCAGTCCGGTACCCGGTATGCGCTCGCGGGGGGTGTTGCCCGTAGACTTTGTGAGTGGCAGTGAATCCCCTGTCGCTTTCGCCGCCGGCCTTGGTGCCCGGGGTGCTGAGTACGGTGGTTTCAATCTGCTGGCGGGGGATGCTGATACCCTGACCTGGGCTTCCAATCGCCGGGTTGGCCACCAGGTTGTTGCGCCTGGTATTCACACCCTCAGCAACCATCTGCTCAATACGCCTTGGCCAAAAGCGGAGTTGGTCCGGCTCAAACTGCAGCATCTGCTACATGCCGACGACTTTGCGCTGGAAGAGTTGCTGGCGGTGCTAGCCGACCGCACACCCTTCGATGACCGCAGCTTGCCGGTTACCGGGGTTGGCCTTGAGACGGAGCGGGTACTGTCATCGCCCTTCATTGTCAGCGATGACTATGGTACCCGTTGTACTACCGTGCTGCTGGTGGATAGCAGCGGGCAAATGTTGTTCGCCGAGCAGAGTTTTGTGGCGGGGGAGCGGGTGGGTGATCCTGTCGTCTACAAGGTTCCCCGCTCCTCAGCAACATAGACGGCTAGACGGCCAGCACAGATCGGCAGGATAGCCACCTGCGCCCAGGCTACCCTCCATCCCGCCAAGAGGGTTTTGCCAAAAGGACGTCAGGAAAGGCGGGTAGTGCCGGGGCTGTACAGCCGAGTGATGTCAGGATCGGTAAAAGCGCCTTCCAGAAACTCAAGGATCTGAGTGGTATCTGGCAGAGTGAGAGCGGTAGTGGCCAACTCTTGCGCTTGCGCGATGGTGACCTGGCGCAGCATGGCTTTGACTCGTAACAGATTGGTGGCGCTCATGGATAATATCCGGTAGCCAAGTCCCACCAGCAGGAGAGCAGCGAGCGGATCGCCGGCCATTTCGCCGCAGATACTCACCGGACAGCCGATATCGTTAGCGTTGTCGATAATTTGCTTGAGAGCCTGTAACAGAGCGGGGTGGTAAGTGTGATAAAGGTCTGCTACCCGGGGATTGTTGCGGTCTACGGCCAGCAAATACTGGGTGAGGTCGTTGGAGCCCACCGACAAAAAATCCACCCGCTGGGCAATTTCTCTCACCTGGTAGACCGCTGCAGGCACCTCGATCATGGCGCCGATCAGAGGCCGGTGCAGCTGGTAGCCCTCTTCACCCGTCAGCTCATTGTAAACTCGATTGACCAGCTCCAGGGCTGCTTCCAGTTCTGGAATATTGGAAATCATCGGCAGCAGGATGCGCAAGTTGTCGAAACCTTCGCTGGCGCGCATGATGGCGCGCAGTTGCAACAAAAATATCTCCGGGTGATCGAGGCTGATGCGGATGCCGCGCCAGCCTAGAAAAGGGTTGGCTTCCTCAATGGGGAAGTAGGGCAGTGCCTTGTCGCCACCGATATCGAGGGTGCGCATTGTCACAGGCCGGGGCGCGAACATTTCGATCTGTTCCCGGTAGACCTTGCGCTGTTCATCCTCGGAGGGAAAGCGCTCCTGGAGAAAAAAAGGAATCTCGGTGCGATATAAGCCGACCCCTTCGGCACCGCGATCCAGTGACAACAGGCTGTCGAGGCGCAGGCCGGTGTTCACCCACAGGTTGATATGAACACCGTCGAGAGTGAGGTTCGGCTCGTCGCGCAGTCTTTCCAGGTCCTCGGCGAGCACTTGCTCTTCGTGGTATTGCGCACGGTAGGAATTCAGCACTGCCGGGGTGGGGTTGGTGATAATCACGCCTTGGTGGCCATCGACGATGACAGGGCAGCCCTCCAGCTCCCGCCAGGGTAGATCCATAGCACCCATCACGGTGGGAATACCCATGGCGCGGCCTAGAATCGCCAGGTGCGAGTTGCGCGAGCCTTTGGCAGATACCATGGCGACGACTTTTTCGACACTGACATCAGCCAGATTGGGAGCCGCCAGCTCCTCGCCCAGCAAAACACTGTCGGCGGGATATTCCCGTTCCTCCACCTCGGATTGCTGGAGGTAGCCCAGCACTCGCCGCCCGAGGTCGCGGACGTCGGTAGCGCGCTCCCGTAGATAAGGGTCGTCCATGGAACTGAAGTTGCGAATGTGCTCAATGATCACTTCGCTCCAGGCTGTCTGCGCCGATAGCCCAGCCTGGATGAGGACGGTCACTTCACCGCCGAGGGAGGTGTCATCCAGCATGCTGACGTACACTTCAAAGAGTGCCCGCTCTTCTTGGTTGAGGCGGTCGGAGAGTTCAGCATGTACAGCTCGCAAGTCTTGTTTAGCCTGCTCAAGTGCATGCGCGAACAGTGCCAGTTCATGGTCGATGTCAGCGGCCGGGCGATGGGGTACTGCATAGAGGTCGGCGGGAGCGGTTATCAGTACCGCTGTCCCGATACTGATACCGGGGACACTGGGCACCCCTCTGAAAATACGCTGGCTGTTGCTGTGGGCAAGTTCTGGTGTCAGCTGGCGTGCCAGGTCGCCAGTGGCATTGGCGTGAGCGATCACTCCCGCTAGCTGGGCGGACACCGTGACCAGGAAAGCTTCCTCGCTCTCGTCAAAGCGACGCTGCTCGGCCTGTTGTACCACCAGCACTCCCAGCACAAGGCCGTGGTGAATGATGGGGACCCCGAGGAAGGAGCGGAAGCGCTCCTCGCTGCTTTCCGGAAAATAGATAAAGTTGGGGTGGGACTCCGCATCGTCAAGGTTGACGGGTTCCGCTTTGGCTGCGACCAGCCCCACCAGCCCCTCGTTGGCACCCAGGCGGATTTGCCCTACGGCTTGGGGGTTGAGGCCTTCAGTGGCGGCAAGGATATATTTGTCGCAGGATGAATCGTGCAGGTATACAGAACACACCCCTGTATCGGTGGTTTTTCGCACCCGCTGCACGATGATTTGTAGCACTTGGGCAAAGTCCTTGACGGAGTTTACCTCCTGGACGATGCTGCGCAGTGAGTCGAGCATGGTCATGATGTGGGCCTGTGCAGACTGCGCTCGATCTCTGTATGAACGTTAGCAAGCTCTTTGAGGGCACGGCGGTAGACTTCACGTTTGAAATCTACGATCTGCCCTACCGGAAACCAGTAGTTGACCCAGCGCCAACTGTCGAACTCCGGCTTGTCGCCACAATCAAAGCGGATAATGGCCGGATCAGCGGTGAGCTGCAGCAAAAACCACTTCTGCTTCTGGCCGATACACACCGGGTGAGAATTGCGGCGCACAAAGCGCCTGGGCAGACGGTAGCGCAGCCAGCCGCGGGTCTGGGCCAGCAGCCGCACGTCGTCGCGCCCAAGGCCGACTTCTTCGAACAGCTCGCGGTAGAGGGCATCCTCCGGCGATTCACCGCGATTGATGCCCCCCTGGGGAAACTGCCAGGCATTCTGTCCGGCGCGTTTGGCCCACAGCAGCTGCCCCGCGCCGTTACACAGCACGATGCCGACATTTGGTCTAAATCCCTCTCTATCAATCACTTGGGCATCTGCTCCGCGTTCTGTTGGGTTATTGTTCCACAATTTAGTGGGGGCCAGCAATGCAAGATGAGCAGGGGTTGGCTCGCAACAATTGTACTACGGTGCTCAAGCCGCTATCCTCGCGGCCTCTCTAGGGCCTGTTAACACTACTTGAGTAGTCGTCGCTGGAGGCCATTTTTTCGACCAGCGAGGCGGAAGGAGATATATATAGTGGGCTTATATGAACGACTGACAACGAAGCTGGGCGGGAAAGTGGCCCCAGCCCTGCGGGTTGTGCCTGAACAAGCGCCACTCTGCGTTGCTCCTCACTCATTTGGAGTGACCAGACTACGCTCGTCGCGCCTTGATTGGCGCTTGTTCAGGCACAACGCCGACTACTCAAGTAGTGTTAACAGGCCCTAAATAGGATATAGGCAGCGCGGATGGCTCTTCCATGACCCTGGCGATTTTTGATCTCGACAACACCCTGATAGCTGGCGACAGCGACCACGGCTGGGGAGAGTTCCTGGCTGATCGCGGTAAGGTGGACGGCGAGGTCTACCGGGCCATGAACGAGAAATTTTATCAGGATTACCAGCACGGTCGCCTCGATATCGGTGAATACCTGGCTTTTGCCCTGGAGCCTCTCGCTCGTCTGTCGCGGGAAGAGCTGGATGACCTGCATCGTGCCTTTATGGCTGAAGTCATTGAGCCGCTGTGGCTGCCCCGCGCTGTTGCGCTGGTTGAGAGCCACCGCCAGCGCGGCCATCGCCTGATGGTGATTACCTCTACCAACCGTTTTATTGTCGAGCCCATCTGCCAGCGGCTGGGCATCGCAGACCTTCTGGCCACCGAGCTGGTGGAGCGCGATGGCCGTTACACCGGTGCCGTGGACGGTGTGCCCACTTACCAGGAGGGCAAGGTGATTCGCCTCAAGGAGTGGCTGGTTGACAGTGGTGAAGAGCTGGCCGGCAGCTATTTTTACAGTGACTCCATCAATGATTTGCCGCTCCTGGAGGTGGTCGATAATCCTGTCGCTGTGGACCCTGATGAGCGCTTGGCAGCCACAGCAGCAGAGCGGGGTTGGCCTGTCATAACGCTGAGAGATGAGGGCTGAAGGGCAGGGTTATCCAGTATGCTGCTTAGCCCGTATCTCGTCATATCACTTTCACGGCAAGGGTATTGAATCAGGGCGTTTGCAAGCTTCTCTCTGTTAGTCGCTGGCAGCGAGTCTGTTTCTGGTACCATGCTCGCTGTCTGCTAGCTCTCATTTCGCTCCCGCCTCGGTAATACGACATGGCTTTGAGTTACCCCCAGATCGACCCTGTCGCCATCGCCATTGGTCCTGTGGCCGTGCATTGGTATGGCCTTATGTACCTGTTCGGCTTCGCCGCTGCCTGGTTGTTGGCGCTGAAGCGCAGCGGGCGAGCCTGGTCGCCGGTGCGGCGCTTGAGGGTAGAAAGTCTGGTAGTCCATGCCGCCCTCGGTGTCATCATCGGGGGTCGGTGTGGCTATGTGCTGTTCTACAACTTTGACCGCTGGCTGGCGGACCCATTGTGGTTAATTCGACTCTGGGAAGGCGGCATGTCCTTTCATGGTGGTTTGCTGGGGGTCATAGTTGCCCTGTGGTTCTTTGCTCGTCGTGAAGGGCAGCCACTGCTGGCCATCAGCGACTTTGTTGCACCTTTGGTACCCATCGGTTTGGGGCTGGGGCGCATCGGTAACTTTATCGGCCAGGAGCTGTGGGGGCGGGTTACGGATTCGCCGCTGGGGATGGTGTTCCCCCGCGACCCAGAGCAGCTGCTGCGCCATCCGTCACAGCTGTACCAGGCTGTGCTGGAGGGGCTGGTGCTGTTTGTGGTCCTGTTCCTGTTCAGTCGCAAACCGCGACCCATCGGTGTGGTGAGCGGTTTGTTTCTGGCGCTCTACGGAACAGCCCGCTTTGCGGTTGAATTCTTCCGCGAACCGGACGCCCATATCGGCTTTGACCTGCTGGGCTGGATGACCCGCGGTCAACTGCTCAGTCTCCCCATGGTGGCAGTCGGTCTCGCACTGGTGGCTTGGGGTCTGGCCCGCAATCGCTTTGTGGGTTCGGACCAGGTGTACCAGGACAAAGCCCATCAGGACCAGGCTCGCTAGGAGATACCCCGGACATGAAGCAATACCTCGAACTGCTGGACAGAATTCGCCATCACGGCACTCGCAAGGGGGATCGCACAGGCACAGGCACTCTCAGTGTGTTTGGGCACCAGATGCGCTTCGACCTGGCCGATGGCTTCCCGTTGGTGACGACTAAAAAAGTGCACCTCAAGTCCATCATCCATGAGCTGTTGTGGTTCTTGCGCGGTGACACCAATATCGATTACCTGCGCGAGCATGGAGTTACCATTTGGGACGAGTGGGCCACCGCCGAGGGTGAGCTGGGGCCCGTCTACGGTTACCAGTGGCGCTCCTGGCCCACCCCGGAGGGCTCGGCTATCGACCAGATTAGTGAGGTGGTTGAGCAGATTCGTACCCGGCCGAATTCACGGCGACTGATTGTCAGTGCCTGGAACCCTGCCGACCTGCCGGACGAAGGCATCTCGCCGGCGGACAATGCTGCCGAGGGCCGCATGGCGCTGGCACCCTGCCATGCTCTCTTCCAGTTTTATGTGGCTGATGGTCGACTGTCCTGCCAGCTCTACCAGCGCAGCGCTGATATCTTTTTGGGGGTGCCGTTCAATATCGCCTCCTATGCGCTGCTGACCCTGATGGTGGCCCAGGTTACCGGCCTTGAAGCGGGCGAGTTTATCCATACCCTCGGCGATGCCCATCTCTACCTGAACCATCTGGAGCAGGCTGACAGGCAGTTAGCGCGTGAGCCCCTGCCGTTGCCTACCCTCGCTCTCAACCCGGCGGTGCGGGACCTGTTTGATTTTCGTTATGAAGACTTCGAGCTGCAGGACTACCGTCACCACGACGCTATCCGCGCTCCCATTGCGATCTGATTGGAGGCGTCGGTGAGAATCGCTCTGATCGCCGCTGTCGCCGCCAATGGCGTGATCGGTCACGACAACCAGCTGCCCTGGCACTTGCCCGAGGACCTCAAGGCCTTCAAGCGCATCACTCTCGGCAAGCCGCTGATTATGGGCCGCAAGACCTACGAGTCCATTGGCCGCCCGCTGCCGGGGCGCACCAATATTATTCTCAGCCGTCAGTCGGACTGGGCTCCCGAAGGTGTACGGGTGGCTGCCGATCTTGAGCAGGCGCTCGCTATCGCCCGCCAGGTGCTGGGTGATAAGGATGAAGTGATGGTCATCGGCGGCGAACAGATCTACCGGCTGGCGCTGCCGTTTGCAGATCGCCTTTACCTTACTCTGGTAGACTGTGAGGTGATGGGTGATACTCGCTTTCCAGACATTGATCCCGCCCTCTGGCGAGAAGTCTCGCGAAAGCCTGGACGCTCCGAGACAGAGAGTATCACCTTTTCTTTCGTCATCTGGGATCGTGTAAAACCCTAAAGCTGTTACCTAAGGTAACAGCTGGGGCTGATTAACCTGCTTAAGTGATCATTTTTATGCTGTCCATTGAATTCTCGGAATTTGCGGGTTCATAATCAGCCCCCTGATTGACCCTAGGTCAACGCCGATTCTGTTGCAGGGCGGCGCTGGCTCTAACAGATTTATTCAAACCGCGTGATACCCAAACTGAGGGAATTATGAAAAATCATCGACTCAAAGTGATGGCGATGTCCGCCGTGCTGTCGACCGGGGTGCTGGCCACCTCGCTCCACGCTCAGGAAGTGGACGACGTTCTGCAAGCTGGCGCTCAAAAAGTAGAGCAGGCCAAAGCTTCCCAGGGGCGTGTCGACAACCTGGCGGATCAGACTTATAACCTGCTCCAGGAGTTCAAGACCGTCAACAAGCAGATCGAAGGCCTGCGGGTTTACAACGCCCAGCTGGATCGCCAGATTGCCAACCAGAACCAGGCGATGACCGATCTTCAAGAATCGATCGAGAACGCCACGGTAATGGAGCGGCAGATCATGCCGCTGACCCTCAAAATGCTCGATGCCCTGGACCAGTTCGTCAAGCTTGATCTGCCCTTCTACCAGGAGCGCCGCCTGGAAGCCATTGAGCGGGTGCGCACCAACCTCGACAGCTCCCGTTACAGTGCCGCCGAGAAGTTCCGCCAGGTATTGGAGCTCTACGACATCGAGAGCCAGTACAGCCGCACTATTGAGCACTTCGATGGCATGATAGAAAAAGACGGCGAAGAACGTCAGGTCACCTTCTTCCGCGTCGGCCGCATCGCTCTGATGTACCAGGTGCCCGACCAGAGCGAGACCGGTGTATGGGATCCCGAGACCTCCAGCTGGCAGGTTGCCAATAACTTCCGCAGCTCGGTGAGCCAGGGCATTCGCATTGCCAAGCAACAGGCCGCCATCGATATTCTTAATCTCCCGATTTCCGCTCCGGAGGCAGTACAATGAAAATGACTCTTCGCAAACGTTGCCTGGCGCTGGTTGCCGGTGGCCTGATGGCAGTGTCCGCCGCGCCTGTATTGGCTGTCGAGCAAGCCGCTTCTGTCGATGAGCTACTGAAACTGATCAGCAGTGCCCGGATTGGTGAGTCACAAGAGCACAAGCAGCGCGAAGCTGAGTTCCAGCGCAACCGTCAGGACCAACAGCGCTTGCTGGATCAGTCTAAAGGTGTGGTTGCAACCGAGGAAGCACGCAGTGCCGAGCTGGAGCAAACCTTCGCTGACAACGATCTGAAGATCGAGGCCCTGCGCGGCCAGCTCAATGAGCGTCTTGGATCGCTGCGCGAGCTGTTCGGTCACCTCACCTCTAGCGCCGGTGACGTGCGCGCCACAATCAATGAGTCCATCATTACCGCTCAGTATCCTGACCGTGGCGTCTTTATTGATGAGCTGATCGCCAAGATGAGCAGCGATACTCGCCTGCCCAGCCTGGCGGAAATCGAGCGTCTGTGGGCTGAGATGAGCCGCGAGATGGTCGAGAGCGGTAAAGTGGTTAAATTCCCCGCCACTGTTGTTACCGCACAGGGCGACCAGGAGCAGCGCGAAGTCGTGCGCATCGGTAGCTTTAACCTGGTATCTGACGGCAAGTATCTCGATTACAACGCCCGCAGCAGCATTATCTCTGAGTTGCCCCGTCAGCCCGCTGCTGCTGGTGGCGCGGCTAAGTTGCAAGATGCCACTAGCGGTTTCACCTCTGTGGCTATCGACCCCACGGGCCCCTCCGGCGGTAATCTGTTGAAAGCTTTGGTTGACAGCCCGTCGCTTGCAGAGAAGTTTCACCAAGGTGGCCTGGTAGGCTATATCATCACTGGTATCGGTGTGTTTGGTGTACTGCTGGCCATCTGGCGCTTCGGCGTACTTAGCAGCATGTCGGCCAAAGTCAGCAGGCAGTTGAAAAACCCCAAGCAAGCACAGGAAAACAACCCGCTTGGTCGTGTGCTGAAGGTCGCTGAAAACAACCCTGGCCTCGACCCCAATTCGCTGGAGCTCAAGCTCAACGAGGTGGTATTGAAAGAGCGCCCCTCTATCGAAATGGGCCTCAACCTGTTGAAAGTGATTGCCGCGGTAGCACCGCTACTGGGTCTGTTGGGTACAGTGACCGGTATGATCGTCACCTTCCAGCAGATCACCATCTTCGGTGCGGGTGACCCCAAAGCCATGGCCGGTGGTATTTCAATGGCGCTGGTAACCACTGTGCAGGGGCTGTGCGTGGCTATTCCCATGGTACTGCTCCACACCTTGCTCAACGGCAGGGCGCAGCGTGTACTTCATGTTCTCGAAGAGCAGAGTGCCGGTATCATCGCGGAGAACGCAGAGGGCTAACCCATGTTGTATGCATTGATAGATGCGTGGCAGGGTGTTCGCAACTTTATGGATCAGGGCGGCGTGATTCTCTACGCCATCGCCGTCCTTATCTTTATCATGTGGACCTTTATCATCGAGCGTATCTGGTATTTCAAGACCTCGCTGCACCGGGATATCGACCAGACCCTCGCGGTCTGGGAGGCCCGCTCTGAGCGGCAGTCAACGCATGCTCACCAAATTCGAGAGGCGTTGATTTCCCGGGCCAGCGAGAAAATTGACCAGTTCATGCCGCTGATTAAGACCATGGTTACCCTGTCGCCGCTGTTTGGTCTGCTGGGCACCGTAACAGGTATGATCGCCGTGTTTGAAATCATGGCTATCACTGGGGGCGGCGATGCCAAGTCCATGTCGGGGGGCGTTTCCAAGGCAACGATCCCTACTATGTCCGGCATGGTCGCGGCAATCTCGGGAGTTCTTGGCTACACTTATCTTGAGCGTATTGCCAGCCGAGAAAAAAAGCTGCTTGAAGATCACCTGGCCACGGACCACTGAGCCATCGCCTTTTGATTGGAATCGAAGACTATGCGTAAAAGTCAGCCAAAGGCACAAGAGCAGGTACAGGCTATCGACCTGACACCAATGCTCGACGTGGTGTTCATCATGTTGATTTTTTTCATCGTCACCGCCAGCTTTATCAAGGTGCCGGGTATCGATGTGATGAGAACCGAGGCTACCAGCGCCGATCCCCGTAATGCGGGGGTTCTGGTGGCCATTAACGCCAACAACGAAATCTGGATCGATAAGAAACAGGTTGATGTGAACTCGGTACGGTTGCAGCTGATCAGGCTGTATGCGGAAAATCCGAAGGGCGGGTTGGTCATCCAGGCCGATAACAACGCCAATTTGGAAACCGTGGGCCTGGTGGCCGACGCGGCCGTCGATATTGGCTTGACCAATATCGCCGTCTCGACCCTTGCGGAGTAAGTCGTCATGAATATGCCAGTCCGTATTGGTTTTTCTTTCGTACCAGGCGCTATCGTCACGTTCGCCCTGTTGGTATTGATGGTAACTCTCATCTATACCACCACAGTGGAGCTCGACGACAAGCCAGCGCGCAAGATCGCCGATATCCACCAGCCCGAGCGGCAAGTGGAGGAACGCGTTCAGCAGCAGAAAGTGGAGCGTCCGGAAGATCCCGAAACACCGCCGCCAGATATTCCAGAGGTTCAGGAGACCTTTGAGATTCCTGACAATGCTGTGAGTATGGCTGCGCCGAGCCTCGATAGTGCTCTGAGCGTGGGTCTCGGCAGCTTCGCCTCCGACACGGATTATATTCCGGTCTATGTGCCACAGCCGCAGTTCCCGCGTCGAGCACAGACTCGAGGTGTCAGTGGCTATGCGGTGGTTGAGGTGATTATTACAACCACAGGAGCGGTTCGCGATCCGAAGATGATTGAAGAGCATCCCACGGGTTACGGCTTCGGTGCTGCTGCACTTCGGGCTGCCGAGCGCCTCAAGTACAACCCAAGGGTTGTCGACGGTGTCCCTCAGGAAGTACCGGGTGTACTCTATAAGTTCTCGTTCCTGATCGAATAATCGTAAACTGCCGACCTCCTCCGGGGTCGGTTGACTGAAACAGGGTTTGGATATGCAAAGTAGTGCCCTTGATAAAAAGCGGTTGCTGTCCGTAATCGCCGCCCTGCTACTACCTCTCGCTATGGCGACCGGTGTACAGGCGGAGGATGAAGAAAACCAGCGCCGTTTCGACAATGTGCAGACCAAGCAGCGTCAGGCAGTTGGACAGGCTTGTGGCAAGGTTCTTGAGAGTGTGCAGGAACTGGCCGAAGAGGAGCGCTGGGCGGAAGCTGAGCGCGCTCTGCAGGGAGCCAGCGCCTGTAAAACCAGCTACGAGAAATCCCAGGTATTCAACTTCTCGGGTTATGTGCTGTACTCTCAGGACAAGTACCGTGAGGCCATCCAGGCCTACAACAATATGGTGCGAGAGCCGGACGCAGATGAGCGTCAGGCAGTCAACACGCGTTATACCATTGCTCAGTTGTACCTGATCCTTGAGGACTATTCCGCTGCTATTCGCGAGCTGGAAGAGTGGATGAAAGTGTCCCCTACGGTTGGCTCGGATGCTAAGGTTTTGCTGGCCCAAGCCTACTACCAGGCTGACCGTCGCAATGATGCCCTGCGTCTGGTGGAAGAAGCCATCAGTGAGCAGGAAGCGCGGGGCAATCTGCCCAAGGAAGCTTGGTGGAGTCTGCAGCGAGTGCTTTACTATGAGAACGACAACCATGCCAAAGTGGTTGAGATTCTCAAGAAGCTTATTGTCCACTACCCGTCCTTCAGCTACTGGCGCCAGCTTGGCGGTATGTACGGGGAGCTGAACCAGGAGATCAATCAGCTGGTAGCCACCGATGTGACTTACCTGGCTGGAAACCTTGATCAAGAGCGGCAGCTGATTAGCCTCGCCTATATGTATATGGGGGCAGGAGCGCCTTTCATGGGTGCCCGCATAATTGAGAAAGGCATGAAAGAGGGGCAGATTTCACGCAGCGGTGAAAACCTGGAAATACTGGGCATGGCCTTGCAGCAAGGCAATGACTCCAGACGCGCCCTGCCGGTACTTGAGGAAGCCGCTCAATCCCTTGGTAAAGGCAGCCTGTATGCCCGCCTCTCCGGTGTCTACCTTGATCTGGACGACAATGAGAAGTCGGTGGTCGCGGCCCGCAATGCTATCAATCGCGGCGGCGTGGACCGGATAGATATCACCTATATGAATCTGGGCAATGCTTTGATCAACCTGCACTGCTATGACGATGCTATTAAAGCTTTCCGCCAGGCGGCGAAGAGTGAGCGCAGCGAAAAATATGCAAGGCAGTGGATTGACTTCGCTGAGCGCGAAGGCGAGCGCCGCTCCGGCTTGATCGAAAGTGGTGCCAAGATCGACGGCTGTAAGCGAGTGTAGATTGCACTTGATGTCTCCATAAAAAACCGCCTTACAGGGCGGTTTTTTCATGGAAGGCTGCTCGCAATCGCTACTGCTAGATACTAGATAGGCGGCAACACCAGAACATCACAGTGGGCACCGTTGAGCACTCTTTCGGTAGTGCTGCCGACCAAGAATCGCTGTAAACCGCCCATATTAGAGCGAGATATCACGATTAGGTCCGAGCCTTGGCTTTCAGCTGTTTCCAGGATGCTCATGGCGGCAGATGCGGATGAAATGATCTGGTCTGGATCGCT
Source organism: Porticoccaceae bacterium (assembly GCA_023229065.1). Taxonomy (GTDB): domain Bacteria; phylum Pseudomonadota; class Gammaproteobacteria; order Pseudomonadales; family Porticoccaceae; genus NAT127. The sequence continues at coordinate 21,318 of JALNZZ010000020.1, forward strand.
AGTTAAACACGCATCGGCCACAAACTTGTCCAAAGCCTGGCGCGCCAGAGGCAGCTGAGTATTGGTGGAGGCGTAGGCGTAATGGTTGGGTGCCACCACGTCCAGAGAATGTACCACAGTCAATTTGCTGGCGTAG
>JALNZZ010000131.1 GCA_023229065.1 Porticoccaceae bacterium
TGTCGGTGCGTCGCGCAAAGAGAGCGCGCAGACCCGTGCTCCGGCACGCTCGGCGTGGAGCAGGGCATAAAGTAGATCGAGAACTTCCGCCTCGGTGAGAAAACCGTTGTCGGTGACGTAGGCCTGGGAGGCGGTGGCCGGTGTGGAGGAGGGGATTTTGTCCGTCACGATCAACTGCTCCATGATCACAGGTGTTAATTAAGGATAGTGTGTTCTGCCGCTGAGCGTTATTTCTGCCGTTAGTCTTGTCGGCCTTCCAGGTACATCTTCAGGGCCACGGCGTTGTTGTGCTCGGTATCGCGAGCGCCGTAGACCAGCGTCAGAACCCGGCCATCGCAGCGCTCCAGCAAGGAGGCGAGTTCGTCCTGCTGGTCTTTCAGCTCTGCGTGGTAGCGCTGATAGAAACCGGCCCAGCGCTGCGGGTCGTGGCTGAACCATTTGCGCAGCTCGGAGGAGGGGGACAGTGCTTTGCACCACTCTTCCACGGCCAGGGCTTCTTTTTTGATCCCCCGCGGCCAGAAGCGATCCACCAGTACCCGGTAGCCGTCATTGGGGGCTGGGTCCTCGTAGACGCGCTTACAGCGAATGTCGGCGGGGGCCTTGGCTGAAAGGCTCTTGGCTAAAGTATTTGTAGCGGAAGCACTTTTGGCGGAAGCGTTCATTGCGATCTCCTGTCAGTGTCTGGGCGGGCTAGGGCTCAGGGGTAAAGCGGTTGTAGCGCCGCCTGGGCCTCGCTGACGATGTCCCGAACGCGGTCAGCGGCCGCCACTACGGCATTGATTTGGGCGCAGGATTGCCCCGCGTACAGCGCCATGTCGTCGACATCGCCAGTGGCGTCGGCGAGAGGGGAGTCGGTAGAGAACAAATAGACAGGTTGGCCGTCTTGTTCACCGATGCAGGGGGTGTCGCCAGCAGCGCGTTGTTGCTCAAATTCGCCGCGGGTGACGCGATTGCTCAACACCCGCACTGGCGCCCACTCGTGCCAGCTGCCCTTGAACTGACGCGAGTAGACGGTGTCGCCAGCGCCAGCTTCCACCAGGCGGCGCTGGTGGTGGGGATGGGCATTGGCCTCGTGGGTGGCGAGAAAGGCACTGCCCATACTGGCGCCCTGGGCACCGAGGGCGAGGGCGGCGGCGAGGGCGCGGCCACTGGCGATGCCGCCGGACGCCGCCACGGGCACCGGGCTCAGCGGCACTAGCTCTGCCACCAGGCTGAGGGTTGAAATAGTACCGCGCACATGGCCGCCGGCCTCGTGGCCCTGGGCGATCAGCACATCGGCACCGGCCTGCAGGGCGAGCTCTGCATCGCGGCGGTCGCCGACTTGATGGATAATCCGCACGCCCTCGGACTTGAGGTGGCGAATCAGGGACTGATCTACTTCCCAGAACAGCACCAGGGTGGTGACTTTGAGTGCCAGGCAGGTTTTCACCTGAGCCCGCAACAGCGAGGTGTCGGTGGCGGCGGGTATCAGGTTGACGGCAAAAGGAGCATCGCTGAGGCGGCGCAATGCGGCGACTTCGTCGCGGATACGGAAGACCGGCTCGCGCACCATGCCCAGGACGCCGAAGCCACCGGCGTTGCCCACCGCTGCCGCCAGGCGGTGGCGTGCTACGCCGCCCATACCTGCAAGGAGAATAGGATAGCGGCACCCCAGCATCTCGCACAACGGGGTATGGAGTTGGATCGGGTGAGCGCCCTCCAGGCCTACCAGTGCCATACCTGATCTACCTGTCCGTAAACCTCCGCCACGACTTGGCTGTATTCGTTCGGGTCTTCCTGCACGGCAAAGGCGGGGACGCCGTGGCCGGTGGCATGCATCTGAGTGGCGAGTCGACACTGACCAGCGGCGGTTTCGATGAGCGGGTCCTGACTTTGAATAAACAAATAATCAGACATGGTGTGCTCCTGAGAGACAGGGCCTGGTGGCAGGCCCTAGGCGGATCGGATAGTCAGCGGCTTGTCGTCCAGCAGTCGTTTGCGGATCAGGAAATCGCCAAAGTGCTCGCCGTCGCGGCGCTGATTGGCAAAGCGTTCCAGCAGCGGGTCGAGCAGCTCTATAAACCCGGCCTCGTCGACATTGGTGGCGTAGAGCTCGGCCAGGCGGTCGCCGTGGAAGCTGCCCCCCAGATAGAGGTTGTACAGGCCGGGAGCGCGCCCGGTAAGGGCGATTTCCGCCAGATAGGGACGGGCGCAGCCGTTGGGACAGCCGGTAATTCGCAAGGTGATGGGGCTGGCTGCCACACCGTGCTGGTGCTTCAGCTGGTCTATCACCGCCAGCAGGTCCGGGGTATAGCGCTCCGCTTCCGCCATGGCCAGGCCGCAAGTGGGCAGGGCAACGCAACTGAGAGTGTGGGCCGCTTGAGTGTCCGGTTCCAGACGCCAGTCGAGGTCGAGATCAGCGAGGCGCCACGCCACTTGTTCGCGCTCGTATTCGCCAATATTGATGAGCTGCAAATTCTGGTTGGTGGTGAGGCGCACCTCGCCGCCGTAGTGCTGGAAAAATGCTTCCAGCTGGGAGCGCAGCGGGCCCTCGACGCGACCGCTTTCGATATACAGGGTGGCGTGCCACAGCCCGTCGTCGCCTTGATGCCAGCCGAGGCGGTCGCCGTTGCTGAGGTATTCCAGCGGTTCCAGTGCCGCCAGGGGTTTGCCCCAGCGCTGTTCAAGTTCGGCGAGGAACCAGGGCGTACCGAGGCGATCCAGGGTGTATTTGAACCGTGACCGGTGGCGGTCTTTGCGGTCGCCAAAATCCCGCTGGATGCACATGACGGTTTCGGCGAAGGCGGGTGCCTCGTCGGCGGGGATAAAGCCGATATCTTCCGCCAGTCGCGGGTAGCTGTCCTCGCGGGTGTCGAGCTGGCCCATGCCGCCGCCGACGCAAACGTTGAAGCCCAGCAGCTGGCCGTCCCGCACCACGGCGCTGAAGCCGAGATCCTGGCCGTAAACGTCGATATCGTTGACCGGTGGAATGGCAAAGCCGACTTTGAATTTGCGCGGCAAATACAGGTCGCCGTAGACCGGCTCTTCGTTGGCGTCGGCGGGTGCTTTGTCCTCGTACCAGATTTCCTTGTAGGCACCGGTTTTGGGAATCAGGCGGTTGCTGGTGGCGCGGGCCAGGGCGGCCACCCGGCGGTGTACGTCGGACTGGTAGGGATTGGCGCCGCACACCACGCCGCGGCTGTCGTCGCCGCAGGCAGCGATGGTGTCCAGACCGATGTCGCGGATGCCCTGCATCAGTTTGCGCAGGTGCCATTTGCGCACGCCGTGGAGCTGCACAGTCTGGCGGGTGGTGATGCGGATGCCGCGCTCTGCATAGCGGTGGGCGAGGGCGTCGATACCCTGCCACTGGGCGGTTGTCAGCTGGCCGCCGGGGATGCGCATGCGCACCATAAATTGGTACAGGGGTTCGAGAAAGCGCTGGCGGCGCTCGGCCCGCAGGTCGCGGTCGTCCTGTTGATAGATGCCGTGGAATTTCATCAGCAGCGGGTCGTCGCCGGGTACGGCACCAGTGGCACTCACTGCCAGACCCTCGGCGATGTGCCCGCGCAAGTGGCGGCTGCGGGCTTTTAGCTGCTCATTGTCGTTGAGGCTTTCCAGCGGCTGGCTAATATCTGTACTGCGATCCACCATGGGAAAACTCCTGATTGTGTCTAGTGTCTTGGGGCCAGTGAGTGTGACCAGGCCCTAGTACAGGTTGCGGTGCACCCGTTTGTCTTTTGACAGCTGCTTCCAGAAGCCCTCGCTGTGATTTTTGTCCAGCTGCTCCTGCAGGCGCGCTTCGCAGACGTCGAGAGAATCTTTTTCGCCGCAGAGATAAATGTGGGCACCTTGAGCGAGCCAGTCATTCAAGCGCTCGGCGTTGTCCAGCAGCGGGTCGGCCAGCTGGCGCCGGGGCTCGTCGCTGTAAAAAACACTGTCCAGGCTGGTAAGCACCTTGTCGGCGAGGGCCTTTTGCAGGTCAGTCTGATACAAAAAGTCCTCTTCAAACTGTTGCTCGGCGAACACCAACCAGCAGGGCGGGGGTGTGGCGCGCTGGGCCAGGGCCTGGAGAAATGCCCGGTAGGGGGCGATACCGGTACCTTCGGCGACCAGAATCAGCGGCAGCTCGGTGTTTTCCGGCAGCTGGAAGCGGGCGTTGCGGTGCGGGTAAATCCGCAGGCTGTCGCCGGGCTGCAGATCCAGCAGGAAGGTGGTGGCGATGCCGATCTCTTCGCGCTCGCCGAAGGGGTAGCTGAAGGCTTTTACGGTGAGGTGCAGCTCGTCTTCGTTGACCTCAAGGCAATTGGCCAGATCGTAGAGGCGTGGCTGCTGGGGCCGCAGGGCATCTACCAGCGCCTGGGGTTCCGGCCGTGCCGGGGCGCGCCGGACCAGGTCGCAGACCTGGTGCTGGCGCAGGAATTCGCGCTGTGCCTTGGCCTCTCCAGCGTTGATATCCTGCAGCCACTGGGCGTCGCTCAGGGCTGCCCAGGCGGATAAAAAGCCGCGGCTGGGAATGGTCAGGTCGCGATGTATGCGCAGGGCTTCCACCAGCGACATGGCTTGATCGTCGACCACCACCGGCGCTTCACCGGACAGGCCGGTGGCGTCCAGAATACTGGCTACCAGCTGGGGCGGGTTTTCTGGCAAAACGCCGACAGCGTCGCCGGGTAGCAGCGGGAAATCGGCGACCGGCAGTTCCAGTTCCAGGTGGTGGATGGGGTGAGAGCGATCCGGGTGGCTCAGGCTGTGGTTGGCCAGCACCTCCACTTCGAGAGGCGAGTCCTTGCTGTAGCTTGCCGCTGCCGGTGCACTGCTGTAGGCAGCACTGTGATCGACGGCGGGAGTTGCCGCCGCGGCGCGGGGCAGGGTGGGCAGCAGTTGTGTCATCCACTCATCTGCTGGCTGGGCGAAATCCACGTCGCAATCGCGGCGGGGAATCAGGCGCTCGCCGCCGAGGGCTTCCAGGCGCTGGTCGATGATCTGGCCGGTGACGCAGTAGTTTTCGTAAGTGCTGTCGCCGAGGGCGAGGACGGCAAAGCGCAAGCCCTTCAGCGGCGACATATCGTCGGCATTCAGATTTTCGTAGAAGTCGGTGATAGGCTCCGGCGGGTCGCCGTCGCCATGGGTGGCGGTGATCACCACCAGGTATTTCATTTTGGTGAGGCGACGGACACGAGTCTGGGCGAGATCGACCACCTCGGCGGCGATACCGGCCTCGCGACAGCGGGCTTCCAGCTGGTGGGCCAGGCGCTTGCAGTTGTCGGTTTCGGTGCCGTAGGCGATGGTGACGCGCTCAGCGGTGTCGGCGACTACTGTCGTTGCTGTTGCTGCCCCCCATTCCGGTGCAGCCAGATAACCACTGAGCCACAGCCGCTGGCTCTGGTCCAGGCTGTTCAAAAGGGGAAAGAGCTGCCGCCACTGTTGCTCCGAAAAGAGGCGGGTTGGGACCTCTGCCGTCATGCGTAATCTCATCCAAACCAAGTATTTGAGAGTATGCCAAGAGGCCTTTAGTGCTGAATAATGAAATATAATCGCGGTTTAACTGAAAATTTTTGATAGTTAGATGGATATCGACCTGGCTCGAACCTTTCTGGAAGTGGTGCGCACCGGCAGTTTTATGGCGGCGGCGGAGCGTTTGTATGTCACCCAAACGGCGGTGACAGCGCGCATTCGTAACCTGGAGGGCCAGCTGGGCTGTCGGCTGTTTGTACGCAATCGCGCCGG
>JALNZZ010000006.1 GCA_023229065.1 Porticoccaceae bacterium
ATATCGATAGCGATGCCCACAAGCGCAAAATGCAGAAGCTCAAGGAAAAAGTTGACGCTCGTATTGCCGCCGCCGATACCGAGCGCGGGGTAATGATCCTGCTCACCGGCAATGGCAAGGGCAAGAGCAGCTCGGCCTTTGGCATGGTGATGCGCAGCCTTGGCTACGGCTACAAGGTGGGAGTGGTGCAATTCATCAAGGGCGAGCAATTGTCCGGAGAGGAGATTTACCTTCGCGAGCAGTGTCCACAGGTGAGTTTCTATCAGATGGGCACGGGTTTCACCTGGAATACGCAGGACAAGAGTGCTGATATTGCCGCCGCGGAGAAAACCTGGTCGGTGGTTGAACCCATGTTGCGGGACGATAGTTATCACCTGGTGGTGCTCGACGAACTCACTTATATGCTGAGTTATGGCTACCTGGACGAAGACCGGGTGCTGGAGGCTCTGGCCAGTCGCCCCGTCGCCCAGTCGGTGGTGGTCACCGGCCGTGGTGGTGGCAGTGCGCTTCGTGAGCTGGCTGACACTGTCACCGAGCTCAAAGACATCAAGCACGCCTACACCGCGGGCATCAAGGCCCGCAAGGGCGTAGATTACTGATAGCGGACCCGGTCATGCGTCCCCTTCAACCGCGCCAGCTGTTGTGGCTATTGTTGATCTTGCTGCCGCTGGCGCTGGTGGTGAGTTTGCTGAGCGGTGCTGTGTTTATCACCCCTGGGGTGTTCTTTGCCACGCTGGGCGACTGGCTGTCGGGTGAGCCTGGTCGCGAGGGGCTGATCCTGTTTTCGATCCGCTTGCCGAGGCTTATTCTTGCAGCCTTGCTAGGGGTGGTGTTGGCGGGGGCCGGGGCTGCCATGCAGGGCCTGTTTCGCAATCCGCTGGCCGACCCATCCTTGATAGGTGTGGCCAGTGGGGCCTCTGCTGGTGCTGGTTTTGTGGTGGTGTTTGGCGGAGCTTTTTTTACCACCGGCTGGCTGGGCATGTCGCTGGTTGCTGTGGGGGCGTTCGCCGGTGGCTTTATTGCTGTGTTGCTGGTGTATCGGTTGGCGACTTCATCGGCGGGGACGTCGGTGTCCACTATGCTGCTGGCGGGGATTGCCATTACTGCCTTGACCGGTGCCCTCAACAGCCTGTTTGGCTTTTTTACTGACAATGACACCCTCCGCCGCATCAGTCTGTGGCAGATGGGCAGCCTGGAGGGTGCCGGATGGCAGCGGGTCGGGTTTGTTGCTATTGCTGCCGCAGTGACAACGGCGGTGCTGCCGCGCCATAGCCAGGCTCTCAACGCACTGCTACTGGGGGAGTCCGAAGCCCGCCATCTGGGGGTGGATGTAGAAGCTCTCAAGCGGCGGGTGATTTTGCTCACTGCCTTTGTCGTGGGCATCGGTGTTGCGACTGCGGGTATCGTCGCTTTTGTCGGCTTGATGGTGCCCCACTGGGTGCGCTTGTTGATTGGCCCCGATCACCGTCACCTGATCCCTTGCTCGCTACTGATGGGCGCTTTGTTCCTGGTGGTAGCAGATACGCTGGCGCGAGTTTTAATCCTGCCCGCCGAGCTGCCCACCGGGGTAATTACGGCCATGATCGGCGCCCCCTTTTTCGTCTCGCTACTGATCCAGCAGCGCCGCCGCCACGTCGGGGGAGTGCTGCCGTGAGCTCAGTGCCATGACGCTGGCTATGCAGGGCGTGGGTCTTCAGCTCAACGGTGTGTCGTTGCTGGAGGGTATCGACTTCACTGTAAAAGGGGGAGAGATCCTCGCCATTCTTGGCCCCAATGGCGCCGGCAAGAGCACGTTATTGAAGGTATTGAGCGGTGAATGCGAGCCCAGTCAGGGTGCCGTCATGTTCAACGGCCACCCTATTCGTGAGTGGCCAGCGGCAGAGCGGGCGCGCAGCATGGGTATTCTGCCGCAGGGCGCTTCCCTCGACTTTCCGTTCACCGTGGAAGAAGTGGTAATGCTGGGCCGCACTCCTCACGATAGTGGTCAGCGGCAGGATGCGGCCATTGTCAGGAAGGCGCTGGAGGCGGTGGATGGCAGCCATTTGCGGAAGCGGCTTTATACGCATCTGTCCGGAGGCGAAAAGCAGCGGGTACAGCTGGCCAGGGTTCTGGCGCAAATATGGAAGGACGAAGGGAGTGCCGGCGAGGCCGACGACCCTGTGCGCTATTTGATTCTCGATGAGCCAACCGCCTCCTTTGACCTGGCTCATCAGCAGCTGACCCTGGATCTGGTGGGACGTCTGGCCAGCCAGGGTTTTGGGGTAGTGATGGTGCTCCACGACCTCAATATGGCGGCCCGTTGCGCCTCTGCCATGTTGCTGCTCAGTTGTGGTCGGATGGCGGAGTACGGCTTGCCGCACCGGGTGCTCACGCCCGCTACCATCCGCAAGGTATTTGCTGTCGATGCCTTGGTGCAGCCTCATCCTCTTACAGGCAACCCTCTGGTTATCACATGAGAAGTCTGGGGTTGCTCGGAGTAGTGCTACTGGCGAGTTTATCGCTTACCGCTGCTGTAGCCTCACCGGTGTCAGTGCGCGACGCCAGTGGATACCAGGTGGACCTGAAACAGCCGGCGAAGCGCATTGTCAGCCTCAGCCCACATATCACTGAGCAGCTGTTTGCCATAGGCGCAGGCGAACTCATTGTCGGCACCGTGGAGTGGAGCGATTACCCCGAGGCTGCGCGAAATGTTCCGCGGGTGGGCAGTAGCAGTGCCATCAATTATGAAATTGTAATGCGACTTGATCCGGATCTGGTGCTGGCCTGGCGCAGCGGTAACGGCGATCAGGTGGTAGCACGGTTGCGGGCATTAGGGTTTGTGGTTCACGTTCAGGAGCCAGAGCGCCTGGAAGACATACCGCGGGAGCTGAGTCAACTGGGCGTGCTCGTCGGGCATGAAGATCAGGCGGCTGTCGTGGTCGACGATTTCAACACCCGGATAGCAGCGCTGCGGGAGACATACGCGGAGCGTCCCGTGGTGCAGGTTTTCCAGCAGATCTGGGGCCAGCCGCTGATTACTCTCAACGGCGACCATCTGGCATCAGACATCATCCGGCTGTGTGGTGGTCACAATATCTTTGCCGATGCGGCCACTCTGGTGGTCAACACCAGTCTTGAAGCTGTACTGCTGCGCGACCCCGAGCTGATTATTGTCACCGAGTCTGACAGTGATCTGACGGCTTCGCTCAGGGCCTGGCAAAAACGGCCTGGCATCCGGGCTGTCGCCAACGGCCAGGTAACAGCCATTGATCCCGACTTGCTACAGCGTCATGGGCCTCGTATCGCTGACGGTGCAGAGCAAGTCTGTGAGGCGATTGAGCGAGCGAGACGGGCGCGGCGAGAGGGTTAGGCAAGCCCAGGATGCCCTCCTGTCAGAGTAGGGCGGTGGTTGGTGTGTTTAATCTCCGGAGGCGCTTTTTACGCGTCGTTGTTTCGCTTCCTCCACTCTTTCCTTCTTTCATTCAAGGCAGCGATGCAGAGAGCGATCTAACGGATATAAAAAAATCAAACAGGAATCATTATTGTTTGCATTGGCGTTTTGTGAGGAGTAGGCTTTCGGTCTGTACATTTATTGATCAAATAACTTCTGCATAAAAGAGGCCGCCATGAACACTCGCCTATTGAGACGGACGGGGCTTGCCCTCGCTGTCACCTCTGTAACCCCATTTGTCGGTGCCACAGAAATTGTTGAAGAAATCCTCATCGTGGGGGTGCGGGACAATCGAGCGAGCGAGGGAGCCACGGGGCTGATGATGGATATCAAAAGCACGCCTCAGTCGATCAGTTTAGTAACACGCGACATGATGGACAGTTTTGGCGCCACCGATATCAATTCTGCGCTGGAGCTGGTGACAGGTGTTCAGGTGGAACGCTGGGAGACGAACCGCACCAATTACCTGTCACGGGGTTTCGAGATCAAAAATACTCAGATCGATGGCGTTGGCCTGCCCAACAATTGGGGGCTTGTGACAGGGGCGATCGACGCCTTCGGCTATGAGAAGATCGAAGTTATCCGCGGTGCCAATGGTCTTTTGACCGGGATTGGTAATGCCTCGGGGACCATCAACTATGTGCGCAAGAGACCGGCCAATGAGCAGCAAGGTGTAGTGCGTGCGGTGGGAGCTTCCCATGACCGCTATCGTCTGGAAGCAGATTACTCCACACCTTTTACTGAACGAGGAGAGTGGGCAGGGCGGCTGGTCGTTGCACACGAGAAAGCGGGTTCCTGGCTGCGCGGCATGAGCGATGACCGGACTTTCGTCTACGGCGTGGTCGACGGCCAGGTGAGCGACAATGGCACTCTGGCGGTAGGCTACTCCTGGCAGGAAGCCAACACTAACGGCAATATGTGGGGAGGTTTGGTGTTCGCCAACAGCGACGGCACCCAGGCCAGCTGGAGCCGCAGTGCCTCCACGGCCCAGGACTGGAGCCGCTGGGATACGATCAACCAGAGTGCCTTCGTAGAGTACAGCTACCATTTCGCCAACAACTGGAATGCCGAACTCTCCTACAATTACCGCGCCATGGACGACGACAGCGTGCTGTTCTTCGCCTCCAGTTATACCGGGCTCGACCCGCAAACCGGCGAGGGGTTGTCGGGCTGGCCGGGCAAGTGGCTGACGGAGGATCGCGCTCATCTGTTGGACCTGAAGGTCAATGGCGAATACGGTCTGTTCGGCAATAGCCACGAGCTGGTGTTCGGTATCAGTTATTCCGAGGGGCGACGCACCATGTACATGAACCCCGCCGATGCCAGCGAGCCAGCATTCGGCCTGATGCCCGCCTTTCCCTATCGCGGCGATGCGGTGCCCGAACCGGCATGGGGTGCCAGAGTGAAGGACAGCCGCACCGACGACGAGCTCATCCGCTACTACGGTGCCACGCGTCTGCACTTTGGACGATTCAAGACCATCCTGGGGGTCAATGCCATCGATTTTGAGCGCGATGCCACGACACAGAGTACCAGGTTGAGCGAAACGGAAGTCAGCCCTTATGTCGGGCTGACCGTCGATATCACCGATAACCTGCTCGCCTATGCCAGCTACTCTGATATCTACGAGCCGCAGGACAAGTACGACGCCAATCGGGTGTATCTGGCGCCCAGCAAGGGTGTGAACTACGAAGTTGGGGTGAAGGCCGACTGGTTCGATGGCCGCCTGCTGACCACCCTGGCGTTGTTCCGGGCCGAGCAGGAGGGGCTCGGCGTCTACGCCGGTTTCGATCCCGACACCGCGCAGTATTTCTATGTGGGAGAGGATGTTGAATCCCAGGGTTATGAAGTCGAGGTCAGCGGTTGGCTGAACGATTATGTATCAGTGAACGTCGGTTTCACCTCTCTCGACCTGGAGGACGAAGCGGGCGACGATACCTACCAGTGGGTGCCCCGCGAGACGGTCAACTTTGCCCTCAACCTGACCGTGCCAGGCTTTGAAGCGGTTACTCTGGGGGTGGGGGGGCGCTGGCAAGCCAAGACGTCGCGAGTGGATAGTTACACGGGTGTGAATATCGAGCAGGACGATTACCTCACTCTGGATACCTATGCCCGCTGGCGCCTGGATGAGCACTCCACCCTGCAAGTGAACGTCGACAATCTCACTGACGAAAAGTACATCACCAGTTTGTATGAAATCGGTTACTACGCTGCACCGTGCACCTATAGCCTGAGTTACAGCTACGCTTTTTGAGTGAACACCCGGAGGATCGGCATGAAAACCGCGACGATCACACCGCTGCACATCCTGTCCCGCACCGCTGCGGCACTGCTGGGCGGCTACTGTTTCGTGTGGGGCTTCACCACCCTGGGCATCGCGCTGGCGGTAACGTTGGGGATGTCCTTCGGCGAGGCGCGCACCCTGTCTTACCTGCTGGCGTTTCTGCTGTTTACCGCGGTGTTCTGCTGGGCTTTTGCCACTGCCAGCCTCGGGCGCGCCTGGCTGCTGCTGGCCGGCGGTGGCGCGGTGATGACGCTGCTCGGCTGGCTGCTGGCCAACTGAGCACAACGGGGAGAAGACGACGATGTTACAGACCTTTCGACAATCCATGGCATGGCTGCACACCTGGTTCGGGCTGGTGCTCGGCTTTGTCTTGATGGCGGTCTTCTTTTTTGGATCGCTGTCGGTGTTCGATCGTGAAATCGATCGCTGGGCACTGCCGGAAACCCGCTTTGAGCCGCAGCCCATGCCGTCCTACGACAACCTGTTGGCGGATGTCTTCCCGAATATGGAAGCCGAGGAGGAAGAGCTGGACGCTGCCCGCAAGCGCATCGGCGGTGAGTTACCGGCACAGTTGCAACCTGTCGGCTGGGGCGCCTACACCACTCACCGCGATCCGGTGCTGGATGTCTTTACCGAATACTCGGTGCCTAACCCGGCGGATCCCTTTGACCATGTTCACGGCCATCTGACACTCGACCCCCGCAACGGGACAGTGCTACCCCACGACAGGCTCAAGATTGGTAGTGAGTTCTTCTATCCGCTGCACTACAGCTTGCATATTCAATGGCAGCAGCTCGGCACCTGGATCGTCGGTGTGGCGGCACTGATTATGCTGGTGGCGCTGGTGAGTGGAGTGATCATCCATCGCCGCTTGTTCCGCGAGCTGTTCACTTTTCGACCCGGCAAGCGCACCCAGCGCAGCAGTCTGGATCTGCACAACCTCACCGGCGTGGTGGCTTTGCCCTTTCACTTTATCTTCGCCTTGTCCGGGCTGACGATCTTCGCTTTCCTTTACCTGCCGGTGGGCGAGACCGTGCTCACCACGCCGGCGCAGGCCCACCTGATGGAAGAGGCCGTGAGCCGCGGACTACCCTTCGAACCGGCTGGCGAGCCCGCTCCCATCGCCTCGGTGGACGCCATGGTGATGGAAGCCAAAAAACGCTGGGCCGAGCGCGGCATGCCTGGCGAGGTCGGCTTTCTATGGGTTACCCATCCTGGGGATCGCAACAGTTTCGTGAGCCTGTTTCGTGCGGGCAGCGATCGGGTCGCGTTTGTGGGCCAAGGCGTTCACTTTGATGCTGTCAGCGGTAGAGTGCTTTATGAGGAGCCGCCACCCAGTGTAGTCGCGGGTATCAACGAGTTTCTCACCGGTCTGCATTTGCAGCACTTCGAGCACTGGCCACTGCGCTGGCTCTATGTGCTGGGCGGGCTGCTTGGCTGCACCTGCATCGCCACCGGCTTTATCTTTTTCACCGAAAAGCGTAAACGCAATCTCAAAGATGCAGCGTTGGTGCGCCGGGTCGATGCCCTGGCAGTCACCGCGGTAACGGGCATGGTGGTGGCGGCTGGCACGATCCTGGTGGCCAATCGCCTGCTGCCGGTGGCGTTGCCTCATCGCGGTACCTGGGAGGAGGTGGTCTTCTGGCTGGCCTGGCTGCTGGCCTTCGCGCACGCTATATGGCGCGGCAGGGCAGTACCGGGCTCCCTGTCGCCCGCCTGGCGCGAACAGTGCTGGGCAATAGCACTGCTGGCGGTGACAGCGGTGGTGCTCAACTGGATTACCACTGGCGATCATCTACTGAAGACGCTGATTACGGAGCGCTACTGGCCGGTGGCCGGTCTCGATCTGGCCTTGCTGGCGAGTGCCGCGATCGCGATTCGCGTCGCCTTCCTGTTGCGCGGTCGCGAGCGCGCCACTGCATTTGTGGATTCGCAGGGCTCTCGTGCTCTGGAGGTGGTGCGTGGTTGAGTCGCTGTTGTTGGCACTGGGGGTCGCCAGCGGATTTATCGGCATGGGCTGGCTGGCGTTGTCGATGAGCCAGCACTGGCAGCAAGTTCGAGACACATCCTTGCCGCCAGCGAAGCTATTGCGAGCACTCGCGGCGGTCGCACTGTTAACTTCCCTGTTCCTGTGCCTGTGGGTGGACCATCCCTCGATAGCCGTTCTGGTATGGGTAATGGTGATTTCCGCCTCGGCATTTTTGGTGGCGATGTTGCTGGCTTGGCGGCCTCGCTGGTTAAAACCGCTGGTGTCTTGGGCTCACTGATGTTTGTTTTGGATCCTGTGTTGCAAATTAGAAACAATATAACCCACTGTTTTGTATAGCTAATCTTTCATTCTGTGCCTCGGTGTTTTGTTTTGGCAACAGAATTCTTCGTTTGAAAATGACGGCGCAAGCTAAGTTGCTGATATCGGGGGCTTTTGTAATCTTGGCATAAAGAATGCTCCTCCAATAGGGCGTAACAATTTACGTGGTTCAAAATGACTTATTGGAGGCTTTATGAAAATTGCACTGGTTACTCTTACCTCGCTTGTTTTTGCTGCTTCTGCTTTCGCTGCAGACAGTGGTGAAGATCACCGTGCGAAATTTAAGGAGTTGGACACGGACAGCAGCATGACCTTGAGCCAGGAGGAGTTGGAGGCTGCGGGTGATTCACAAAAATTTTCCCAGTATGACCTGGACGGTAACGGCGAAGTGACTCAGGAAGAGTTCCTCTCTGTCAAAGGTGCCAAAGACCGTAGAGACAGGGGAGAAACCAGCCGTGACACGGGTTGGGGCAGCGGCTCTGACACTGGTACCGGCACTGGTCAATAAGGCTAATCAGTCGACTACGCGACACTGGAGGTCTTTATGAATCAGGACATTATCTCCGGCAAATGGAAGCAGGTTGCCGGTCAGGCGAAACGTACCTGGGGCAAACTGACAGATGATGATTTCGATGTTGCCGAGGGCAATCGCGATTATCTGGTCGGCCGCATTCAGGAGCGATATGGCATTGCCAAGGACGAAGCCGAGCGGCAGGTCAAAGACTTTGAAAGGAAGCTTTAGGGACGCTTTGAGATAAGGATGCTCTAGTTGGGGAAAGGATGCCCTGTAAGGCAAGGAGGTCTGCAGGAGAGGAAAAGGAAGATAAAAAGGGATTTTTAATAAGGAAGGGAAGCATTTAAAGGGATATGCCAAGAGAAGGAAGTGCCGAGATAAAGGGATGTTCTAAAAGTGCGGTAGTAGCCCCGGGTGGCGGGCTGCTGACAGCGGAGATGACCCGCTCCACAACTGTCAGTGACCTCAGACATCCTGCCGCAGCCATCAGGAAAAGGGAAATCCCGATGGTGGGCTCTTTACACAGGGACTGCGTGTCGAGACAGGAAGCAACAGCAGGTGTCGGGAGTGACACCACTTTTTTAGCCTCGCTGTGATGAATAGCCGGCGTTGAGTCTGCAAGCCCAAGACTGTTGCAGGCCTGGTTGTTGCCGGGTTGGGACTGTCATAAAGCCTGAGGGAACCCAAGCAGGAGCGAGGTGAAAAGTGAGCTGTGCCGGGCGGGAATATGGAATTGAGTGATTGAGCCCAAAGGACTGAAAAAATGCCTGGCAGCGACGACCGATGAATCCCCACACCCCAACGGGGTGTGGGGATTCATGCGTTATTGCGACATAACGAAATAAAAAGTTGGGAAATAGGAGTGGATCGCCCACTTTCCAGTGTCGCGGCAAGGAGGGGCATTCTTTATCGCTGCGTTCACCTGTAAAATGACTCTTTGGCTTGGTATCTGTTTTTGCGGCTGGCGCTGATAATGCCACGAGACAAGCTCTCGGCGCCAAAACCCTTGCCGCTCTTTCTTTCCGTTACAGGAGCACACGATGGAAACCGATCAGTTGCGCCAACAGCTCGCTGAGCTGCACAAGGAGCTTGAAAAGGCCGCTCACGAAGACCGCTACGCTGAGGACATGCTGACGACAGTTATGACTGACATTGTGCGAGTCGCGTCGGGAGATGAGCCGGAACTCGAGGAGGGCGACAATCTGCGCGACCGGCTCGAGAAGCAGGCGTCTGACTTTGAGGTTCGCCACCCTAAAACCGCGGGGATCATGCGCGAGGTCACCGAAATTCTTGCCAAGTTGGGCTTTTAATCTATGCGTCTTATAGCGTTTGGTGCGGTGGTTCGCATCCTGATGATTACTGCGGTGGTGGGAATGCTCGGTGGTTGTGGCGCGGGCTTGTCTTTTTCTTCTGGCACACAGGCTGAGGCAACTGTTGGCTGGTATTGCGTGGACAATGCAGAAACAGGCATTAAAGATTGTGAAAAGCGTCTGTTGCGCAATGGTGTGCCGGTCAATGACGTGGTGTATGAGCGCTTGGGTGCTGTACAGCCGTCTGCCAGCGAGTCGGCTTTGCAGGGAGAAAACTCTCCCCTTACTGTAATCAATGCTCTGGATGATGGTGGCGGTCTGCAGGTGGAGAATCAGGGACCTGCTCCCAGAGAGGTGCGTGCCTATGTCGATCGTTCGGGCAAGGGCGGCGATAGTGTGCAAAGCGGCGATCTGTAACCGCTAGTCACCGTGCAGGTGACATCGGTCTGGCACTCAGGACAAGTTCAGTCAGGCTTGCTCGCCCAAGCGGTGGAAGACCAGCAGCTGGTTGTTGGCGGGCATGGCGTTATCTTCCGCCAGCACCAAGCCGTGCTCCGCAGCGGCGGTGGTGATGGCCTCGATGTCGCGAATCCCTTGGTGGGGCGCATGACTTTTGAGGTACTTGTCGAAAGCGGCATTACTGGGGGAAGTGAACTCTCCACCGTATTTGAAGGGGCCGTACAGAGCCAGAACTACTGCTCCCGCACCCTCTGCGGTGTAGCGGCCGATACCGGTGAGCATCGCCAGCACTCCGTGCCACGGCATGATATGACAGGTATTAGCACTGAAAAAGCCGTCGTAGGGGCCTGCTGGCCAGTCATTTTCCAGTACATCCAGCGTCAGAGGTCGAAGCAGATTGGCAGCAGATGTGTCATCTATCCAGGCATTGATACCGGGGTGATTAGCATCGAGGTCGCTGGTCTGCCACTGTAAGTGGGGCAGACGCGGGGCGAAATAGGCGGCGTGTTGACCTGTGCCGCTGCCAATCTCCAACACCTTGCGGGTATCGGCAAAGACCCGGTCGAGAATGGTGAGAATCGGCTGCTTGTTGTTCTCGCAGGCTTGGGAAAAAGGCTTCATGCACTGTTCACGCGTCTTTAAGTGGTTCGTCCCTCAAGAATACCCATTCACGCGCTGTTGAAGAAGCGGCGTTATAGCGGTAGCCGCCATCTTCGAAGTTCTTGATGGCTTCCGGGTCGACGAGGCGGTTGCGGATGATGTGGCGGGCCATCATGCCTCGCGCCTTCTTGGCATAGAAGCTGATGATCTTGTACTGATCACCTTTGCGATCCTTGAAGATCGGGGTAATCACTTCTGCCCGCAGGGCTTTGGGTACGACAGCCTTGAAATATTCATTGGAGGCCAGGTTGATCAGTACTGGGTGCTTGTCGCCAGCCAGCTCGGCGTTGAGAGCCTCGGTGAGGCGTTCCCCCCAGAATTGGTAAAGGTCCTTGCCTCTACTGTTAGCAAAGCGCGTGCCCATCTCCAGGCGATAGGGCTGCATCAGATCGAGGGGCCTGAGCAGGCCATAGAGCCCGGAGAGGATCCGCAAGTGTTTCTGGGCCCATTTGAGGTCTGCGGTGGTGAGGGTTTCCGCTTCGAGGCCGGTGTAGACATCGCCCTTGAAGGCCAGCAGGGCCTGGCGAGCATTGTCGGGAGTAAAGGGTCGTTGCCAGTCCTGGTAGCGGCCGTAATTGAGGGTGCCGAGTTTGTCGCTGATACTCATCAGCGAGGAAATGTCGGGAGGAGCTAGGTGGCGCAACTCGTCTATCAGCAGTGCCGCATCGTCAAGAAAGGCCGGCTGGCTGTGGTCGCGGATCTTGACGGGAGTGTCGTAGTCGAGAGTCTTGGCGGGAGAAATAACGATCAACATGGTCTCGGGTCAGTCAGAGTGATAGGCCAACCATATCATGAGATAACCCACAGGGGTGGCATGGACCGGCAGGTTGACGGATTGATTACTGAGAGCCATGCTTTGCGAACGGGATTGTGGAGGAGTATCCACCGTGCAGGAAAGGTCCACTTCGGTTGCCAGCGCTCTGGTCCTCGGTATTTTCATGCTTGCCGGTCTGGCTGCCCTCGGTTATTTGCTGGGCAAGGCCGCTATCGATTTTCGTCAAATGGAGCGCACTGTCACAGTCAAGGGGCTGGCAGAGCGGGAGTACCCTGCGGATGTCGTGATCTGGCCGCTGCAGTTCACTGAGGCCAGCAATGATCTCGGTGCCCTTTATACACGCCTCGATGACAACACGGGCAAAATTCGTGCTTTTCTGCGAGCAAATAGTGTCCAGCCAGCCGAGATCAGTGTTTCGCCCCCGGCGATTGTGGACAAGTCAGCCCAACCCTATAGCAGTGGTGGTGGCAATGAGTTTCGTTACACGGCCACACAGACGGTGACGGTGTATTCCACCCAGGTGGAGAATGTTCGCGGTCTGATGAATGAGTTGGGGGAGCTGGGCCGCGAGGGTATCGTGTTTACGGGCAACGATTATATGGCGCGTACTGAATATCTATTCAATCGCCTCAACGATATCAAGCCGGAGATGATCGAGGAAGCTACCACCAAGGCGCGGGAAGTGGCAGAAAAGTTCGCTGCCGATTCCAATAGCCAGCTGGGTAAGATCAAGACAGCCTCCCAGGGCCAGTTCACCATCAATGATCGGGACAGCAACAACCCGCACATCAAGAATGTACGGGTTGTTTCCACAGTGGAATACTATCTGTCAGACTGAACCCGGCTGCCAGATTGAGGCCTGGGGCTGATGCTCAGCCTCAAATATCACCCCTCCGGTTTCCTGCCCATCCAGGTTACCTTGTAGAGATCGCGGCGGCGGTCGAGGTAGTTGCGCACCGAGCCTTCATTCTGTAGCTGGTTGAGCTTTTGCAGATCGAGATCGACAATCAGAGTCATCTCGGTGTTGGGGGTGGTTTCCGCTACGATGGCGTCGTGGGGAAAAGCGAAATCCGAAGGCGAAAACACGGCTGTCTGGGCGTACTGGATATCTACGTTGTCCACTTTGGGCAGGTTGCCGGTGCTGCCCGCCATCACCACATAGCACTCGTTCTCGATAGCTCTTGCCTGGGAGCAGCGGCGCACTCGCAGGTAGCCGTTTTTGGTATCGGTCCAGAAGGGTACAAAAAGAATTTTGACATCTTCCTCCGACAGCAACCGCGCCAGCTCGGGAAACTCCACGTCATAGCAGATCAGGATGCCGATGCGGCCGAAGTCGGTGTCGAAGGCCTGCAAGGTATCGCCGCCCTGCATGATCCAGTCTTTCTTTTCGACAGGGGTGGGGTGAATCTTGTATTGGCCATCCACTGTGCCGTCGCGACGGCACAGGTAGCTGACGTTGTAGAGTTCGTCGTTTTCAACGATGGGCATGGAGCCGGCAATAATGTTGATGTTGTAGCTCACTGCCAGGCGCGAGATTTCACTGAGGATCTGCTCGGTGAAAGCGGCCAGGCCCCACACCGCGTCGACTGAGTTGGCATGAGGCTCCAGCCCCATCAGCGGCGCATTGAAGAACTCGGGAAACAGTGCCACGTCGCACTGATAGTCAGCGAGGGCGTCGACAAAGTACTCGACCTGTTGGAGCAGCTCGGCAACATCCTGAAAATAGCGCATCTGCCACTGTACACAGCCCACCCGAGCGGTACGCTTGCGGGCGCCGATCAGTTTCGGCTCGCTGGGGTTGTAGTAGATGTTGTGCCACTGGAGAAGGGTGGCATAGCCTCGCGACTCCCGGTCCTCGGGTAGATAGGCGGTCAGTACCCGGCGCACCTCAAAGTCGTTGGAGAGCTGGAAGCTCAGGGTGGGGTCGTAGATGTCCTTGTTTTTGACCTTCTCGATGTATTCGTAGGGCGACATCTCACCGGCATACTGCTGGTAGTAGGGGATGCGACCGCCAGCGATGATGGACTTCAGGTTCAGGTTGCGGCACAACTCTTTGCGCGCTTCGTACAGGCGGCGCCCCAAGCGCAGGTCGCGGTAGTCTGGATGAACAAAGACATCCACGCCGTACAGCACATCGCCATTGGGATCATGGGTGGTGAGGTAGGCATCGCCGGTGATTTCCTCGTAGGTGTGCTGATCACCGAACTTGGCATAGTCCACGATGACTGAGAAGGCAGCGGCTACCACTCGGCCGTTGTCTTCAATGCAGATTTGCCCCTCGGGGAAGGTCGACAGCTGGGTAAAGTATTTCTTGCGACTCCATGCGCCCCCCAGGTTGGAGTAGACGGTGTCCATTACTGCCTTGATGTCGGCGAAGTCCTCGGGCAGCAGGTGGCGCAGCTTGATGTGGCGCTCGACATTGTGGTCGCTATTGCTGTCGGCAAGCTCGTCGTTGTTGATGGTGTCCATGGATGGGGCCCAATGCTGAGATCGGTTTTTATCATACCGCTCACTATCGGCTGTGGCGACCCTGCCGGCAACGTGCAGCTCCTTTTACTGTTGAACCGGTGGCGGCATATTACTGCTTGCTGTTTTCGTAAAGCCGCATTCCTGCTGCCATTGAGACATTCTCTCCCGCGTTCAAGCCAGCAAGTAGGAGATTGGGCATAATATAGCCCTCAAATGCTGAAGCTATCTGCTCATGGATACTGAATACAGCCTATTGCTGGAACACTTTGCCAACCTGGGGATTGCCATTGCCCTGGGTCTGCTGGTGGGCAGCCAGCGGGGGTGGCACGAGCGCAGCCAGAAGAAAGGCTCGCGGGTGGCAGGCATCCGTACCTATACGCTGATTGCTTTGCTCGGATCCCTGGTGGCAGCAGGGGTGAGTACCTTGCCTTTATTCCAGGCCTGGCTGCTGTGTGGACTGGCATTTTTGCCGGTGGCGACATTGCTTATTGTCGGCTTTTACCAGTCCGCCAAGACCGATGGCAATGTCAGCATTACCAGTGAGCTGGCGGCCATGATGGTTTACTGGCTCGGGGTCTTGCCGGCCTTCGACCTCGCCCTGCCGGCGGCAGCCAGCGCAGTGGTCATCGCGTTACTGTTGCACCTGCGGGAAACACTGCACAGTCTATTGACCGCGCTCGACCACGCTGAACTGCTCGGAACCTTGCAATTTTTGCTGGCCTCGGTGGTGCTGTTGCCGTTGCTTCCCGATCAGGGCTTCGGCCCCTGGGGTGCTATCAACCCCTATCAGTTGTGGTGGATGGTGGTGCTGATCTCGGGATTGTCGCTGGTTGGCTATTTCGCCATGCGTCTCGTCGGGCAGCGCAAGGGGGTGCTGGTGACTTCGCTGACGGGTGGGCTGGTATCGTCCACGGCGGTGACCCTCAGTCTATCTCGCCTGCAGGGAGAGGTGCGCGACCCGGCCATCCTGGCCGCCGGGATTTTGCTGGCAGCAGCTACCATGTTTGCCCGCATCGTTGTGGTAATGGCAGTGCTCAAGGTCGAGCTGGTGCCGGCTTTGCTGGCGCCAATGATGGCAGGACTGGCAGTATTGCTGGCGGCGGCATGGTATCAGTGGCGCCAGGCTGGCGGGGGAGGACAAGAAACCGCGCTGCAGGTACACAACCCTTTCCAACTGGTTCCCGCGCTGCAGTTTGCTGGTCTGTTGGCCGTAGTGATGTTTGCCTCTGAGGCACTACTGCACTGGTTTGGCCAGGGCGGACTCTATGTCCTCTCGGTGCTCACTGGAGTCGCAGATGTGGATGCCATCGTATTGTCCCTGGGGCCCAAAGGGGGCACTGAGCTGGCCGCAGGCGTGGTCGTGCTGTGCATCGCCCTGGCGGCGGCCACCAACACCCTGATGAAGGGAGTCTACTGTCGTGCCATCGGGGGGGCCGACCTGGGCTGGCGCGTACTCCTTCCGGCTCTGCTCGGTACTTTGGCCGTGATTGGAACGGCTCTGGTGCCGGTAATGCTCTGATGTGTTCAATTTGTGTGTTTTTCCACTTCAGAGATGAGTTGGTTAAAGAACAGCCAGCCTGTGTTATAATCCGCGACTTTTCGGCGTGCGCGCCGCAATCACTCTGGCCTTTTCATGACTGAACAAGCACATACCGATAGCGCAACCGACTCAGCCAAACCCGCTCGCAGTAACCGTCGCCGCTCCCGGGGCGGTCGTGGTAGAAAGCCCGCTCAGCCCAGAGAGTGGAGTCTCGATCAGTTTCCCGTCCCTCCGGCAGAAGGCAAGCTGCGCTTCCACGATCTGGATCTCAATCTGAATGTGGTACATGCCATTGCCGACCTCGGTTTTCAGTACTGCTCGCCGATCCAGGCCCGTTCGCTGCCCTTTACTTTGCGTGGCCACGATGTGGTGGGCAAGGCCCAGACTGGTACTGGCAAAACGGCGGCCTTTCTGATCACCATCATTGAGGATCTGCTCAGGCACCCGGTGGAAAGCGAGCGTTTTGCCGGCGAAGCGCGTGCGCTGGTGATTGCGCCCACCCGTGAACTGGTGATGCAGATCGCCGAAGACGCCAGAGATCTGTGCAAATACACCGATCTCAAGGTCCACACCTTGGTGGGAGGAATGGATTACGACAAGCAAAAGCGCCACCTGACAGAGAGCTATTGCGATATCCTGGTCGCGACCCCGGGCCGTCTTATCGACTTTACCGGCAGCCGCGATGTATTCCTCGATCAAGTAGAAATCCTGGTGCTGGATGAAGCGGATCGCATGCTCGATATGGGGTTCATTCCCCAAGTGCGGCGCATTGTTCGTCAAACGCCTTTCAAGGATCACCGCCAGACGTTGTTGTTCTCCGCCACCTTCACTCCGGAGGTGCTGCAGCTGGCCGAGCAGTGGACCATCGACCCTATCAAAGTGGAAATCGAGCCCCTCAATGTGGCTACGGACACGGTAACCCAAAAAGTCTACCTCACCACCCAGCGCGAGAAGTTCAACTTGCTGCACAATTTGATCGCTACCGATGATGTGGATAGCGTGATTGTGTTTGCAAATCGTCGTGATCAGTGTCGCAAATTGGAAGAAAAACTGCGCCGCAAGGGGTTCAGTGTCGGTCTTTTGTCCGGTGAGGTGGCCCAGAACAAGAGAGTAAAAACCCTCAATGACTTCAAGTCAGGTGCTATTAAAGTACTGGTGGCCACTGACGTAGCAGGGCGCGGCATCCATATCGATGGCATCAGCCATGTGGTCAACTACACGCTGCCGGAGGAGCCGGAGGATTACGTGCATCGCATCGGGCGCACCGGTCGGGCTGGCAAGAGTGGCACCTCAATCAGTTTCGCCTGTGAGGACGATGCCATGTTGCTCGAACCCATCGAGAAGTTGATCGGTCGCAAGTTGCCTTGTGAGCAGCCAGAGGAAGAGCTGCTGCGGGAGAGGGGCTGACGCCTGGCGTTGGAAAAACGATTGTCTAGGGGGAGCAGGAAAACCAGTCCCCCCTCAGAATTTCACCCCTTTAGACCTTCTTCACAAATTCCGACTTCAGCTTCATCGCTCCGAACCCGTCTATCTTGCAGTCGATATCGTGGTCGCTGTCCACCAGGCGGATATTCTTTACTTTGGTGCCGACCTTCACCACCTGGGATGAGCCTTTGAGCTTGAGATCCTTGATGACGGTGACGGTGTCGCCGTCCTGCAGAATATTGCCGTGGGCGTCCTTGTATACTTTTTCCGCACTGCTGGCGCTTGCAGCGTCTGGTGACCACTCGTGAGCACATTCCGGACACACCAGTAGAGCGCCGTCCTGGTAGGTGTATTCGGAGGCACATTGGGGGCAGGGGGGTAAAGTGCTCATATCGGCTCCTGAAAACGTGGGGCGGGCATCATGCCAGCGACATCCCAGCCTGTCTATAATCAACATGCCAGACATTGTGGGAAGAGCCTGGCAGTGACTCACTTCTCGCCCTGTTTCTATAGAGCGGGGCGTTGTGATTCAGCTCCATGCTTCGTACTGTAAATACCCGAGCGCTTGACGACAAGCGGACTGATATAGGTAAGAGGTAAGCGGGCTATAGGTTTTCCATGCGTGCCAGTGGCTCAATAGCGAGCACCTGGCAATGGCCACCGTTGCTTGTCCAACGAATGTTGAAGTCGTATAGCCTCATACCGTAGTCGCGTACCTCGTCGCACTGGTGATAGGCCGGTTGGGGCTGTTGGGCGATCACCTGGCGGATCAGCTCCTCAAGCCTGGGATAGCTCTGAGCCAGCAGTGCCAGCTGCTGATGGCAGGTCGCGGTGAAAGAGACTGTCACTGGTGGTGCAGGTGGCTGGGTAGCAAACCCGCCACGGGCGTCGGCGATGGCGTCGACCCAGGGCACATAGGGCTTGATATCAAGTACCGGGGTGGCATCGACAAGGTCGATGCCACCCAGTTTCAGCAACCATTGACCACCGCGATTTTCGATGCCGAGCAGAGATACCACTGACAGCCCGATGGGATTGGGGCGGAATGGGCTGCGGGTGGCAAAAACGCCCAGCCGGTGATTTCCACCCAGCCGGGGTGGGCGCACGGTGGGCTTCCAGCCCTGGCCCAGCACCCGGTCGAATACAAAGGTCAGCCACAGGTGGGAAAAGCCGTCGATACCGCGCAGAATTTCCTCACGGTTGCACTCTCCCTGCAGCAACAGCTCGCCAACGGCGGCGGGCACCAGCCCCGGTTGGCGCGGCACGGCAAACTTGTCTCGGTAGGGAGAGCGGAGTACGCCTATGGAGGTGAAAGTGAAGGAATTTGGCATGGCTGGCATTGTAGCAGCGCTACCCGGAATATCGCTCACGACAATATACCGCAGTGGGGCGATCTGGTATCTTCCCGACTCTCGACTTGCCGGGGTGGGATCTCTCGCAGAGCACTAGCTCTGGCAACCATGTACTCGGGCCTCACAGGCCTCAAGGAGAATCACCATGAACAAGGACCCTTGGCAGGGCTCGTCACGCTCACGGGGGCTCGAGGAAGACCTCGCGGAGCTGTATCGAAAACTGCCTTCACGTTTCCCGCTATTGATTATTCCCGTTGTGGCTCTTGTGGTGTGGGGGTTGTTTTCGGCTTTTTATACGGTGCAGCCGGAAGAGCAAGCCGTGGTCAAACGCTTTGGCGCCGTCGTGGATATCACCGACCCAGGTTTGCATTTCAAGATTCCTTTTGGGGTGGATCAGGTTCAGCGGGTAGCGTCTGCCCGGGTACTGAAGCAGGAGTTTGGCTTTCGCTCCGCGGGGCAGGAGAATGACCGCACCCGTTACTCGGCAGCGGACTTCACCATTGAGTCGCAGATGCTCACAGGCGATCTCAATGTTATCGACGTGGAATGGGTGGTGCAGTACCGCATTCAGGATCCCATCAAGTACCTCTACCAGCAGCGCGATCCGGATCGCACCCTGCGGGATATTTCAGAGTCAGTGATGCGCCGGGTGGTCGGCAACCGCCTCGGCTCTGAAGTGCTTACCGTGGCCAGGGTGGAGATCGCCCAGGACGCGCGCGACGAAATTCAGAGCATCATGGACAGCTACAACTCTGGTCTCCATATCATCACCGTGGAGCTGCAGGACGTCGTGCCTCCGGTGGCGGTGCGGCCGGCCTTCAACGAGGTCAACGAGGCGCGGCAGGAGCGCGAGCGGATGATCAACGAAGCGACCAAGCGCGCCAACCAGCAGATTCCCCGCGCCGAGGGTGAGGCCCAGCGCCTGATTGCCGAGGCACAGGGCTATGCCACCGAGCGGGTCAACCGGGCCCACGGTGAAACGGTGCGCTTCCGTGCCATGCTGCAGGAGTACGCCCAGGTGCCGGACGTGACCCGCGCCCGCCTCTACCTGGAAACCATGGCAGACATTCTGCCCGGTGTCGGTCAAGTGATCATGGTGCAGGAGGAGCAGGTGGGTCCGCTGCCTCTGATGAATATCCGCGATGCACGTCAGGGGGACAGCAAATGAAACCTTTTGCCAATCTTGCCGCTATCGGCATCGTAATAGCTGCTGCCATAACGATTTTTTCTGCTGCTTTTGTTGTCGATGAGGCGGAGCAAGCCATCATTGTTCAGTTCGGTGAGCCGCGGGGCGAGGTGATCAGCACACCGGGCCTGCACTGGAAGTTACCTTTTATTCAGGAAATACGTTATTTCGACCGCCGTCTGTTGATCTGGGATGGGGATGTCGGTCAGATTCCCACGCTCGGGCGCGAGTTCATCCAGGTGGACACCACTGCACGCTGGCGCATTGTCGATCCACTGCAATTTTTGCGCAGCGTGCGCGATGAGCGCGGTGGCCGCAATCGTCTCGATGACATCATTGATTCGGTGGTGCGCGATATCGTTTCTGGCACCGAGCTGGAAGAGATTGTGCGCTCCGGTGACTGGGAGGTCTCGGTCGAGGAGCTGGATGAGGTCGAGCAAGAGCGCGAGGATATCGCCCTCACCCAGCGCCCCAAGCTGGGCCGGGAGAAGCTGGAGGCAGCGATTCTGGATAGCGCCTCCCGGCTGATGCCTGAACTGGGCATCGAGCTGATCGATGTGCGCATCAAGCGCATCAATTACATTGACTCGGTACGCCGCCAGGTGGAGAACCGCATGATCTCCGAGCGCCAGGCTATTGCCGAGCGCTTTCGCGCCGAGGGCCAGGGGCGCAGCCTTGAGATCACTGGTGAAATGGAGCGCGAGCTGCGCCGCATCAACTCCGAGGCGGCGCGCCGGGCGGAAGAAATTCGCGGCGATGCCGACGCCGAGGCGATCCGTATCTATGGCGAGGCCTTTGGTGCTGACCCCGAGTTCTACGCCTTTATCCGCACACTGGAGACCTACAAGGCGCTGGGCGATAACGCCACGCTGATGATCCGTGCCGACTCGGATTTTTTCCGCTATCTGGAAAAAATCAATCGTTGATATTGGCCGCTGTAAAGGTCGGTGACAGCCCACTGATTGCGCCCATGGAAGCGAGGCCATGCCTCGCTTCCATGGGCCGTCGTACTTATAAGAACAAGCCGAACAGCAAGGCTCCCCGGAAGGATGCGCCAGCGACGACAAACAACACCGAGAGAAAGGTGACAAAGACGATCCGCACGGCGAGGCTCGGCAAGGTCTGAGGGCTGAGTTTGGGGATGATCCTGAGCCTGACATCGAGGGCTGTCAGGACGGTCAGCAGCAACAATGTGATCTTGAACATGATCAGCTTGGCGTGGGGTGTGGCCAGGGTGAACCAGTTGGCCAGGTCGGGCTGCAGCTTCATGGCCATCCACAACCCGGTGGCGACCTGAACAAGAAGGGCGGACATGCCGACGCGCTCGAAGCTGGACTCGAAAGCCAGTATCCGCTCTGGAGCCCGGGCCTTTAGCGCCTGTGGCAAGATTGCCAGTACCAGGTAGAGATGGCCACCGGTCCAGATTGTCGCGCCGAGCAGGTGCAGTAACAAAATCGTGGAGTACATGGCTGGGTACCTGAAAATGAGGGCAGTGTTTCATTGTAGGTGCACTGTCACCTTCGTCAATATGAGAGTCCTGGCTGCAGCACCCATCTGACAGCGCGAATATTGCTACAATCTCAAGTTGTCTCTCGTCACAAGGTCACTATGAAACAACCCGAACTGCCTGTTTTTAGCAACGTCGATATTCCCGGCCTGCCCGAGCGCCTCACCGCCTTGCTCAACGACAATCGTGTGCAAGTGGCCGAGCTGCTGCAACAGCAATCCTATAGTTGGGACAGCTTGATGGTGCCGCTGGAGATTCTCGATGACCGCCTGGAAAAGTTTTGGTCGCCAGTGAGTCATCTCAATGGGGTGATGAACAGCGACCAACTGCGCATTGCCTACGATGCCTGTCTTCCACTGCTGACGGAGTATCGCAGTGAGATGGGACAAAACCGGGCTCTGTATGAGGCAGTGCAAACCCTGGCGCAAAGCGACGCTTTCAGCGGCCTCGATAGCGCTCGACAGCAGGCCGTCCGCCACCTGCTGCGTGATTTTCACCTTTCTGGTGTAGCTCTGGTAGAGGCGGAGCGCAAGCGCTTCGCCGATATCCAGCAGCGTTTGAGCGAGCTGTCGACACAGTTTGCCAATAATGTACTGGATGCCACTGATGGTTGGGAGAAGTGGCTGTCGGACGATGCCGAGTTGGTTGGTATTCCGGAAATGGCGCTACAGAGCTTCCGTCAGCAGGCTGAGGCCCAGGGGAGGGAGGGCTATCGCATCACCCTGCAAGCGCCAGCCTATCTGCCGGTGATGCAGTATGCCGATAATCGCGATCTGCGCCGCGAACTCTATATTGCTTACACTACCCGTGCCTCCGATCAGGGTCCCCAGGCAGGCCAGTGGGACAACAGTGACCTGATGGTGGAGATCCTTCAGCTTCGGGAAGAAGCGGCGAAGTTGCTGGGCTTTGCCAATTATGCAGAGCTGTCACTGGCGCCGAAGATGGCTGATTCTCCACAACAGGTCGAGGAGTTCCTCGTCAATCTGGTGGGTGCGGCGCGTGCTCAGGGTGAGCAAGAACTGGACGAGCTGCGGCGTTTTGCTGCCCAGCAAGGGTGCGACGACCTGCAGGCATGGGATATTCCCTACTATGGTGAGAAGCTGCGCCTGCGCGATTACGCCCTGTCACAAGAAACCTTGCGCCCTTACTTTCCTGCCGACAAGGTGCTCGACGGCCTGTTTGCTATTACCGGGCAGCTGTTTGGCATTCGTTTCGAACCATACACTGGCACGGATCTGTGGCGTCCCGATATCCACTGCTACCGGGTATTAAAGGACGGTGAAACGGTGGCATTTTGCTACCTGGACCTCTATGCGCGGGCAAAAAAGCGCGGTGGCGCCTGGATGTCGGACTACTGTGGCCGGCGCCGTACTGCAGAGGGGCTGCAGTTGCCGGTGGCCTTTCTCACCTGTAATTTCACTCCGCCCGGCGCGGATCATCCGGCGCTTCTCACCCACGATGAAGTGACAACCCTGTTCCACGAATTTGGCCATGGTCTGCACCATATGCTGACCGAAGTCGATGTGCTGAGTGTGTCCGGCATCAATGGTGTGGCCTGGGATGCGGTGGAGTTGCCCAGCCAGTTTCTGGAAAACTGGTGCTGGCAGAGAGAGTCCATACCGCTGATTTCCGGTCACTATCAAAGCGGGGAGCCACTGCCTGATGAGCTGCTCGACAGAATGCTGGCTGCCCGCAACTTCCAGTCTGCCCTGCAGATGCTGCGCCAGCTGGAGTTTGCGCTCTTCGACCTCCGTCTCCACAGCCGCCCGGCGCCGCAGAATGCGGCTCAGATCCAGAACTTGCTGGATGAGGTGCGAGATCAGGTAGCGGTGGTAACACCGCCCGCCTTCAACCGCTTCCAGCACGGCTTCAGTCATATCTTCGCGGGAGGCTATGCGGCGGGGTACTACAGCTACAAGTGGGCCGAAGTGTTGTCTGCCGATGCTTTTTCTCTGTTTGAAGAAGAGGGGGTGATGAATGGCGATACCGGCCGCCGTTTTCACCAAGCGGTGTTAGCCAGGGGTGGTGCCGATGACGCGCTGGCCCTGTTTATAACTTTTCGCGGCAGGGAGCCGTCACAGGAAGCACTCCTGCGACATAGCGGTATTGCCCGTTGAAAGACTTGGCCTCGCCACCTAACAGAGCCGCCTTTGCAAACACTGTCTCAGGGTGGCGCGTGGCGGCTGCTAATCACCCTTCCAAAGTTGAGTAGCTAGCCTGGTGCCGGGTAGGAAAACAGTGCGTCATCACCGGTTTGGAAGCAGTAGATAAGCCCTTATCTACTAAGTACTGCTTCTTCTTATAACCAAAAACACAGGCTTTATAGACGGACGATCTTACCGGATAGGCTTCTCTCACGGTATCCTGAGCACCTTTTGCAGATAGAGTGAGGAGCGAACTCGTGGATTGGCAAGGCTGGCTGTCTCTTGGGCTGGTTTTCAGCACTTTACTGGCGCTGGCACTTACCCGGCTTGGGCCCCATATGGTAATGATGGTGGTGCTGACGATCTTGAGTGTCAGTGGCATTCTCAGCCCCGCCGAAGCCCTCGGAGGCTTCGCCAACTCGGGGTTGATCACTGTCGCTGCCATGTTTGTGGTGGCTGCGGGCTTACATGCCACGGGCGGTATTGATCTAATGGTCAACAAAGTGTTGGGGGTGCCGAAGAGTGAACGCTCGGCACTGGCGCGAATGTTTGCTCCGCTGGCTGTGCTCAGCCCGTTTCTAAACAATACACCGGTGGTGGCCACCATGATTCCAGGCATTCACGCCTGGTCGCGGAAAATCAATATCGCTCCCTCCAAGCTGATGATTCCGCTGAGTTATACCACCATTCTGGGGGGCGCTGTCACTATGATCGGCACCAGCACCAACCTGGTGGTGGATGGGCAGTATCAAGTGCTTACAGGCGAAGAGGGCTTTTCGCTGTTTGCTATCAGCGCCGTGGGGCTGCCGGTGGCCTTGCTGGGCTTGTTGTTTATGTGGCTGGTGTTTCCTCGCCTGCTGCCGGATCGCAGCCAGAGCAGGGCGTTTGCCAATCTCCGTGAGTTCACTTTGGAAGTTTGTGTATCCGCCAATGGGCCACTGGTGGGCAAGTCTGTCGAGCAGGCAGGGTTGCGCAACCTGCGCCGGATCTACTTGGCGGAGATCGAGCGGGATGGCACCATCGTTACCGCTGTGTCTTCGGAAGAAGTACTTAAAGGGGGTGATCGCCTGGTTTTCGCTGGCGATACCGAGGCAATCTCCGACCTGCTGCGTATCAATGGGCTCGAACCCTCGCCTGAGAATGGCAATGCTGAGACGTTAACCATTGATCGCGCAGAACGGTGCTTGGTAGAGGCCGTGGTGTCACCCCACTGTGCAGCAATTGGGCAGGCTATTCGCGATGCCCGCTTTCGCGACCGCTACGGCGCAGTGGTGCTGGCGGTGGCGCGCCACGGTGAGCGGGTGAAGGGAAATCTCGGGACTATCGAGCTGGAGGCCGGCGATACCCTGTTGCTGGAAGCTCGTCCCGCTTTCGTCAGTCGTCAGCGCTACAGCAAGGATTTTCTGCTGATCAACGACCTCGACACCGAGCAGCCTCGCCACGAAAAGGCAGTGCTGGCCTGGGTAATCCTGGTCGGCGTAGTAGGGGCTGCGGCCCTGGGTATCCTCAGCATGCTCAATGCCGGTCTGATCGGAGCGGGGCTTATGGTGGCTACAGGTTGCTGTTCCGTCAACAAGGCGGAGAGAAGTCTCGATATGCCGGTACTCATCACCATTGGTGCCTCCTTTGCTCTAGGCACCGCCCTGCAAAAAACGGGGGTGGCAACGTTTCTCGCTGGCAACATTATCGACCTCAGCCTGGGCAAGCCATGGCTGATGCTGGTGCTGACCTATATCACCATATCGCTGCTGACTGAGGCTATTACCAACAACGCTGCAGCGATCCTGATGTTGCCGATTGTGCTGGAGATGACCGCCAAGGCTGGGCTCAACAACGAGCCTTTCGTGTTTGCAGTGATGATGGCTGCTTCTGCCAGTTTTGCTACGCCGCTGGGTTACCAGACCAACTTGATGGTATACGGTCCGGGTGGCTACACCTTTGGCGATTTTCTGAAAGTGGGTGTACCCATGAACTTGTTCATTGGCACAGCTACCGTAGTAGTATTGCTGCTCGGCTGGCCTCTGGTGAAATAATGTGCCGGGCGAAATTCCGTCTTGCTGCAAACTGGATAGGAAGCCGGCTGTCCGATGGGTGCCTATTTAGAAGAACAGCCATGCTTGGCGATGCTTGTCTTCAGCGGGGTTTTTTCTGATTGTCTTAGTGACATTGCCCCTGAGCATCCACAGTCCACATAATGGTCTGAGAGCTATCAATGAAGTTTTCCTCATCCTTGCGGATCAGGTTTAGAACTGCCGGGTCTTCCAGAGCGGCCAGCCAGTCGGCATAGGCGTTGGAGTCTGCAAACAGCAGCTCGGTCACTACGTCGAACTCGCGCGCCACGCCTGCAGGATAAATGCCTTCGGTCAAATAATTGCGACGGTAGCCAGCGTACATTGGCAACAGCTCTTCGACCAGGGGTACGTGCACTTCTTCGTAGTGGCGAATGAAGCTTTCCAGCGAAATGCCATCACGCTTTTTAATAAAGACTAATACTTTGATCATTGCCGTATCCCTTCAGGAGTCAGAAGGAGCGTGAAATATTAGAGGTGCAGCCTCACCAGGAGTCTGCCCCTCGGGATGTTTGTAGATTATCCTTGAGCAGCCACCTGCTCGTCTTGCCAGTATTGTACGCGGATGCGGGTAAGCCTCGAAAACGAGATCATCCAGGTGCCGTCGATCCGTTCATACTCTTCCCAGTAGTGCCCTTCTCCTTCAAGCGAGAGCACCAGCTGGCCGTCTATATGTTTCTGGACTTTATCAGTCATTGGCCATATCCCGCTCGCTTTTGTTGCCGAGTGGATTGTAATTTCGGGCATGTGTCCGTGGTGGACAGAAACCATTCCAGCGAGAGCATTCTGAATGAAGGGTACAATCTTGTCGCGCCCGTGATTGATCCACTCCTCACCCAGCTTTTGATCTAATGAGTCCTCGCCGCTGCCGTTGCGTATCGCATCAGTAGCATCGTAGACCGCATCAGGGGTAAAGAGAGTATATAAAGCGTCCCAATCCTGCATGTCCATATGGCGAAAATAGCGTGCTTTGAGCTGCTTTATTTCTTCAATTGCAATCAGTCTTTCCAGATCGTTCATGGTTGCCGCTTCTACATTGTCAGTTGGCAAAGCCAACCCGTTATTGTGAGTCAGGCTGCGGCAATCAAGGGAAGTCGACGCTGATTGCCTGCAGCCAGAAATGAAATTCGCAGCTTTGTCCGGTGCTGTCATCACACCGGCGATCAGTTTCTGAGACGCTTGTACTTCATCCGCTCAGGCTGAGTGTTGGCGCCTTTGCGCTTGGTCAGGTCTTCATGATAATCGGTGAAGTTACCTTCGTGGAAAACCACCTCCGAGTTGCCTTCGAAGGCGAGGATGTGGGTTGCCACCCGGTCCAGGAACCAGCGGTCGTGCGAAATCACCAATACGCAGCCGGGGAAAGCGAGCATGGCTTCTTCCAGAGCGCGGAGGGTCTCGATATCCAGGTCGTTGGAGGGCTCGTCGAGCAGCAATACGTTGGCACCTTGCTTGAGGGTGTTGGCTAAATGCAGGCGACCGCGTTCACCCCCCGACAAGTCACCCACCCGTTTTTGCTGATCCCCCCCTTTGAAGTTGAAGCGACCCAGGTAGGCCCGAGAGGGGACTTCGTAGCTGCCGATCTTGAGAATGTCGTGGCCGTCGGAGATTGCCTCCCACACGGTTTTTTTGTCGTCGAGATTTTCCCGGCTCTGTTCCACAAAGGCCAGGTTGACGGTTTCGCCGATGGTGATGGTACCGCTGTCAGGCTGCTCGCGACCGGCGATCATGCGGAACAGGGTGGATTTACCGGCACCGTTGCCGCCGATAATGCCCACGATCGCTCCTTTGGGAACACTGAACGAGAGATTATCGATCAGGATGCGGTCGCCGTAGCCCTTGGTGACCTTGTCGAATTCGATGACCTTGTCGCCGAGGCGCTCACCGGGTGGAATATAGATCTCATTGGTTTCGTTGCGCTCCTGGAACTCCCGCGACTGCATTTCTTCAAAGCGCGCCAGGCGAGCTTTACTCTTGGCTTGGCGTCCTTTGGGGTTTTTGCGTACCCACTCAAGCTCCTCTTTCATGGCCTTGAGGTGAGAGGACTGTTCGCGGGCCTCCTGCTCGAGACGCTTCTCCTTGGTTTCCAGCCAGGTGCTGTAGTTGCCCTCGTAGGGGATGCCGTGACCGCGGTCCAGCTCGAGGATCCAGCCGGCGACGTTGTCGAGAAAGTAACGGTCGTGAGTGACGGCCACCACGGTGCCGGAGAACTCCTCAAGGAACTTCTCCAGCCAGAACACACTTTCTGCGTCCAGGTGGTTGGTGGGCTCATCAAGTAGCAACATATCGGGCTTGGAAAGCAGCAGCCGGCATAGCGCCACGCGCCGCCGTTCGCCGCCGGAAAGCTTGGTCACGTCGGCATCCCAGGGCGGCAGGCGCAGAGCGTCGGCGGCGATCTCGAGTTGATTGTTGAGGTTGTGGGCATCCCAGGCCTGGATGATGTTTTCGAACTCTTCCTGCTTTTTGGCTAATTTGTCGAAGTCGGCATCTGGTTCAGCGTAGGCAGCGTACACTTCGTCCAGCCCCTTGAGAGCATCGATTGCTTCGCGCACGCCATCTTCCACGTTGCCGCGCACATCTTTGTCGGGGTCGAGCTGCGGTTCCTGGGACAGGTAACCGATCTTGATACCGGGCATGGGCCGGGCTTCGCCCTGGATGTCGGTGTCGATGCCGGCCATGATTCTGAGCAGGGTGGACTTACCTGCACCGTTCAGGCCCAGCACACCAATTTTTGCACCGGGGAAGAATGACAGGGAAATGTCTTTGAGAATTTCACGTTTGGGCGGGACGATCTTGCCCACCCGGTTCATGGTGTAGACGTATTGAGCCATGGTGACCTTGAAAAGGGCTGTGGGTGTGGCCGGGATTGTAGCGGAAAATAAGAGAGCTGACGCCTGGTGTTCAGTGCCTGCCGAGAAGCCAAGGATGCAACTGGCCCCCACATCGTGTAAAATCCGCGCCTCTCTCCACACCAACACTTTCCTTCGCCATCCAACCCGGGACAGCGCACCGCCATGTATGACAAATCCGTGACCCTTGCCCAGTACGACGCCGAGCTCATCGCCGCCATCGAGAACGAAGAGCGCCGCCAGGAAGACCATATCGAGCTGATTGCTTCTGAGAACTACGCCAGCCCGGCGGTAATGGAAGCTCAGGGATCGGTACTTACCAACAAGTATGCCGAGGGTTATCCGGGCAAGCGCTACTACGGTGGCTGCGAGTTTGTCGATGTTGCCGAACAGTTGGCTATCGATCGCCTCAAGGAGCTGTTCGACTGCGACTACGCCAATGTTCAGCCCCACTCCGGCGCTCAGGCCAATGCCGCTATCTTCCTGGCTTTGGTCGCTCCAGGTGAAACCGTGATGGGCATGAACTTGGCGCAGGGCGGGCATCTTACCCACGGCAATCCCGCCAACTTCTCGGGTAAGCACTACAAAATCGTGCCTTACGGGCTCGATTCCGATACCGGGGTGATCAACTATGACGAGATGGAGCGCATCGCCCTCGAAACCAGGCCGAAGATGATTATCGGTGGATTCTCAGCTTATTCCCGTTACAAGGACTGGGCCCGTATGCGTGCTATCGCCGACAAAGTGGGCGCCATCTTCTGGGTGGATATGGCCCACGTCGCCGGCTTGGTGGCCGCTGGTGAATACCCCAGCCCGCTCCCTCATGCCCATGTGGTTACCAGTACCACTCACAAGACCCTGCGCGGTCCCCGCGGGGGCATCATCCTCGCCAAGGGACAGGGCGAGGACTTCTACAAGAAGCTCAACTCCGCTGTATTTCCCGGCATCCAGGGCGGTCCGCTGATGCACGTGATTGCCGCTAAAGCAGTGGCCTTCAAGGAGGCGTTGTCTCCCGACTTTAAGACCTATCAGAAGCAGGTCGTGACCAATGCCCGCGCCATGGCTGCCGTGCTGCAGGGGCGCGGCTACAAGATTGTGTCAGGCGGCACTGACAACCATTTGATGCTGATTGATCTGATTGGCAAGGAATACACCGGTAAGGATGCGGACGCTGCCCTCGGTGAAGCTTATATCACGGTCAACAAGAACTCCGTGCCCAATGATCCGCGCTCACCGTTTGTCACCTCTGGCCTGCGTATCGGCACTCCGGCGGTGACCACTCGCGGTTTTGCCCGGGCTGAGTGCGAGCAGCTGGCTGGTTGGCTGGCCGATGTACTGGACTCTCTGGAAAAAGGCACCAGCGAGCAAGTGGTGCCGCAGGTGCGCGAGCAGGTTGTGGCGCTGTGCCGCCGGTTCCCAGTGTACGGTTGAGCATAGCTCTTTGATGCAAAAGCCCCGGTCGGCAGCTTGCTGTGACCGGGGCTTTTTGGTTGTGCCTTGGTTGTGAACCTGGGGGTGCGAGCCTGGCTCAACCTTTTGCAGTTTTACTCGGCACTGGCAAACCACTCGTCGAGAGCAGGCCTCAGAGATTCTGCTACCAGCTCTACGACCAGACCAGGCATGGGCGGTGCCATGTAAGCGAGGATGCCGTAGCCATCCTCAGGGCTGCCGGAAGCGCCGCGAACGGTCCAGCCGGCACTCAGTAGTTTCTCGACCTCGCTGGGCAGGTCGTCGACCCAGACACCGATATGACGGTTGTCGGGCTGCAGATCGGGGTCGTAGAGCGTGTTTCTGGGACCCTCGCAGAGTTCCAGCCGATGGGGACCTTGACGCGAATAAGTTGCTTTCACCACGATTTCTCCCAGACCTTGCTCTGGAGTCCAGAAGGGCAAGGGGTCGAAGGTGCGCACTGGCAACCATTCAAGATTCAGGTCTTTGCCCAGCTGTTGCTTGGCGGTCTCAATGTCGGCCACGCATAGCCCAGTGTGAAAGATTCGCTGCAAATCGAACATAGTAAAGTGGCCTCTCTAGAAGAAGGTTAATGTGATTGTTGTACGTCCTGCCCGGTGAAGATACGCCAAGGCGCCATCTGAGGGTACCACTATTGTGATGTTGACAGGGGCAGGATGGCTACTGAGTGATCAGCCAGTTTGGCCGGGGTGTACGGTGGCGCAGCTGACGGTAGAAAATTGCAGGGACCCGAGAGACAATAACCGAGCTGCTCAGGAATATCTTCTTGAGATTTGAGCAATGATTTGAAAGTGGTTGCCTGATTACCAGAATCAGGCTGAAAAGGGGGGAATATGACCGTTGAATTCAGCTACCGCATTGGTGGCAATTGGGTTGCAGGAGAGTCGGGGCAAGTGGTGGAGGACCGTTGTCCTTCCGATCAGGAGCGAATACTGACGACTTTTAATCAATTGAGTGCTACGCAGGTAAGGCAGGCGGTGGACGCCGCTGTCGAAGGGGCAGCAACCTGGCGAGCGACCTCGGCGGTGGCGAGGGGAGCCGTTCTCTCAAAAGCTGCGCAGGGCTTGCGCGAGCGAAAATCTGTATTGGCAGAAATCATTGCGCTGGAAAATGGCAAAACCCTGGCTGAAGCGTCGGTCGAGGTGGAGAAAAGTGCGGAGTTTCTGGAGTTTTATGCCGCTACAGGAAGGCTGCCTCAAGGCAGCATGATTGCTGATGCCCGCGGCGGTACCAAAGCGATGGCGCTGGTTGAGCCGATAGGCGTGGTGGTGATGATTACACCCTGGAACGACCCCATGCTGACTCCGGCCCGCAAGCTGGGGCCGGCGCTGATCAGCGGCAACTCGGTGATTCTTAAACCGGCCCGGGAAACCCCGCTGGCTGCCTACCTCATCGTCCGCGCCTTGGTTGACGCGGGGTTACCTGCCGGGGTGCTCAACCTGGTTATCAGTGATCACGATGTCTTTGATCAGGAAGTGATTGCCAGATCGGAGGTGGCTGCAGTGACCTTTACTGGCTCGACAGCAGTGGGGCTGGCTCTTGGCCGAAAACTGGCGGGCCGGAATGTACGCCTGCAGACCGAGATGGGTGGCAAGAATGCTTCGGTGGTGCTTGCTGATGCCGATCTGGATATGGCAGCAGAGACCATTGCCGCGGCCGCCTTTGGTCAGGCTGGCCAGCGCTGTACGGCGACCAGCCGGGTGCTGGTGCAGAAGCAGGTACATGACGTCTTTCTGGACAAACTGCTGACTGCCGCTGCCCGGTTGACGCCGGGGCCAAGTACGGCTGATGGTACCCGGTTGGGGCCTGTTGTTAGCCGCCGTCACCAACAGGAGGTGCTTGCTCATATAGAGGGTGCGCGGAGCTCTGGAGCGCAGATCCAGTGCGGTGGGTTTGCGCCAGCAGACAATGGCCTGGACAAGGGTTGTTTTGTGCTGCCAACGGTGATTGCCGGAGTGACCGCAGAGATGCCGATCTGGCGTGACGAGGTGTTTGGCCCAGTGCTGGCAGTCATGGCTGTGGCCTCGTTTGATGATGCACTGCAGGCTGTGAATGACTCGGCGTATGGATTGTCGGCGGCCCTGTTCAGCAATGACTTACGTTGCACACAGCGTTTTGTGGAGGCTGTCGATACCGGTCAGGTATCGGTGAACTTGCCCACCTCGGGCTGGGATGTGCATCAGCCATTTGGTGGCTTCAAGGAGTCTGGTTCAGCATTCAAGGAGCAGGGCATGGAAGGGCTGCGTTTTTATACCCGTACCAAGATGGTAGCGATTCGCCATGAGTGGTAGCCAGCAAGGAAATGCACTGGAAACTGGAAAAGTGCAATTCCCTGCAGGCGAGTGAGGCTGCTCAGGCGGGCACAGCCACGTCTTGGATGCGCTGCTTTATTTCATCGCTGAGAGGCACAGGGCGATGGTTGTCCGGGTCTACAAAGACGTGAATAAAGTAGCCTGCCGCTGCTGGTTCTTGCTCGCCGGGCTTGAACAGCCCCACCTCGTAGCGCAGGCTGGAATTGCCGATGCGGGCAATTCGAACTCCGGCTTCGATTGTCTCAGGAAAGGATATAGGCGCGTAATATCGGCACTGGCTCTCTACACACAGCCCGACAGCCTGAAATTGCGGGTTGCGGAGCACCTGCTTGTCTAGCAGCATGCGGGTCACTGCAGTATCAATGAACGAGTAATATTCAACATTATTGACGTGCCCGTAAGGGTCGCCATCCATCCAGCGGGTGGGAATATCGACCCAGTAGAAATACTGGCTTCTCTGCTCGTTGGTTTTCTCGTTCATGAATTTTTGTCCTGAATGTT
>JALNZZ010000132.1 GCA_023229065.1 Porticoccaceae bacterium
TGGCGCAGCATTTATTGCGACAGTTCCAGCGCAGCTTTGTCCGTGATGCCGCGGCAACTTTACAGCAGTTTACCGCTCTTCAGGCCCGGGGCGACCGCCGCGAGCGGGCCGTCCTCAGAGCCCTGAGATCGCGCTTGCCAGATGCTGTACCCTGTCAGTGGGAAGAGGCCTTGGCGTTGCTGGGCGAACTGGACAACCGCGCAGCTCTGGAGGCATTGACCCTGCCGGCACTGCATGTGTTTGGAGCCAGCGACAATCTGGTGCCCGTTGCCGCGGCCGAGGCCATCGGTCGCTTGAACCCGCGGGCTACGGTACGAGTGTTACCCGGTGTGGCACATGCCCCTCAGCTGTCTGCGGCGGACGAGCTGGCGGCGATGGTGACAGCGTTTGCCTGCCAATTGGAAGGCGGTAAAAGTGTCAGCAGTGACAGCGAATACCGTATCGACAAGAGACAAGTCGCGCGCTCCTTCAGCCGCGCTGCTGCTACTTACGACCAGGCAGCTCATTTACAGCGCGCGACGGGAGAAGAGCTACTGCAGCGTTTGCCACACCAGCTAAGTGACGACTGGGTGATGGACCTCGGCTGTGGGACAGGGGTGTTTACCGAGCAGCTGGCGCAGCGCTACCCCGGTGCCACTGTAGTGGGGATCGACCTTGCCGAAGGCATGATTGCCCATGCTCGCCGCCACCACCCGGAGGCTGGCAGCTGGCTCTGCGGCGATGCCGAGGCTATGCCCTGTGCCGATAACCGCTTGGGGCTGGTGTTTTCCAATTTTGCCCTGCAGTGGTGTCAGGATCTGCCGCGCCTGATGGCCGAGCAGTACAGGGTGCTGTGCCCAGGTGGATCACTGGTGTTTTCCACTGTCGGGCCTGACAGCCTTGGCGAGTTGCGCCAGGCCTGGCTGGCAGTGGACAGCTATGTCCACGTCAACCGTTTCAGCCCGCTGGAGACAGTGCGTGGCGCTATTGAAGGTGCTGGCTTCGCGATAGACGACATCTCTGTGGTGCGACGGGTCAGCTACTATCCCCGCCTGCAGGATCTCACCCGTGAGCTGAAAGGGCTCGGTGCTCACAACGTCAACCAGGGCCGCAATACCGGGCTGACCGGGCGCCGCCAGATCGCAGCCCTGAAAGCGGCCTACGAAAAGTGGCGCACGCCGGAAGGGCTGCCCGCCAGCTGGGAAATTTTTACTGTCGTGGCGGTAAAGCCGTCATGAAGGGTTACTTCGTCACTGCAACGGATACCGATGCTGGCAAGACGTTTGTCGGTGCAGCCCTGCTCGCTGCAGCCGGGCAGGCGGGTCTGCGCACCGCTGCTCTGAAACCGGTTGCCGCCGGCGCTGAACAGACTGCCGAAGGGCTGTGTAATGACGATGCCCTGATCTTGATGAAAGCGGCCAATACCCCTCTGCCTTACCCGTGGGTAAATCCCGTTTGTCTGACGCCTGCCATTGCCCCTCATATCGCTGCGCGGGAAGCGGGCATGGAGCTGTCGGTGGCTACTGTGCTGGAGGCTTGTCGGCCAGTGTTGCAGACAGATGTCGATTGGCTACTGGTAGAGGGGGCTGGTGGCTGGCGGGTGCCTCTCAATGAAAAGGAGACAGTGGCCGACCTGGCCAAGGCCTTCGGCTTTCCGGTGGTTCTGGTGGTGGCGATGCGTCTTGGCTGCATCAATCATGCTTTGCTCAGTGCCGAGGCGATACGCGCCGATGGGCTGCAACTGGCGGGCTGGATAGCCAATAGTACAACAGCAGAGATGCACCGCTACGCTGACAATGTGGCCACCCTGAAGCAGCGCCTGAAGGCGCCGCTGCTGGGAGAAATCCCTTATCTATCAGGCATCGCGCCGGAAGGGACGCACTTGCGAGCCGCGAACTTTATCCAGATGCCAGCTCTTTAAGCCGGGACCAGTTGAGCAGCGAGAGAGAGGACGGCGGCTTGTAGAGCGGGTACAATAAAACGCTATCCCATTCACTTTCGATGATTCTGCAGGCAGGCGGCTCATGTCCGATAAGCATTCTCAAAAGGCCGGCGACAAATCTCGCAAGCTCAGTGAAGAAGACCAGGCGCGAGTTAACGAGTACTTGTCCAGCCCGGTTCACCAGGTGGAGCGCAAACCGTTCCGTCCCTTATTGTTGCTGTTCTGGCTCTGGGTCGTAGTGGCAGCGCTGGGTGGGGTCAGCCTGATCTTTGGTCGTGTCGAGGGCTATCTCTAAGGCGTTCGAAACGCGGCGACAGGCGCTCTGGCACTCGCGGTTACGGCTCTCAGGTGCTTGAATCAGCGCCCGGCGCGCGATTCCTGTATATAAAAACGCGCTTTGCGTGAGTTCTTTATGCAGCCGTCAAAGTTTTCTACCGTCTGCATGGTGCGAGCGGTTGTGATCAGTCCCAGCGCCTTGGTGTAGCTGACGCCACCTGCAAAACCTTCAGCCTTGGCGATATCCAGCTCCTGCCAGGCACTGTTGACCTCGTTCTTGCAGATTTCCCGATAGCTGGAAGGGATGGCAGAGCAGGCGCTGAGCAGAAGGCCGCAAAGTGCAAGCAGGGCGGCTGGAGAGGGCTGGATCATTGTTGTTTCCCGCAATTCATGGGACTGATCATGCCGTCAGAGCTCTATCTCCGTCAAGAAGCTTTCTCTGGCAAAAACGTTGGCAGGGTGGGCTATATGAATACGGAGACATGCACTTCTCATCAAGGGTCGATAAAGCGCACCACCTGGGTGTCAGGGTCGCGGGTGCGCCCGGCGGCCTCCAGTTTGTCGAGATACGTCGCCCACAGGGCATCGCGGTCGCGGCAGAGTTCGAAAAGATAGTCCCAGCTGTAGATACCGGTATCGTGGCCATCGTCGAAGCCCAGGCGCAGAGCATAATTGCCGGCCCGCTCCACTTTGTTGATCGCGACATGGAGCTTGCCCCACTGAAGGACTTCTTGTCCGGGGCCGTGGCCTTTAACCTCGGCGCTCGGCGAGTGGACGCGCAGGAATTCAGCGCTGATCTTTTGCGGTGGCAGGCCTGGAAACTCTAGCTCCAGCGCACTGCCACCCTGGGTGACCTTAACCTGTTTGGGTTTCATAGGGTGTGCCGATTGATGGGGTGATGCCGCCATTCTCACATAAGGCTTCAACACATTGAGAATAGCGGCGTTGGCAGTGTGGTCTCGATGTCAGAGAATAAACCGCGACAGATCCTCATCGGCGGCCAGTCCGGTTAGATGCTCGGCGACAAAGTCGCCATCGATGACAACCTTGTCCCCTTGCCCTGCCAAATCGCCGGCGCTAAAGGACACTTCCTCCAGCAGCCGTTCCATCACCGTGTGCAGGCGGCGGGCACCGATGTTTTCAGTGCGCTCGTTCACCTCCCAGGCGATTTCGGCGATCTGGCGCACCCCGTCCGGGGTGAATTCTACCGCCAGGCCTTCGGTGCCCAGCAGAGCGCGATACTGCTCGGTAAGGGAGGCATTTGGCTCGGTGAGAATGCGCTCGAAGTCAGCGGCAGTCAGGGATTCCAGTTCTACGCGAATGGGCAGGCGACCCTGCAACTCGGGGATCAGATCTGAAGGCTTGGCGAAGTGAAAGGCGCCGGAGGCGATAAAGAGGATGTGGTCGGTCTTGATGGCGCCAAACTTGGTGTTGACCGTGCAGCCTTCGATCAGGGGCAACAGATCCCGCTGTACCCCTTCACGGGAGACGTCGGCACCGCTGGTCTCGCCGCGCTTGGCCACCTTGTCAATTTCGTCGAGAAAGACAATACCGTTCTGCTCAGCATTGACGATGGCGCGGGCCTTGATGTCTTCTTCATTGAGCAACTTGGCGGCTTCTTCGTCGGTGACCAGCTTCATAGCCTTGGCTACCGTCAGCTTGCGGGTCTTGGTTTTGCCACTGCCCATATTGGAAAACATGCTTTGCAGCTGGCTGGTCATCTCTTCCATGCCAGGAGGCGCCATGATTTCTACCCCCATGGGCGGAGCGCTGACGCTGATCTCTATTTCCTTGTCGTCCAGCTCGCCCTCGCGCAGCTTCTTGCGAAAAATCTGCCGGCCAGTGGATTGACTGTCGCTGGTTGCGTCGCCGTGAGAAACACCGCGGGCAGGGGGCAGCAAGGCATCGAGGATGCGCTCTTCGGCGGCGTCCTCGGCGCGCTGGCGCACCCGCTGTATTTCCTGCTCGCGCAACTGTTTGACGGCACTCTCCACCAGGTCGCGAACAATGGATTCTACATCGCGGCCGACATAGCCCACCTCGGTGAATTTGGTGGCTTCCACCTTGATGAATGGTGCATTGGCCAGCCGCGCCAGGCGCCGGGCGATTTCGGTCTTGCCGACGCCGGTGGGGCCAATCATCAGAATGTTTTTGGGGGTGATCTCGTTGCGCAGCTCTTCCGGTAGCTGCATGCGACGCCAGCGATTGCGCAGGGCGATGGCCACCGCGCGCTTTGCGTCGCCCTGGCCGACGATGTGGCGGTCCAGTTCGTGGACGATTTCTCTCGGAGTCATATGGGACATGTGCGTAGGTCCTTGATGTGACGTGGGCGCGAGAGGGGATCTGTTCCTCGCTCTCGCGCCAGTGTTCAGTGTCAGGTTTCAGCTGTCAGAGAAGAGGATCAATACTCCAGCTCTTCAATGGTGCGATTGTGGTTGGTGTAAATGCAGATATCGGCAGCAATGGCGAGACCCTTTTCAACAATGTCGCGGGCGTTGAGGTCGGTGTTGTCGAGCAGGGCGCGGGCGGCGGACTGGGCAAATGGACCGCCCGAACCGATGGCGATCAGATCGTCTTCCGGCTCAATGACATCGCCGTTGCCTGTGATGATCAGTGAGGCGTTGGCATCGGCCACTGCCAGCAGGGCTTCCAGGCGGCGCAGTATGCGATCGGTGCGCCAGTCCTTGGCCAGTTCCACGGCGGCGCGTACCAGCTGGCCCCGATGCTGTTCGAGTTTGGCTTCGAAGCGTTCAAACAAGGTGAAGGCGTCGGCAGTGCCGCCTGCGAACCCGGCGATTACCCGGTCTTTGTAGAGGCGGCGTACCTTGCGGGCATTGCCTTTCATCACGGTGTTGCCCAGCGATACCTGTCCGTCGCCACCGATCACCACCTTGCCGTTGCGGCGCACGGAGAGAATGGTGGTTCCTCGATACTGTTCCACGGTGTGTTCCTTTTTTGGCTGTGTGGCAGATATCTGGGGGCGGATTGAGTGAATTCAATGGCTGTCGGTCAGACAGCCGAATTTCGGTCAATCAGTGTAAACTGCCGCCAACTCACAGGATCGAAAATTTTGGATTATCAGGCCACGGCGAAGACTTTGGACAACCACACAACTAAATCCGACCACCCCGCCCAGCCGCCTGCCGGCAAGCCCCCGGGACTGCTGCGCTCCAGTGTTCTGGTCGGCACCATGACCATGATGTCGCGGGTGCTGGGTTTGATCCGTGATGTGGTGTTGGCACGGGTGATCGGTGCCGATGGCCTTGCCGACGCCTTTTTCATTGCTTTTAAAATTCCCAATTTTCTGCGCCGTCTGTTCGCCGAGGGCGCCTTTGCACAAGCCTTTGTGCCGGTGCTGTCCGAGTATCGGGCGCGGGGCAGCCACGCCGCGGTCAAGGCGCTGGTGGATCGAGTGGCGGGAGCTTTGG
>JALNZZ010000007.1 GCA_023229065.1 Porticoccaceae bacterium
CGGCGAAAGGCACTCAGCGGAGCAAGGTTCAACACCACAGGAGAAAACCGACATGAACAGCCAACAAATTCAATCAAAAGCCCCGGCTCAAGCATCTAGCAGAGCAGAGGTTGAAAAGCAGAAAACCACCGACAAAGGAGAAGGGACTATGAAAAAAATCATGGCGTGGGTTGACGAGCTTCCGGGCGCGGCTTCTACCGACTTCCCGGCAAAGCGTGACGAAATTGCCAAGCTGATGGATGAAGCGGCAGAGCTGGCCCGTAAGGCCGAAGAACTGCGCGGGCAGGCTTACTTTGCAGCGTGCAGCCTTGAGGGTGAAGCGCGGGGCGTCTTTACCTTTGAACAGGTGGAACAGGCCAAGCAGCGGGCGGGCTAACGACAGATAAGCGCCCCGATTCAGGGGCGCACTTTACCCTTTTATGGAGCATTGAAATGAACGCATACGAACAGAAACAAGCAGCACGGAAGGCCCGTTTTGAGCAACGCGCCCAGGCAGCAAGCACCGAAAGCCAGCGCACCTATGACCACGCCAAGAGCATGGCCGAGGCAATCCCTTTTGGGCAGCCTATTTTGGTAGGGCATCACAGCGAGAAACGCGACAGAAACCACCGTGACCGCATCCATACCACATACGGCAAAGCCTTTGACCTGCAAGACAAGGCCAAGCACTACGAGCAAAAAGCGGCGAGTGTGGGGACTGGTGGCATTTCCAGTGATGACCCGGCAGCGATTGAGAAACTGAAAGCCGAGCT
Source organism: Porticoccaceae bacterium (assembly GCA_023229065.1). Taxonomy (GTDB): domain Bacteria; phylum Pseudomonadota; class Gammaproteobacteria; order Pseudomonadales; family Porticoccaceae; genus NAT127. The sequence continues at coordinate 753 of JALNZZ010000007.1, forward strand.
GGCCCAGGTGGAGACGGCGCAAGAGCGCATGAAAGCGGCAAACAAGGTGATTCGCAGCAAGAAAACCGATGATGTACGGGTGGCCGAGCTGGTGGCTTTGGGTTTCACCGAGGCCCAGGCGGTGGAGCTGTTGAAGCCTGATTTTGCGGGCCGTGTCGGATTCCCCAGCTACGCATTGACCAATAACAACGCGAATGCCCGGCGCATTACCAAGCGCATCGAGGAACTGGAAGCAAGGCGGCAGCGGGTGGATGTTGAGGAAGAAGGTGAGGGCTACACCTACCGCGAAGACACAGAAGAAAACCGCGTGATGTTCATTTTTGACGGCAAGCCCGCGCCGGAAGTCCGCGACGTTTTGAAGCGTAACGCTTTCAAGTGGTCGCCTTCGCGTGGTGCATGGGTTCGCCAGTTGAACAACGCGGGAATTTATGCGGGACAGAACGTAAAAGAACGACTGGCCGATATTGCCAAGATTGGTGACACGCAATAGCCAATATGGTATATTTTGGACAAGGTTAGTAACCACAAGGGGCCGGAAAACTGGCCCCGACAACCAACGGGAGCGCAGACCATGCGATTCATTGACGACATGATTGTTAAAGCAGCCAAGGCTATTTTGGGCGGCGTCATGGCCGTGGGTGCTGGCCTTGTCTACATCCAGTTTATTGCCTTGATGGTTATCCTGGCGATGGCTGGCACCACTGCCCTAGCGGTGGCCCTGGCCGCTGCCAAAGCGGCTATTTTCGGAGGTTAACCGATGTTGCAACACGCACAAACCGCCGAGCTGATGAAGCTGGCCGGAGCATTGCCCGAGCTTATCCGCGCCCTTGATTCCGAGATTGAAAAAGTAGCCGGGCGCATGGACGAGCTGGTCAGGGCCGGGCTGATCTATGCAACGGAATACTGGCGCAAGGGCAGTGACGGCAACCCGAAGTATTTTTATTTGCTCTATCCTCAGCAGCCGGGCGAGCCGCGCCGCCGCGAATATGTCGGATGCGACACGACAAGAGTTGAAGAAGCCCGCGCAGGTATCCAGCGGGCAAAGGAGTATGACGAGTTGGCCGCGCACATGGCCGCGCTGGCTGGCCGCGCCCAGCGCGTGCAGGGTGCTTTGCACGATGCTTGCAGATACATGAACGGCAGCTATTGAGCCGCCGACCAGGGCCGGAAATCCGGCCTTTCTTTTCACTTGAATAATAAGAATAATAATAGTATTATTCTTATTATTCTTATTAGATCAGGCCACCGAGGGTTAAATCATGGAAATCAGTAGCGAAATCCGAAACCGCATCATCGCCACCGCCGAACAGCTTTACCAAGAAGGCGGTAGCGACCGCTTCCCGACCGTTGACCAAGTGCGCCGGGCAGCTCGCGCAGACATGAACACGACCAGCCTTGTCATGAAGGAGTGGAGGCGACAGCAGACAGCAGCCCCGGCCACGGTGGCCGTTGCGGTTCCCGAGCGCGTACAAGAAGCCATGAAATCGGCACTGGCTACATTGTGGGGCGAGGCGCAGGAGCTGGCTAACGAGTCGCTGGCCGTCGCTAAACAGGCATGGGAAACCGAGCGGGCCGACGCCGACGCCTTGCGTGCCGAGCTGGCAGAGGCATACGAGCATCAAGAGGGCGAGCTAGAGGCTACGCGGCAGCAGTTGGCCCAGGTGCAGGAGCAGGCAGACAACGAGGCCGAGCAGCGACAGCAGTTGGCCCAGGCGCTGGCCGAATCAAACACCAGGGCAGACAAAGCCGAGGCCCGCTTGCAGGAAATCGAGCATCGAGCCGCTGACCTACGGAGCGAGCTGGACAGGGCGCACCGGGACGCAGACACGGCGCGGGAAGCATTGGCCGACCTGCAACGCACAGCCGACAAGTATTTTTCCGATCTGGAAAAAACGCGGGAAGAACTTGCCCAATCGAAAAGCCATATACGCAGCCTTGAGCTTGAGCGTAGCGAGGCCGAGCGACGGGAAGGCGATGCTATCGCAGAGCGAGACACCGCCCGCGAGAAGCTGGCCGCAGCGCAGGAACAGCGCGACAACGCCACTCAGGAGCTGGTAGCCAGTCAAGCGAGGGCAGAAGTGCAGCAGGAGGCCGCAGCAAGCCGTCAGGACGCTTTGCAACGGCAGGCCGACAAACTGGCCGCCGACCTGGAGAAAGCCCGCGAGGGGCTGGCAGAGGCCCGCGAGAAGGCCGCAGGGCTGGCCGGGCAGATCGAGGCTATCACCGGCCAAAATAAAGAGCTGGTGGCCGCGCTCAAGAAGCCAGCGGCGGCGAAGAAACCCGCAGCCGGGAAAGAATGAACCAATGGTGACGGATTCGGCAACCAGGCACACCAGATCCGTCACCAGCCCAGCGGCAAAGCCGCCTTTTGCCCAGCCCGCGCAGCGGGTGGGGCGGCGTGCATGAATGGCGACAGATGACGACGCCGGCGAGCTGGCCACCGTCACCAATCGGAGAACAGACGAAATGAAACACGACAGAACACGCGCAGCAGTTACCCGTCAAATCAAGGGAATGGGTGCAAGCCTGTATGAAGTCGGCATAAGACACCCCGAACTAGGCATGATGAACCGCGAATGGAGCGCCGAAGACATCATGAAATCCTTGGAATGGCTCAAGCGTGAAAACCTGAATGGGTGCGATATATACATCAGGCCCGCCCGATCAGCCCCGAGCCGGTTGATTCTGATTGATGACTTAACCCTGGGAACCTTGGGGCGCTTGCAAGCTGGCCCCTACCCTGCCGCCGTGACAGTGCAGACCAGCCCGGGCAATTATCAGGCGTGGGTAAAGCTGGACGATGACGCGCCCGCCGCTATTCGCAGGGAAATAGCCCGTCACCTTGCCCGCGAGTACCAGGGCGACCCGAACAGCGCGGATTCAGCCCACTATGGCAGATTGGCCGGTTTCACCAACCGAAAGCCGGAACACATCGACGCAGCAGGCCGGTCGCCTTTCGTCTTGCTGGATAGCTATAACGGCAAAGTCACGACCGGAGCCGTAGAGCTGAAAAAAATTGCAGCCGATGCGGTCGAGCTGGATCAGCAGCAGGGCCGCAGCATGGCCGCACACGTCCAGCAGCAGGCCAGAAACATGCCTCAAGCAACCGCCGCGCCCGGTAGCGTGCAGGAGCTGGCCGCGTGGTACTGCGCTACATGGGAGAGCCTACAAAAGCAGTTTGGGGCACAGTTTGACGCCAGCCGGGCCGACTGGATGGCAGCTATAGCCATGTACCGCAAAGGCTACGACTTCCACGCGGTTGCAGACGCTATTTCAAGCCATAGCCCCGGCATACAGGACAGGAAGGGCGCAGCAGTTACGGACTATGTGACCAGGACAGCCGGAAAAGCGCAGGTGTGGCACGAATTGCGGGCACAAGGGGCAAAGTTCGAGGACGTGGCCGACTCACTTTTGACGCTGGCTCAGGAGCGAGCAAAAGGCGGAAATCCGGGTGCATAACCTTGTGGATAACAAAAGTTATCCACGCTGAAATTGTCTTGCGCTGAAAATCGTTTAAGTTCAATAACTTAAATATGCTATCCACAAAAGCCCGCGCTGAAACTGTCTTGCAGCTACGCTGAAATTGTCTTGCCCGTGCGCTGAAACTGTCTTGCGGCTACGCTGAAATTGTCTTGCCGGTGCAGTTTAATAAACGGCTGAAAGCCTTGCACTGTAAGGCTTTGCGGCAACTCGGAAGACCTCCCCCCTGTATCTCTGCCTGTAGCCTTTCCCTGTAGCTTTTTTCCTATATAAAAATAATCCTGTAATTAAGGGCGTCTTCTTGTGCATAGCCCATCGTCAGGCTTTGCCCTGGCGCAAGGGAACAGACACACCGCCCACCCGCTGCGCGGGCCGGGTGAAAGGCGTCTTCGACGCTTAAAGGCGTTTGTTCATTTTCCAGCGTCCAGAATCGCCCGCGTGAGGCTTTCTTGCCCTTCCCTACCCTTCCCTATCGGTAAGCCCTAAAAGTCGTTGTGCGGCCTTGTGGGGCTTTTGCGGTTTCTTTCTGTAATGGCTTTTTTTATCTATCCTGCAAGCCTTTGATTTCAAGGGTTTTGTGTATGAATACAACATAAACCGGCTTTGTAATTGTTATATAGCCGTTGTCTATTCTGTTTTATGGGTGTTATACTTCAATAACGGTCAAGTCGGGCCGGTTCTATTGGAGTTATTGACATGCAGAAAAACGTCTTTGTAGGCAACCTTGCAAAAGCGGTTGTCTTGAACGGTTCGGGTGATCGTGCAGTTGCTCGCTTCACCTTGATTACAAACGAGTACGCCGGGCGCGACAAGGAAACCGGCGAGGTGCGGGAACGGCTCGTATCCATCCAGTTCACAGCGTTCCGGGCCAAGGCCGAGGCCATTGCCAAGAATGCGCTGAAAGGCGATCAGCTTATTGTTGATTACCGCATCGAAAACAACACTTACCAGAAGGATGGTGAAGACGTGTACGGCTACAACTTCATTCTGGAAGATTTCAAGTTCGGTGCCCCAGGCAAAGACAAGCGCGAGCAGATGGCAAGCCGGGCGGGCCAGTAAATGACAACAACCACCCCGAAGATGGGCAGCGCGGAATTTAACCGCGTTGCTACAACTTGCAAACGGTGGTCGGAGCGATCCTTGGCGGTTGCCCGCCTACTTTTGGTTGACGGCCTGCCGTTGTCAGAAGTGGCGGCGCAACATGAAATGTCTAGCCAGCAAGCGAACGTGACTAGAAGCCGTTTTCTAGCCAAGGCCGAAAAGCAGCGCATTGAATCTTTCATGGCGAGAGAAAAACCGAAGCTGTCGGCCACCCTTTTAGAGCCATTCGACCAGGACATGCGAACCCTTCGGGACAAGGGTTACACATTCAGCCAGATTGTGGCTTTCCTGCGCGAACAAGGCATTGAAACCTCAGTAACAACCGTTCGGAATTTTTTGAAGGAGTAACCGGGCATGAAAACACTTGTACTTGCAAACCAGAAAGGCGGTGTCGGCAAATCAGCCATTGCCGTGCAGTTGGCTTATTACTTTGCGTTGGTGCTGGAAAAGCGGGTGCTGGTCATTGATTTTGACCATCAGCGCAACAGCTCAAAAGCAATTCGGACTGGTGGGCTGGCCGAGGTGTCCAGCGTTACTAGCAGCCAAATTCTGACGGGTCGCGTTGATCCAGCGCAGATAAATCACGCTGAATTTGTCTTGCTTCCCGGTGACGGCGACCTTATCAAAATGGAAAAGCAGGCGGCTGAACACAATACGTTTGCCACCAACCTTTACACCTTTCTGGCCGAGATTGGCGACCGCTTCGACGTGTGCATTATCGACACGAACCCGAACCCAGATATTCGCCAGCTCGCAAGCCTTGTTGTGAGTGACTATGTTCTGTCGCCGTTGCAGCTCAACCAGGAGGCAATCGACGGGATCGGTGACCTTCTGAACCATGAAAACATCGGCATCAGGAAAATTCAGGCAACGATCAACAAGAAGCTGGACTTGATCGGAATCTTGCCGAACATCGTAGAACCTACCCCTTTCCAGCGTGACAACTTTCGTGACTTGTCAGCCGCGTTTGCACGGCTGCTTATCCCCCTGGATAACGGCTTTGCGGCAATCAAAAAAACCACAGCAGTACCAGAGGCACAGGCAGCAGGTGTGCCGGTGTGGAAGATTGAGAAGACCAGCGCACGCACAGCCTGGGCGCACATGCGGCCCGTTTTTTCAAAGATTGCTTCTCACATGGGAGTTGAATAAATGGCACTCGATCTTTCTGCCCTTGAAGAAAAACCCGTTCCATCTGGCGGTGCGGTAGCGCAGCCAGACGGTAAGGCCATGCGCGTAAAGCTGGCCGATATTGAGCCTGATCCAAACCAGCCGCGTACTGAAAAGAATGCCGAGGAAATCGCAGAGATCGGGCAGGACATCAAAAACCGTGGCGTGAAGCTCCCCATATCGGTGAAGCCGCACCCAACGAAATCCGGCAAGTGGATCATTAACGATGGCGAACTGCGCTTTCTTGGTTCGCAGTGGGCGAAGGTTGAAGACATCCCGGTTGTCGTGGATGAAGACTTTGACGACTTCGATCAGGTCAACGTCAACGAAAAGCGCTTTAACTTACGTCCTATTGAGCTGGCCCAATTCGTACAGAAAAAACTGGATGAAGGATTCAAAAAGGGCGACATTGCCAAACGCCTGGGCAAGCCCGGTAATTTCATTACCGAAGTGCTTGCGCTTATTGATGCGCCCGCTTGCGTCAGTGCTGTATATCAGGATGGCCGCTGCACGTCACCGAAGACGATTTATGAGCTTCGCGCCCTGGCTGAAAAATTCCCGGAGCAGGTGCAAGAGTGGTGCGAGTCAGGCGCAGACGTGACCCGCCGTTCAGTGGCCGAGCTGGGCGATATTCTCAAGGGCAAGAAGGAAGCCCCTGCCCCCCTGCCCTCGCCCGAAGAAAACGAGAAAGACGAAACATTGCATGATGCGGGCGGTTCACCGGGCGAAGCCGACGACCTTGGAAAATTTCGTCATGACGAAAAAACCGAGCATGGCGAAGACCTGGAACAAGAGCCGGGCACCGAGGACGGAGAGCGGGAAGACCTGGGCGAGTTATCCAGTGGGCCGCGTGAAAAAGCCCTGCCTGATCCTGATGCAATCAAAAAGCCGTTGCTGTTGGTTGAATATGACGGACGAAGTGCAGCGGTGTTACTCAACCGAAAACCATCATCGCCTGGGCTTCTTCGCATTCGATATGAAGACGGTGGCGGTGATGATGAAGTGGATGCCGGGCTTTGCAAAATCAACATGCTCGCGGAAGGGTGACCATGTTTAGCCGTAGCGGCAAAGCCGCCTTTTGCCCTTCCCGCCTATGGCGGGTGGGGCGGCGTGCAGAAGGACGGCCCAGCCATTCCCCGCTGGTTGTGATGGGCATGGCGGCTGTTGGCCTTGCGATTGCCTTCTTTGCTGGTGACCAGAAGGCGCAGGCGGTAGAGCCGAGCGAAGCCTGCACGCTTCACTTTTCAAATGGCGTTGTTCTTGAGTCGGTGCCCGTCGCAAGAACTAAGGCGCAGAAGGCGAAAGGGCTTTCAGGTACGGACAAGGTTGGGCGCGGGATGTTGTTTACCTGGGAGGATGCAGAGCCGCGTGTATTTTGGATGCGTGATACCCGTGTGCCGTTGTCAGTCGGATTCTTTGATGCAGAAGGGCTTTTGTTTGGAGTGGTGGACATGGAGCCGGAAACCGATGATTACCATTTTTCGATTAAACCAGCCGCCGATGCTTTGGAGCTGGAAGCGGGCCAGTTCCAACAGTACGGGTTAATCAAAGGTGTTCGCCTACTGAACCGAACATGCGAGCCGATTTAATCAATCCCACTTCACGCAAAAGCCGCCGCATGGCGGCTTTTTTGTGCCCAATCCATAAAGACATAAAAGCGCGTCAGGTACGAAACCAAATACAAGAACGAAAGAGCGGAAAATTTCGTCATGACGAAAGAAGTATGGGGGGGTGTGGACTAATGCAGGATAGGCTAACGCCGGTAAAGTGTATTACACTATAATCAATTGTCCCCCCCCACAGATTGAATTGGAGAAGCTATGGCACGGCCTGCCGAGATTGGAGCTACAAGAGGTAGCTATATCTACACCATGCGTTTGCCTGATGATTTACGCGATCAGTGGCTGTCCTATTGCCAGCGCAATGACAAGAAAGCCGCTGCAACCTTACGGGCGCTGATGCGCTACATGATTCAGGACGACATGCCGCCAGAGGTTCGCCGCTGGATTTCAGACCAGGTGGAGGGCCAGCCAGACGAAGGGCCAAAAGAGAGAATGGAGATTCGTTTGACGCCGACCGAGTACCAGGCAGTTACGACCAGGGCAGAAGCGGAAGGATGTTCACCTCAGCGCTGGGCGATAAATTGCATTAGGGCAAGCCTTACACATGAACCTCAGTTCACGATGGAGACGACGAAGGCGTTATGGGAATCGTCGTACCAGCTTCGGGCTATAGGTCGAAACCTGAACCAGATTGCAAAACGCTTGAACGAAGGTAAGCCGGGAACTGTAAAAACGGAGCAGCTTGAAAAGCTGGCCGAATTTATTTACCTGCATACAGACAAGGTTGCCGCAGTACAGGACGCGAGCCTTAGCCGTTGGGGTATCGAGTTGAAAGAGGGTGACGAATGATGATCTTACTTTTTGAACAGAACGACCCGAGCTATAGCGAGATGCTTGTTTCCCTTGGTGGGCGGCCCGTATGGATGAACGGCTTGGACGACCGAGCGGCGTGTGCATTGCTGAAAGACGGCTGGACAATGGAGAAGTTGCGGGCGGCGGTTGCTCAAGGCAGGGGGCTTACACAGATTCCCAATGTATCCCCCAAGGTGGAGGCGCACATTATCGAATGGCTGGCCGGTGAGAATCAGGGTGATTGCTATGCGTGAAATTGATGGGATTCTGCGGGACTGGGGCGAAGTCGCAAGCAAGAGCGCAGCGAAGCCGAGTAAGGGCCGAAACATAGCGGGAGGGAAATACAAAAAGCCAGCAAAGACCCCGCACATATCGGCAATGGCTGCACGCGAAAAACTTGCCGCTACTGTACGGAAAGCGCCGGAAGTGATGGTAAAAATTTCCGGTGGTGGTAAAGACATGCGGGGAATCAAGGCACACTTTGATTACATATCCCGAAACGGGGAGGTCGAGATAGAGGACGAGCAGGGGCGAATCCACCAGGGCAAAGAGGAAGTGCGGGACGTTCGGGATGACTGGAAGGGCGGCGGTATTCCATATGAAAGCGGAACAAAGCGAGAAGCATTCAACATTGTTTTATCTATGCCCCCAGGCACAGACAGGGCGGCGGTGAAGGATGCGGCGCGAGAGTTTGCCAGTGAGTTATTCAGTAATCACCAGTATGTTTTTGCCGCCCACGACGATGAAAAGCACCCGCACATTCATCTTGCGGTTAAAGCCGTTGACCTGGACGGCGTGAGGATGAACCCGAGGAAAGCAGATTTACAGCAGTGGCGCGAGACATTCGCGGAGAAGCTGCGAGGGCAGGGCATTGAAGCGAACGCAACACCCCGGCAGCTTCGGGGAGTTGTGAAGAAAGCTGAAAAGCAGTCTGTAAAGCACATCAACAGGCGGCACAGAGAAGGGAAGGGCGGCGAGCTGGCCCGAGTGACACAATCACAACAAAAGGCGGTAGAGCGCGAAGTGAAGGAAGGGCAGAAGCACATCAACCCTGCGCAAGACAATATCAGCGCGGGCCGGAAACAGGTTCAGCAGGGTTATGGTGCGGTGGCCCGAGCGCTTGCCGCAGGAACCGCCGAGGATAAGCAGCTTGCCCTTGAGGTCGTCCAGTTTGTTCAACAGATGCCGCCAGTAGAAACCCGACACGCTGAACAGGTTGAAGCCGTTAAGCGTGGAATGGCTAGAGAGCAGAGCAGGGCGGTTCAAAAAGACCAGGGCAGGGGAGGGGAGCGGAAAGACCAAGGCAGAAGCCGGTGATGGTGACGGCTGGGAGCTGACCAGGACGGCCATTTGTCGCCAAAGAAAAAGCGCGGATCATGCCGCGCTTTTCGTTTTCGGTGGTGATGGGAGTAGGTCGGTTTATCTGTTCGCTTCAACTAGCCTTTCCCGGTGCAGTTGATTGATATGGCTAACTGCGTCGTTGCCGTTTTTCACATTGGCAATGAACAGTTCGCTTCCTTTTGTGAACCGATGGCCGACCCTGATTGTGTATGACTTGAAGGCCCAGCTTACAAAGCCGGTGAAAAACACCGCGTCTTCAATGTCACGCCATTTAACGCCAATGATTCCTTTTTTCCAGGGTAGGAGGCCACGGAATAGCCATACGCCGTCATCATTGGTGAAAAGAATAATGGTTCTCAGGTACAGTACCTGATAGATGAAAAGCAAGAGCGATGCCAGAACGACTACAACGCTCAAGGCTTCATTTACCAGCCCCAGGGCAATACCTAAGCCAGAGAGACCAAGAAAGACGATCACAGGGCGAATGTACGCAACCCACGATAGCCGAAATTGGTAGAAGGGTTTTCCACCTGCTGTTTCGTTTATTGATGATTCCATAGTAATCCGTCCTACAGATGGAAACGGCAGTAAGGCCGTTTCCCTTCTGGCAGTTCGGGCGCTTAGTTGCCGCCCCAATAGTTATTGCGGCGGTTTCCTTCGCGTGCAATCCGTTCGTTGTACTCTTTCAGCGCCCTGTCATAGTTGGCAGGATCGACCCAAAAGCCGCCTTGCTCCGGTGTGCCAACATAGCGAGCTGTCACGCCCTGGATGTCGGTGTACTGGTGGTTGCTGTAGGCATTGCAGTGGCTGGGCATGGTGTTACGAATGATGCTGTAACTGTCATCCCATCGCCAAACCATCAGAGACGAGTTCAAGGCCGCAGCATCACAACGGCCCGCGCCGTTAGTGATGGCGTTGACCAGGGATTTCATGTTTTCGTCCGCGCTGGCAGAAGGGCACATATTCAAAAAATTCCGACGCGCCTTGAGCGTGTCAGACATTTTCTTTTTGCGGATATCGAAATACCTTTTCAGGGATGGCGAGCATTCGCTAGGGCGCGAACCCGACGACAGGCACAGTACGGCTTCGCAGGCCAGCCGCACGTCACCAGTGAAAAGGTCATCTGCCTGGGCCACAGAGGCCATGCCAAGCAGGCCGAGGGCAAGCGTTGCTGATGCGGTTATTTTTTTCATGATGATTTCCTATCGGTTAAAGACTTCGATTTCCACCCGGCGATTAGTAGCCCGTCCCGCGTCAGTGCGGTTGTCGGCTATATAGTCCCCAGCGGATAAAAAGTTGAGAGAGACAGCCGTTGCGGGTACTCCCTTGGAAACAACATAATTCATTGCTGCCTTTGCCCTTTTCATCGCAATCTGTTCATCGCCTTCACCTGGGCGAATGCCATCAGTTCGGCCACGGATTTCAACACGCCGCGCCTTTGCAAGCAGCGGTAAAAGGGCGGCTTCTTGAGCCGCCGAAGGCCGGAAGTTTGCAGAGTTGAACGGGAAGTGAACGGTAACGGTTTGGGAAACAGGTGGTGGCGGTGGTGGTGCTACCATTGGCCGCGTTTCCAGATCAGTGACCCGCTGTTTCATTTCAGCCAGTTCGGCCTTCATTGACAGCACAGAGGCTGTTTCAGTGTCATTGATGCCCGACCGCTTAGAGCCGTCAACAGTTGGCGGCTTTGGTGGCGACGAGCAGGCGGCTAAAGAAACCGCCAGAGCTATGATTGCCAAATTACGCATTTTGTACCCCTTGTTTGGTGGTTTTGACGAACCAAAATTATACATCTTGGTAGCAAAAGAGAATAGCCGAAAGCGCTGAAATTGTCTTGCGCGTTGTGTTTAGCCTGTTGGTGACGGATCTGGTGTGCCTGGTGGCCGCGATTGTCACCATAATTTCAGGCAAAAAAAATGGCGACACCCTGGCCGCATCGAGGCGGTGAAGGTGTCACCATTCATAGATCATGACTATCAGAACACGGGCGTCATTTGACATAATCTATATTATGCGTATTGCTCTAAGCTCCTGAAATCAAAAGAAATACGCCGTTTTCAAGACAGTTTCAGCGTGAATTTCCTTAACCGCTAAGGCGTCTAAGCTCATGAATAAGTCCAGACCAGGAAGCGCCTTCTATTGTGTCGGCATACTGCATTAAATGCTCACCCATTGCCGCCAAGCCGGTCATTGGGTCTTCGGATGCCTTCACATACATATCGGCCAGCGCTTGCGTGTGTTTCCTCAGTTCCCTGATGTCGCGGTTGTCATTATCAGAATGATTCATCGTGTGCGCTCCGCATTGTGTTCAACCTGCGGTCTTGTCCGTTCTGCCTGTCGCTGGGCTGATGGTGCTTTCTTGTCGTACATAGGGACGGCGGGAACCTTGCCTTGCTTCTCGCGCTGCTCCAGGCGCTCATTGATGGCCTTCATAACGGTTTGCTGTTCCTGTTCGGATAGTCCTTTGCCCTTCATCATTTCAGCAGCAACCGCACCAACTACTTTTGCCCGGTCAGATTTTTGAACGTCCCAGGTATTCCGGTTCGTTTCAATTTCTTTCGTGCCGATGACCTTGCCGGTTTTGTCGCGTTCCAGGGCCGTTACTTTTACAGGCTGTTTGCCTTGGAACTCTAGGCGCACTTCATCGCCCGGTTTGACCTTGTTTTCAGTCATGCCGCGTTTCAGATCGACACCCCAAACTGTTTCCTCACCTTTGGCGGTCGCCATCTTCACGAAGTAGTTTTTCTTTTCCTTCGGATCATGGTTAAACGGGGCTTCGCCGTGTTCAATCACCCGGCCAGCGTAAGCCCGTAGAGCGGTTTTGGCCGCTTCGGCTGGTTTGTCTTGCGTGGTAGCCTGCCTTTCCTCTTTGTGGGTTTCTACGGGCTTCTGGCGGGCTTGCTGCTTGGCTTGTTTCTGTTCTTTTTCCGGTTCGCGCTCAACACTGTTTCTTGATCGCTTATCAAGCCGTGCTTCCAGCTCTTTAAGGTCTTGCTCTTTTGGCTCAAACCCGCGCACCTGCAAACCGCGCAAGCTGGCTTCCATCCAGACTTCTTTTCTGAACTCAGGATGGCCGGAAACCCTGATTGTTTTCCAGCCTTTGGCTTCGGCCATCGTCGCCATAGCATGGGCCACCCGATCATCGTTGGAGGCTGAAACCATGCGTTCGCCTTTGTCCTTGAAGGCGATGCGTTGCGGCTGATCCTTGAAATGAAATTTCGCGCCCGCGACACGGAACTGGTTGTGTACCTGATCCATCAATTCAATTTGGCGGTTCTTCTCGCGTTCGGTCTGCATTTGATCGTTGTAACTTGGATCATTGCCATTGCGTTCAGCAAGCCGATTGATGTTGTCTTGTTCAACCGCCTTTTCAGAAAGGTTTTCGACCTTGATACGCTTTCCTTCCGCGTTGTCGGCCAGCTCCTTTTGCGTTTTGTCGTCGCGCTGTTCGCGTTCAGCGGCTCGTTCTTCTTCAATGCGGCGTTCAGCCGCACGATGTCGAGCAAGTCGGGCAAGCCCTTCTTCAACGTCGATTTCTTCAAGCCGTTCCGGCTCATGGGAAACAATGTTTTGTTCTGCTGGGTCATCCGGCTCCAGATCATGGCTTGCCTGGGCTTTCTGTTGCGCGGCTTTGGCGGCAACCCTTTGGGCGTTTTCTTCCGGCGACAGGCCGTATTCATTTGCCAGCGTTGACCCGCGCAGAGTTCCCTTTTCAGTTTCCGACTTCAAGATGGTTTCGGCATTCTTCTGGCCCACTGAATTTTCTAATTCAGCTTTGTCGAGGCTTTTCAACCTTATTACAGTCTTGTTATCCATCATGAATGTGACGCTATAGGTCGCCGCGCCGTCCTTTGTTATCTTTTCATAACGAATGGCGGTAATGTCCTTGTCGTCAATTTGCATTGCACCGACAGCGGGGCCACGCTGGGCGGGCGTTTCTTTATCCTGCCCCTGCTCTTGTTGCCTGGGGTTGACTTCAACGCCATCACTTCTAAGCCAACGGCCATCGTTCGCCTTGTCCACCTGTAGCGATTGCCCGTCAGGGGTAATCGCTTGAAATCTGCTTGCCCCGGCCTTTTCTGCAATCTCAATCATTTCTTCCGCATTTTCGCGGATATATTCAGCGTCATAGCGCGGATCGGATAGTTTGTAATGCTTGATAGTTTGTTCCATTGCCGTGCCCCTTATCGCTCAATGCCTTGATCCGCTTGCTTCGCGGGCTGCTGTTTCTGCTGAACCGGCTTGGCAGTTGTTTTCTGCTGGGCCGCTTGTTCGGGAGCATCAAAAGCCTGTTTAGCAACGGCTTCAAGGTGCTTCATGAAGGCATTGCGCTGGTTTGTGTTTTTGATGTTCTTCGCCGCGTACTCTTGCGCCTGGGCAAGCAGTTCTTCCGGCTTCATTTGTTCTTTAGCCGGTGCCTGCTGTTCCTGCTGGGCTGTCGCTTCCCTGGGCTTGAAGGGGTAGGCTTTCGCTTTGTCGCCGCTGTAATGAATTTGGACGTTAAAGCCGTTGAGTTGCTTTTTCTGATCCAACATTTTGAGCGTAGAGCCTTGAAGCTCTACTTTGTCCTTCGGGTGGACAACGGCGTAGTTGCGCTGTTTGCCAACAGCCTGAACGATGAACTTGTCATTGTTCAGGATAACGGGGCCGTAATAACTGCCGTTCTCTTTGGCAACCGAAATGCTGGCCTTTACTTCTTTGCCTGCATCATCTTTTAGTGGGTTGCCGCTACTATCAGTTGGCGAGATTTTATTGACTGCGTATTCCCGAACTTCTGCGGGAACATGGTCAATTTGCATTAAGTATGCGCCCGGTTTTGGGCGTGCCTGGGCTGCGGGTTTTTGTGCGGGGGCATCGTTGCCCGGCTGAATAGCACGGTCATTCATGGTAATGGCTCCTGTAGTTAAAATATGCGACTTGCGGTAAAGTCGCCCTTGGGCTGCGCCCGTTTTGGTATGCGCCAACGGTATGTTGGCGACTACCAAAGTTATGCCTTACCTCGCATTTTTAGGCGAAGTGATGGGCTTGTCAAGCACGCTTAAATCTAGTAACGCGCCGTCAGTTTCTGGTTCATCCAATAACGCCGGTTCTTCAAAGTCATCCATTGCTTCAATAATCGCGTCTTCATCAGGAAAACCATCATCACCCGGCATGGCAAAGTCCATCATTGCCATCAGTTCTTCATCGCTGGGCGCTTCATCCAGTTCTTCTTCTTCGTCAGGCACATAGTCCAGGCCATCCGGCAAGACAGTTTCAGCGTGCGCTTCCACTGGCTCAACATCATCCGCTGGGGCTGGGCCTTCATTGTCCGTGTGGTCTGCGTTGCTGGTTTCGGCTAAGGCAGCATCAAGGGACGCATCAAGCATATCCCCGGCAGCTTCGGCATCCAGCGCGGCCAGTTCTTCATCGCTTGGGCGTCCACCCATTCCGTCATCGTCAATTTCTTCATCGTCATAATCGTTGACATCATCCAGGGCATCGAAAAATCCATTAACGAAGTCTTCAACCTGTTCAGGCTCAAGCCCTTCCCCGCCTGTTGGTATCTTGAGCGCGGACGTGTCCAGGGCAAGTTTCCGAAGGTCGATACCTTGCTCAATGTCTGCGGGCGTCATTTCACGAACCTTTGAATGAATAACGGCTTCATGCAGTTCAAGGTCAAGTGTGGGAACGGGTGCAGCAAGTTCGCCAGAACCCCAGGTGTCTTCAAGCAGCTTTTTTGATGGCATCTTGCGACCGAGCGCGGCCAGCGTCGGAGATACCGATTTCAGCCGATCCATAAATACATGGTCGGCGTAGTACGCTATTTTTTCGGCCTTGATTGGCTTGGTGTTTTCAAGACTGATGATCTGTTCCCGCTGGCTCATTTCTTTAAGCTCTTGCGGCAGCATCAAAGCACGTTTCTGGCCTGCACCGTCGCCCAGGGCTTGCGACATGCTGGAGCCGCCGCGCCCTTCGCTTTTGTTCTTGGAATGCACTGTCGTATAGCCCAGCGCTTCCGAATATTCGTTAGCGTCGCGCTGTTCGCGTGGTGTATAGAAAATCTGGCACGCATGGTTAGTCACAAAAGTGCGGGCGTTTTCACGGCCATAGCCTTTTGGCGCTTCCGCTTCAAGCTGGCCGGGTGACTGGATGATTGTCAGCAAGCGGAGGCCATAACCGGCCATATAGCTGTTCGCCTTGTCGATGATCCCGATGCGTCCCGGTGCGGTGAACTCGTCAGCCAGCATCAAGCACTGGTATTTCAGCGCGGGAGTGGCACCGAGTAACTGATTAGTGTTCAGGTTCACCAGTTGCGTATAAAACAAGTTAATCAGAATCCGGGCTTCGGCCAGCTTGTTGGCTGGAATACCGAGGTAGATTGACATGCGTTTTTTACGAACATCGCGCAAGTCAAAGTCATTGCCAGAAGTGGCCGCGTCTACAATGGGGCTTGCCCACATGGTTAGCGGTACGTTGAAAGTCGCCATGATCGAAGACAGCGTATTGTCGCTGGTGGACGTAAAGCGGTTGATGGCATCGACGCATTCACTCGTCAGAGGTGGCAAGCCTTCGCCATCCCATTCAGTAACCGGCACCAAGGTGGTGACGATCTCGCCAGTTTCTTCATCCACTTCTTCAACTTCGCGGTAATTCCGTTCGTTGATAATCCCTTGAAGATGATCTTTCACCGGCTGGCCTTTACCGGAAGATTGGCGTAGAAGTTCGCCAATAGTTCGCGGCAGAGTAGGCGTTTCACACAGGTACAGCGTCAAACCTAAAAACAAGTTGCGGGCAGCGTCATCAAAAAAGGCATCACGGCCTTCGCCTGGGTATAGTGAATAACCAATAGCAAGAATGTCGGTTACCCTCAGATTCTGGTCATCACTGATATAGCCCAGCGGGTTATATCGGTGCGATTGACCGTGTAGCGGGTTCCCTTCTTTGTCTTCTGATATGCAGAACGGGTTAAACAAAAAAACTTCTTGTCCGTGCTTCTTCCGATAGCCCGAAGTAATCAGGTAGTTTTCCAGCTTCACATCATTAACAATGACTGATTCGTTCCAGTTAAGAAGGTTCGGAATGACTATGCCAACACCTTTTCCCGAGCGAGTCGGGGCAGCAAGCAAGACGAACTGCATACCTGGGAACATCAGAAAGCGATTTTTCCACTTGCCGATGATGATGCCGGTTGAGCCGAGTAAGCCAGCCTTTTGCACTTCGCCATTGTTAGCAAATCGAGCATTGCCGTGCAGATGCTTGATTTCCCGCAAAGCAGCAATCAGGGCGGCAAGTGGTATCCCGAAGCCAATCAGGGCAGCGATGATTAAGGACGTTTTCAGGCGCTTGGCAATAACGGGGTCACTTTGGTAGTGCGTCCAGTACGTCCACCATGTAGAAAGATCAGTCTGGCCGAGCGGATTAGTTTTTGAAAAAAGGAAGAAGAAGAACCCGGCCAGCCAAACAACGCCGAGTGTAGCGGCTACCAGGATGATGATTGCGAATACCAATTTCGCAACATTACGCGGCTCCATAGAACCCCCTTTGGTGACAGTTCGCGCCGGTGGCCAGCTTCCGGCCGTCACCAGTGCAGAAAAAAGAAATGGTGACGGATTCAGCAACCAGGTGCATCAGATCCGTCACCAGTCCAGCGGCAAGGCCGCCTTTTGCCCAGCCCGCGCAGCGGGTGGGGCGGCGTGCATGAATGGCGACAGGTGGGCGCGATCGAGGACGGTCAACTGTCACCATTGCCCTACCCCTCCAGACCTTCGGCCCGCTTGCGCTTCGGGTCATACCAAAGCTCGGTAATGTGTCGCCCGATTTCTGGCCGGTACAAGTCGTTGTGAACGTGAATCACCACGTCCACGACTTGATACAGCAGCCGCTTGATGACGGGATAAGGCAGTGTTCGGCCTTGGCGGTTTTGCAGGATCATCAGGGCCATGCGCTCGAATGCCATATCACATGAACCGGCGTGCAAGCTGGTGATGCTTCCACCGTGTCCAGAAGCGCACACGTTCACAAAGTCGAAAGTTTCGCCGCTACGCAGCTCGGCAAGCAGAATCCGCGTGGGCTTCATGCGAAGGCAGCTTTTGAGCAATGACGCAGCAGTAACCGGCGCGTTTTCTTCTTCCTTTGCCTCGGATGGATAGAACAGGTGAACGTGGTTTGGATGGTCTGGCAGGAACAGTTCAGGCACGTCTTCAATGGTGATGATGCGCTGGGATGTCGGTATTTTCTGCATCAACGCTTTCATCAGGGTTGTCTTGCCGGAGCCGGTTTCACCGGCCACGACAATGACTTTTTCCATTTCCACGGCGCGGGCAAGAAAGCCCATGTAATCACCGGCATCTTTCAGCTCAAGCAGTTCTCTTTCGTCTGGTGAAAACTCACCGTCGAGAGGGCGAATATGCTTGAAGAATCCCTGCTTGTCGTAATCATCCAGCGTGCGCCGGGTGAATGATGGTTTCCTGATAGTTACCGACACCGTGCCATGTTCGCACGCAGGCGCTTGAACTATTTGCACACGCTGCCCAGCAGGCAGAACAGCCGACAAAATCGGGCGAGTATCGGAAATATCTTGATTCACCAGTTTGGCCGTTGCGGTAGCCAGTGAATTGCAATGGTCAAGCGTCAGGGCGGGCACTTCGTGCCGTTCCCATACACTATGGCGCTCGCAGAAAACCTCACCTGGGCGGTTGATGCAGATTTCAGTTATTTCATCGTCATCCATGAGGAACTTGATAGGTTCCAGATAATGGATTACAGAGGCTTCCCGCACAACAGACCCACCGGAAGCCATCAGGTATTCATTCGATTCAGTTTGATGTGACATCGTATACGCTCGAAAAGTCCAAATCCCGGGCAACATAGATGCCCACTTGTTCGCCTTGATTCTTGTAAAGAGTCGGCGGGATATTGATTGTGTTCCGCAGTGCTTCGGTAGCCATGTCCTGGGCACCATCAGAGGTATTGTCAAATTGAATGCGGTTCGGGTTGCCGTTGCTGGCTTTGTTTGAAATCCAGTCGCCAATATCGCCAACCATGCTTAACATGATTGCGCCGCCAAACCGTTTCCAGAAGTGCGTTTCAACATAGCCGGGAAGGCCAGCGCCGCCGAGCGGATCAGTGCCGGGCGAGTCCAGATTGATAACAACGCCATGCGGTGTTTTGATTCGTGACCACAGAACGAAAATCCGCTCTTGCCCCTGGCGCATATTCGCTTGATATTCGCCGGATACAGTCGAACCCCGCTCAATCAAAAGCACCTTGCCGTTATCGCTGTAGATATTGCGGGTGACGACGCAAGCGGTCATTCCTGGAACAGTGCTATCCAGCCTTGTTTGCAGGACGCAATCAATAAAGCTGCCCTTGGCTAACAGAAAGTTTCTGTCCGAAAGATGTCCGGCTTGTCGGGTGGCTGTTGCGGTTGAGTTCAGCATGGAGGCCAATGCCCCGCCATCGCCGCCATTGAGCATCGCACCAAGCGACGAAGACGCCCCGCCATCGCTTCCCGAACCGCCTGCACCTTCAGGGGCGCTACCTTGTCGGCTTCCAGTGGACACCATCAGAGACGAGCCGGACTTATCCAGAAGCAAGCCCCGATCAGGCAGCGAAGGTGCCGCGTGCGAGGCTGGCCCCGGCAGTGCGGGTGCTGCATTGCCGGGCAATGGTGGTACTTCCACTTCCGGCGCTGGTGCGGGTGTGGTTTCCGGGCGCGGCAGAGGCGGCGGCACAACAAAGGTTCGCGTAGGCACGGAGCTGGCAACCGTGATCCCCTTTTGCTGGGCGGCGGCGGTTTCTTCTTTCTGTTGCATTTTCCAGAAAATTGCACCAACGGCCAAAATGATGATGACCAGGGCCGCTACAACGACAAGGCCGCGTTTAGCAGTAGATGGCCCGCCTTCATTCACGCTGGGCATACCGCGTTCCCCGTCGAACGATTCTAGTGTTTGCTGTTGGTTATCACTCATTACTCATTACCTCCAACAATGACCCGCTGAACGCCTGGAACAGTCGTGCCGTCAGTCGGTGCAAGGCCGTCAATGTCATAGTTTTCGTTGTAGATGCCAACGACTGCATCGCCCAGGCGCAACACCATTTCACGCGCTACACGATGCAAAACCAGCGTGTCGTTATCGACGTGAGAGTTAACAAGGCTTTCTGATTTGTCTGCCGCGACTAGGAAAGCAGCCGGAAAGTCTCGATTGTTTGGAAACTTCAAGTAAGTGAAGCGGCCATCGTCATAAGCCATTGTTGGCGCTATGTCTTGCGATCTATCGCCAATTTGCATTGTGTAGTTCCAGTTGCGCGGTGCGGGCTTTTCATCCAGCTTGGCGCGAGCTTCTGCCCTTGCCATTTCTTCATTGGCCTTAGCCAGTTCATCAGCGGGATAACGAAATTCAACCCGATAAGCCACAGGTTGATTCTTTGGTGCTGCACCGCTGTTGCCGCCACCGGGAAGAAGTTTCAGGTCAAAGTCATAAAGCCGCTGATTGGTTCGCACCATTAAGTTGGTGTCCCACTTACCAGCTTCTGGCGCGTAAGCTATCTGTTCCTGGCCTTGACCAGAAACAACAGACTTCGGCTTTACATAAAGAATGTTTGCCCTGTCATTGAACTCCCAGCCCTGCGTAAATCCAGATGCAACATCGAGGATGTTTTCACCCCTGGCAAAAACAATACGCAGACCGAGGCCCGGCAAAGCGCGAACAACAACAACGTCACCATCGTTGTAGTTCACATATTGAATGCGGTTGTCATAACGGGAGCTTTGCGGAATGTCCGCAGAGTGGGCCAGACCGCTAACACTCAAGGAGAGTGCTAGGGCAAGCATCAGTTTCGTTTTCATTGCCCTACCCCCATTTCAGGGTCAACACGATATGAGCGCACCTGGAACCCAAACGGATTGACGAGCCGCGAAGATGCACGCAGGCGGGAAGGATTGCGGTATTCATAACCAATCGTTGCGACCCAGCGGGTAACGTCACCCGCAGAGTTCACGTCATCGGTTCTTTTGACCGTCTTGGTGAATCGCACAGTGCCAACACCGCGACCGTTCGGAACAACGCTTACAACGTCCACGGTCACGCGGAATTGCCGCCCGTAGATTTTCTGAATGTCATCCTTCCCTTCAAACAGCGTGGCATATTCCGCGCCGACTTCCGGTGAAGCCAGAAGGCCAACGGTGTCATAGTCCTTCTGGATTGTGTACCAGTCGTATGTTTCGCGGGCCTTGACGAATTGCGCGAGCCAATAGGTATCCATGACTTCATCAAAGGCGACATCGGTTGTATCCAGGGCCGTGATGATGTCGGGAATCCCTGTCGCGTTGTCTACCCGGATGACATAAGGCGTGTTTTCTTTAAGCGGCAACATCAGAGCAGTACCAACACCCATAAGGGCGGCAACAAAAGTTGCTGTCCCTGCAATCATCCATGCCCGCCGCTCAGATTTTTCCACCTGCTTAACGCGGGAGGTTTCCCAGCTCAAGGCTTGTTCATGTAGTTGTTCGGTCTTGCTTTTCGGTTCTGGCGCATCGCCGGTTGCCGTTTTCTTCTTGCTTGAAAACATTGGGTTACTCCGTTTTTTTTAATTGAAGCGAAGCAGGACTTTGTGCCCACCGGCTGCCTGCGGTTTATCAAGAATGATGTCCACCTTGTCCGCGCCCTGTTCGCCCAGGCTGCGCAACACTTCCTCCATCGTTGTGTTCTGGAGGTTCACGTTTACCCGGTATGCGAAGGGTTCGCCCAGGGCTGGGAAGACGCTCATTTCAGGGTGCAGGCGGTTTAACTCAACCAGGGCGTCTTGTATGTCGCCCTGAAAAACAAAATCAAACGTCCTGTCAGCAGACGCGGTAACAGGCGAGCTTTCAGCCGAAACAACAGGCTGCGAAGCGTTAACCTGCGCCCGTTGTGCTGCGTTTATCTGTACGCGGGGCTTCCCTTCCAAAGAAGGAACCACCGGGCGCGGGCCGCTTGCACAACCAACCAGCACGGTAAGAAGGGCAAGGATCAGTGTTCGTTTCATTGCAATGTCCTAAGCAGTTGAAGGCGTAAACCAGAATATACCACAATCACAGCCAAGATACCCTATTTTGGTAATTAAAGATGCAAAAAAAACCGCCCTGTTTTTGGTCATACAGGGCGGCGCGGGTTGAGCCGCAAGTTACTTTATTCAGACACCTTGCCACCGCGAGCGCGGCCCCAGTTTTTGCCCATATTCTGCATGACGTGCTGCCTATAGGCTGGGTTCCACATCGTGTTACCCGCTACCAGATGGTTCATACGGCCACCAGTGACCATCATCCCGCTTTGCATATCTCGGCGCGTGCTGGGGGCATTAACTGCCCTAGCTACAGAGCCAACAGGGTTAACGGCACCGCGTACAAATTGGCCGAACGTAATGCCCGCCGTAGCCAAGCCGCCGCCGAGCTGGCTGGCGTAGCTATTGACGCTCGCAAGGACGAATGCCATTACCGCAGCGATGACTATGAGCTGCAATGAAATGAACAGGATGTTCTGGTCACTTTCCAGGTCAACCGGATCAACAAAGGCTGTAAACGCCATCATTGCAAAAGACAACACGGCGGCCAGCAAAGCTATCTGGAAAAGGGCCGTCATGACGACCCCAAACCAACGATCAAAGAATTGCTTTGTCAGAGGCCACATCAGCAGCATGATAAATAGCGGGCCGATGCCGAGCATGATTGAAAGCACCGTTTTTGCGACAACAATCATTGCCCCGGCTGGAATGGCGATGATAAGCGTTGCAATGGCAATGATGATGGCGTTGATATACTCGCCCATTGCCATGCCCATTTCACGCCAGCCACGGTTTCCGGCCTTCTCCCATAGGTCGGCAGACACTCCCCAGCCTTTGCCTATGGATTCATCCACGACCTGATATACAGATGTCGGTTCTATGCCGTCAGCGCCGGAAAACGCGGCTGTCAGGCCGGTTTCTAATCCCCGGATCGCTTCAACTACCCATGTGCCGTAGGCGCTGGCACTTACTGCGAAAGAGCCTATAAGCAAAAACTTTCCCGCAGACATCATGAGGTTAGACCAGGGTGATTCCACCCGCCCTAACATCATCATGAAGGCCAGCATTACATAGTAAAGAGTGGTGAATCCTATGGCGACCGATATAAACGTGGTCACAATGGAAGACGAAACAGTGGTCACATACGTTGCTAACGCAGTATCCACCGATTCACCGATAAACTGAAACAGCATTGGCCCAGACATAGCCCTAGCCTCTTATTTGATAGAGTTGGGTTGCACCCAACCGCGTCGGGCATTGACCGACTGGTTATCTGCCTGTTGTGCATTAACGCAGTTTGGCGAACCTTCCAGTTCGCCAGCATTATCCTTGCACTTCGCAATCATTTCTTTGCGTTCGGCAGCGTGTTCTTTGTACCAATCGACTGATTGGACGGCTTCTTTTTCGCCGCAGCCTACCAGGGCGATAGCGATAACGGTCAAAACAGCAAACTTCTTCATAAAACCCCCTTAATCACCAATGTTTAATCTATTAGGCTGAACCCAGCCACGGCGGGCGTTAACTTCCGCGTTGGCTTCGATCCGGCGTTGTTCCTGAATCCTATCTTCTGCTTCGGCCACCATCGCGTACATTTGCAGCTTGGTTTGCTCATTGGCGATCATGGCTTGCTCTGCCGCGATTCGTCCTTGCAGTTCTGCAATGTCTTTCGGGTCTTGAGTGCTGTTAATGCGGCCCATCAGTTGGTCAATCTGGTTCAGCCGGTCGCGGGCGGCATCGTAGGCGTCCAGGGCAAAGGCTTTGTCCTGGGCACCCTTCACTGCCTGGGACTCGCAAGTCAGGCGCTGGCTATCAATGTTCAGGTGGGCGCAGGCGTCATAAACCTGATTTTCGTTATAGATGCCCGCAGCACGACCAGACAGGCCGGAATAGCCGCCGCTCCGTACAGCGTCATAGACGCCCTGCCATTCAGTCGGCAGATATTCGCGGTAACGCGGGTCATTTAGGATGGTTCCGAGTCCCCGGCCACCTGTCAGCGCCTCATACTCCCGTTCCATGCTTTCAATCTGCTCAACCATGTGCTGAATCTGCATCGCCCATTGCGCCATTGTTTGGATTTGATTCGCCATATCTTGAGCGATAGACGCCCCATCAGTGACCGGAATTTGAGCCTGGGCGGTATTCATTGTCGCCGCGATGGCAACGGCTATAAAAAGTTTCTTCATGTTCGTTTCCTCTTTGGTAACCAAAGACGCCGGTAAGACTCTTACCGGCGTTACCGTGCGTCATTCAGCCTGCTTTGCCTTCATAGCCCGCGCTTTACGGCGTTCGTGGAACAGCGGCACCCAGGCGGCGGGATCTTCACCCACTTCATCAAGTAGTTCTTCCAGCAACTCAAGATTGTCCGTGCTGCCCGACAAAATTGCCAGTTCGTCATCAAAACTGATTTTCACGTTGCCGTTTTCATCGCGCACGTTGGAAAGATCGAGCTGGCCGAGCATAGATTGATGACCCTGTTTAATCAGGAACATGCGGCTTTCTTCCGGCAGCGTCTTTATGATTTCATATTCAGCCACAGTACATTTGAACCCTTCGGTATATTCCGTAAAGTCGGCCTTCGGGTTCGGCAGATAGATTTCAGTTGCCACTTGCTGCACAAGAGAAGCCGCAATTTTAGATTGCAGCAAGCTGGATGGCATTTGTGTGGCGAACACGCCCAATCCGTTTTGCTTTCGGATAGTTAATTGCTTGTTTCCGGCAAACTCGGAAAACGCATCATCGTCTACCCACTTCCAAGCCTCGTCCATGTTATAGACGAAGCGACGGCCATCAATCACCGTGTCCATGCGGTGCAGCAAATACATGGAAATCGGCGTGCGGACATCGCTGTTATCCAGAAAGTCGGTTCCATCGAAACCATAGTTCTCATGGGTGGTGAAGTCGATCAAATCAACAGGGTTATCCATAACCCACCAGAAAACACCGCGTTTGCCATTGCCGTCATCAAAACACCAGCGGGCAAGTCGTTTGGCAACGCTGTTTTCCCGGTCTTCTTTGTCCGTGCCTTCGGTGATGTTTTGCAGAACCACAGATAAGCGTCGCATTGCCTTGGGCATACGCATGACCGCCCGCACTGCATGGCTAATGCGGTTGTCATCAACTGTAGTTACCCGGCCACCATCGGCTGTAACCAGCGTTTTAACCAGCTTTTCCAGGAACAAAATGTTTGTTTCATTTTCGTCCATTTGGAAAGGGTTGAATCCGGTGGGCTGGCCGTTCTTAACCGCCAGATACTTGCCGCCAATAGCGCGAATCAATAATTCCGCGCCCCGGTCTTTATCGAAGTAGACCGTCGTGAAGCCAACAGGAGAAAACGGCTTGTATTTTTGAGTCTGGCAAAGCAGGAAGTTCAGTAGCACCGTTTTACCGGAACCGGATTGACCAATCACCCGCGTATTACCAAGAATCTTTTTATCAAAGGCGTCTTCATCACCTTTGGAGTAATGGAAGTTGAAATACAGCGGCTGGCCCGAAGGCGTCTTGAACAGCGTGACCGCTTGGCCCCAGGGGTTGCCGTCACGCTTCCCAGCCCGGAAGTTGTGAAAGCTGCACAGGCCGGAAAAGTTTTTGCTGGTGAGGCCAGCAACACGCGGGCGATACGACCAGTTGCACGGCAATTGCGCGTAGAAAGCTGCATCAGTTGCTGTAGCAACGATGGCCGCAAGAAAGCCCTGATCCTGAATGATGGTCATTGCAGACGTGGTGTTACGGCGTACCTGCTCCACGTCTTCGCCAAATATCAGCAGCGAATAGTGATATTCGCCCATCACAAAATGCCCTTGCGTCAGTTCATCAATGGCACTGGTCATTTCGGCAATTTGCGTTGCGCTGCCGTCCTCAGAGTTCGACAGTTGCTTTTGCTGGCGTTCAAGGAACTCTTTGCCAGCACGCTTTGACATGAAAGAAAACGATTGTGTGATGATGTATTCATAATCTTCATACATCAGCCCGTTCAAGATACCCGGCTCAGTGTGAGCAGCGTAATCCTTGAAATCAATCGCCTGGGCAAAGCGGGTTTTTGTGGGTGAGCGTATTTCGATGGTTTCAGCCCCTACAAATACCCATGCGGTGCCAAGGTAGTTATTGAGGGGGCCGGATGGTACGCGCACTTTCTGCCATTCACCAGAAACAAGGAAGTTCAAAAACTCCAGAGCTTGAGAGCATATAGCGCCGGATTCATCTTCATAAACCGAGAGTGGTTCAATGCCCCGGTCGTCCTGGCCGTAACGGCGCAGACTGGCTTCTACCTGATATGCAATGTCATCCAGCTTGCGAATTGCGCGCTTTTGGTCTGCAAGGATTTCATCAGTAGAGCGCCGGGCCGATTTACTCATGGCCTTCCCGACCCTTGAGGGGTTGGGCCGATAGATAACCGTCAAGTACAGCTCATTGGCCATCATCTTGTAACCGGCAAAACTATCAAAATACTTGCGATCAAGTTCACGACAAAAATCATTGTCGTAAGTGCCTTTTAGGCGGTCAGAAGTGCGGCGGCGCACGTTGTGCGTCCACAGGGCAACTTGATCGTTGGAAATACCACGAAGCAAGGTATTTAGCTGATCCTTGCGGCGCAGAATTTCATCAGGATCGGCGGTTTCAAAAGCGATGCCGCCAATCTTCCAGATTCGCAGGAAGTCGCCTTGTGTCGTGATGATGGTGTCATCGGACACATGGGACGAGTAGGGAATGAACGGCGAAATATTGCGCTCGCCGTTCAGTTGGTCAAAGTATTTAGGAAGCGCGGACATTCTGAATCCTCATTTGCGCTTCTGAAAGGCAATCGGGCTGTAAGCCGATGCCTTCCAGAAGGGCGCATTCTTGTTGCGATGCACGAAGCGGAAGATGAATTTCAAGCCGAGCAGCCGGAACTGCTGGTCATCCGACTTCGTAATCAGGCGCATCACCATCACAATTGGCACAAGCGATACGGCCAACAGAATTGAAGTCCAGATACTCAGCAGGATTACAACGACCGAAACAACCACAAGCGGCACCATAGGCACCCCAAACAACATAGCGGGCCGGGTGCAGCCTTTGAAAAGCGGGTCGCGTGGGTCAAGCATAGGTGCCGACATGACGTGTCTCCGATCAGCTCAACAGGAAGTTGGCAAGTTCAGCCGCGCCGCCGATCAGAAGACCACCGGCCAGAATCTTGCCCACTTCGGCCAGATCGGCATGCTTGAACAGATACTTGTACCCTGCCCACATAACGGCGATGGTCACCACGGCGATAGATGCGCCGCGCAGGATCGTCAGCACGTTATCCAGAAAGCTGTTGACCTTCTCGACGCCCTGGGCAAACGCCGGTTCAACGGCTACAAGCATGGCAAAAGCCATCATGGCGCAGATGGTGCCGGTGTTTTTCATGGCAGAGGTTTTGTTCACGTTCAGTTGCTTCTTCATTGGTAAAACTCCATTGATGTCAGATAGGTTGTGCTGGTTAGTGGGGCCAGCGGTTGTTTCGGTTAGTGCTTCAAATCTTCTTTGTTCTTGCCCTCCTAACTGGCAAACCGTAGTGTACTACATACGCAAGCCAATATATACCATTTTGGCGCTTGTTTGTGTTATTTTTTCAACCTAATTACCTTCTTTGTGGCGGTCTTCTTTGCCTGCCTTGGTACAGGCTTGCCAGCCTTGTCATCCATGACGACTTTGCAGCCGTCCTTGTACCCGCTGCATCCCCACCAGTAGCCATGCGGCCCTTTGCGTCGATACATCAGCTTCCCGCAGGAAGGGCATGGCGACGTTTTAACGGCAACAGGTTTGCCCTTTTCGTCGTCCAGGAAAGTTTTGCAATCATCAGTCGGGCAGAACCAGCCAAATGAACCCTTCACCGGCTTCCCGGTTTCTTTGTTCTTCTTCTGGTAGCGGCGCAAAGGCGTTTCACACTTGGGGCAAGGGTAAGCCTTCGGCTCAACAGGCAAGCCCTTTTCGTCGTCCAGGAAGGTCTTGCAGTCATCAGTCGGGCAGAACCAGCCTATGCCCCCGGCCTTCTTTTTGTAACGGCGCAATGTTGTCTCACACTTGGGGCAAGGGTGTTCCTTCCGCTCGACAGGCTGGCCGTTCACATCGTCCAGGAAAGTTTTGCAATCGTCATTCGTGCAGTACCAGACCGGCAGCTTGCCCGCCTTCTGGAACTTCCGAAGCCCGGCGCTGCACTTCGGGCACGCAAAACGCGGCTTGAAGTCGCCGCCACTGGCAACAGCCGTCAGTTCGCTTTGCAGTTGGTGGTAGGCCGGGGCTACCACGTCCAGGTAATCACGCTGGCCGTCTGCAATCTGGTCAAGTTGGGCTTCCATATCCCGCGTAAACGCCAGCTCCATAAACTCGAAACCTGCTTTCATCAGGTGTTCGACTAAGGTGTTACCTGTTTCCGTTGGCATCAAATAGCGCTTGTCTTCGACAAGATAACCACGCGCCATGATATTGCCCATGATGGCCGGGTAAGTCGCCGGGCGGCCTATCCCCTCAGTTTCCAGCTTCTTAATCAGGCTGGCTTTGGTGTACCTGGGTGGTGCCTTCGTCGCCTTTTTCAGTAGCTCGCCACTGTCAGCGGTTTTGCTGCTACCGACATCCAGTACCGGCACGGCACCGCCCACTTCATCCCCTTCATCATCGGCTTTGTCTTCTACCGCGTCCTTCGCCGTCAAGACTCGCCAGCCCTGCTCAACCAGTGTCCGGCCTTTGGCCTTGAACTGGAATGGTTGCGTGCTGTCAACGGCTTCTAATGTGACAGAGTTCACCTTGTAATGAGCGTCAGCCAGTTGTGAGGCTACCGTGCGTTGCCAGATCAGCGCGTATAGCTTGCGCTGGTGTTCATCTTCACCGGCTTCCAGTACGTCTATCGACGTGGGTCTGATAGCTTCGTGTGCTTCTTGCGCCCCACCCTTCGCCTTGAACTGGCGCGGCTTTTCAGGTAACGCCCACCCCTTGCCTTCGGCATAGGCCCGCACTTCGGCTGCTGCCTCAGTACTGATATTCACCCCATCCGTGCGGATATAGGTTATTACGCCTTGCTCAAACAGCTTTTGTGCATCCTTCGCTGTTTGCTCAGGGTCACGCTTCAAGGTCACGCTTGCCGCTTGCAGCAGCAAGGACGTTGAGAAAGGCGACGGCGGCGCTTCGCGTTTCTTCTCGGTGCCGGAGTCCAGTACGTTGAACTGGCGGCAATCAGCCGCTTGCTTCGCCAGGGCTTCATCAAGCACATAAGGCGCTTCATCAGTAACGAAGGGCTTTGTATCCCATTCGGCCTTCCACTTGCCGCCGTCAAAGGTCACGGCTGCACCAAAGTGATTCGTTTTCTTGAACGCTAGAATCCGGCGCTCAAGGTCAACGACCAGCCGCACAGCGACACTTTGCACCCGCCCGGCAGAAAGGTTTTGCCCTAGCAGGTTCGATATGAGAGGTGACACCAAATAGCCCACGATTCGATCCAGGGCGCGGCGGGCTTCTTGTGCATACACAAGGTTTGAATCAATTTTTCGCGCCTTGGTTATCGCGGCCCGGATAGCCTGGGCCGTGATTTCATCGAAAGTGACGCGCTCATAATCGTCTTCATCCAGGCCGAGAGCGTCTTTCAGGTGCCATGCAATGGCTTCGCCTTCACGATCAGGGTCAGTTGCCAGATAGATGATTTCGGCCTTGTTGAGCAGGCCGCGGATTCGATTAACCCGATCCTCCCCGCCCGGAAACGTGCGCCCTTGAAAGGTCGCAGGCGGGATAAATTCATACTGCAAAACAAAATCGGGTTCTTCGACCCCAATTTCACGTTTTGGCAAGTCGCGGACGTGGCCGACGCTTGCAACGACTTTCCAGTCATCGCCCAAAATCGACTCTATTTTTTTGATCTTGTTTGGGCTTTCCACCACCATCAATTTCATAACCCTGCCCCTTAAAAAACAATGGACGAGCTGGCCGCTTGTGCGGCTGGCTTCGCGTCTTCATTGGTGACAGGTGCATCGACCTGGCCCCGCTCATGAGTCACCACCGTTGCGGTGGCGGGCGCGTCTACGCGCTGGAGAAGTACCGGGGCATGGTCAACAGGTGGCCCGGACGGTGTGCGTGCCGCAGGCGTGGGGCTGGCTGCCGTTGCGGCTCGCACCCTTTGCGGCTTTGTTGCTTCCCTTGAGGTGATCGAAGGAACAATGGGAATTGCTTTCGGCTCTACGTCAGCCTGGGCAAGCACCTTTTCAACGTATGACGGTTTACCAGAAACGTCAGGCTGAAAGCCTCTTGTGAAGTTGCCCGAGTAGTAGCAGGAGAAAGCAGACTGCAAAGCACGCTGTTCGTCGCCATCAACACGCGGCAACGCCCTTGTGTAGCAGTCTTCAAGAATGAGAGAGCCGACACGCATGTTCTCGCAAGGGTCAAAGGCTTCTTCATAGCTCAAGCCATACTTCGGCAAGTTGTGCCGGTTGACCTGGGCAATGCCTAGCGAGAAATTCCAGCCATCGGCTTCAAGAGCCTTTGCGGTTTCCACCGCTTCATCTTTGGCCTGGGGTTGCCGTTGCAGCACCCCGCCAACTACGCCTATCGCGTAAGGGTTGAAGGTAGACTCAACCTGAACAATCGCCGCCATCGTTTGCGGCGCAACGGTCGGAGCGCATTGCTCCGCCAGAAGCAGAAAATCCAGCATGTAACCGACTCCACATTAGTGAGGAAACGGCTACCAATATAGCATACTTTGGTTATTGTTCATCCCCTTTTTTGGTAGTGCGTGCTGCCTTTCCCTTTTGCGCCTTGCCGCCTTGTGGTGGCTTCGCGTCTTGAGGTTGCGGCGGCAGCTCCATGTTTCTGAAAAGCACAAAGCTATCAGTCGGGTACAACTCCCGCAGATGATCGTTTAGGCGCTTCAAGTCCTTAAACACCTTTGGCGTGTGTCTATCCCGTCGCGTGGTCAAGTACCACTGTTTCCCCTCAGCCCACTTCAAAAGCACAACCACGTAGAAACCAACCGGGGTTTCCATAACCTGAATCTGGTCGATGGTTTTCTGTAATACGGCCAGCTCTAGGTCGCCTTCTAAAATGCTGTTTTCGGGACTACATGCAGAAAGATTCATGTTTGTCCTGTATTTGTCGGTGTCTGTCATAGTCTAAAACGACTCACATTGTATAACCAAAATATAGTATTTTGGTAGTTGTTTCGGTTGCTTGTGCTACACAAGGTGTCAACCAGTGCCACTAAACAGGCTTTTCTGACCCGCTGAAAATCCGAGCCGGGCGCAAGTCCCTTTCCAAACACCAACAGCAAATTTCCCCGGACTGGTGACAAACGGCAGTCCTTTATAACTATTCGCCGTCGCCAAATTGTAGCAAATTGGTGACAATCCTCATAGCGGGTTAACCACTGCGTCACCACAGTTAGGGGCGCAATTCTAGATCAGCTTTGCCCAGCGTCGAAGACGCCTTTTGCCCAGCCCGCGCAGCGGGTGGGGCGGCGTGCTAATCATGGCTGGATTGCCCTTGGTGACGCTTCGGCGCGATCGAGGACGGGCAACTGTCACCATTCCAGCCATCCCCCCAAAAACCACCGGATGGTTAGCCATCGGATGGTTTCCGGGCGCATGGTCATTCATGCACGCTTCCCCTGCCCTTCGGGCACGGTAGAAAGGCGTCTTCGACGCTTTGGCGACAAATGGCCGTCCTGGCCAGCTCCCAGCCGTCACCAATCAAAAGCCCATTCCCGGCAAGCCGGGAAGATTACATGGACACCGCGACAAGTCGCCGTGTTTCAGGCAAAGCCAGTCAGCCGTTGCACGGCAGACTGAACGCAGCCGGTGAACCGGCTGGATGT
>JALNZZ010000134.1 GCA_023229065.1 Porticoccaceae bacterium
CCGGGCAAGGTCGCACTTGCCTGAGCCTGAAACCACAGGTTGACAGCCAGCGGCTCTCCTTGCCATTTTTGATAAAAACGAGCCAAAGCGTCTTCAGCCAGGGGCGCGGCAGCAGAGACCGGGGTGTTGAGCAAGGCCACCAAGGCAGCATGGGTATCTGTCATATTGTCGAACGCCACCGCCTGAGCGTGGATCAGCGTCAGCAATTCCGTCTCCTCCAGCAGAGATAAATACGCCAAAGCAGTATTTTTCAGGCTGCGGCAGGCCATTTGATCTGGATCGGGGCGGTAAGGGGCTGCGACCTGGCTGTCGCGGTAACAGGCCAGCAGTTCGTCGCGCAGGGCCTGAGCAATGATCGTCCTCACCTCAAGGCGCGCCGCGTGGATGGCCTGGACATGAATGACATCCATTTCTTCGGCCAGCAGCGCTTCACTGGGCAGGGTGAGCATCTGCGCCACCATGGCCCTGTCGAGCGTTTTGCCGAGCGCAGGATCCATCAGCAAGCCTCGAAACGCCTCTACCAGGCGCGTATCCAGAGCCAATGGGCGACCTTCCAGGCGCGCTGCGATGCTATCTTTGAGTATAGCCAGACTTAACTGATTGCACGCCTCCCAGCGGTTGAAGCCATCACTGTCCCGGCTCATCAGAAACAGCAACTCGTCGCGGCTGTAGGAATAATCTAGCCGCACCGGAGCAGAGAAGTGGCGCAGCAGCGAGGGCACCGGGGCCGTCGGCACCTGATGGAATACCAGTGTCTGCTCCGGCTCGGTGATTTCCACTACCGCGTGAGTCTGCCCATTGAGCCCCTCCCCATGCAGTGGCAGATCCCCCTCTTCACTCACCAAGCCCATGGCGACAGGAATCAGGTATGGTTTCTTGTCGCGACACTCGGGCGTTGGCGGGCAGCTCTGGCGAAAGGTCAGAGAAAACGTTTTCGCCTGATCGTCATAGTGACTGCTGACCTCGAGCTTCGGTGTACCCGCCTGGCGATACCAGTTCATAAACTGGCTGAAATCGCGACCGCTCACCTCCGCCATCGCAGCGATAAAATCGCCAATGGTCACGGCCTGGCCGTCATGGCGTTCAAAATACAGATCTGACCCCTGGCGGAATAATTCATCCCCCAGCAGGGTGTGAATCATACCCACCACTTCGGCTCCCTTCTCGTAGATGGTGAGTGTGTAAAAATTGGAGATCTCCATATAGGCGGCGGGCTGCACTGGATGAGCCATAGGACCCGCGTCCTCGGCAAACTGCAGGGTACGCAGCAGATTGACATCCTGCACCCGCTTGACCACGGGCGACCCCATCATGGCGGAAAACTGCGCATCGCGGTAGACGGTAAAGCCTTCCTTCAGGCTCAACTGGAACCAGTCCCGGCAGGTCACCCTGTTGCCTGACCAGTTGTGAAAATATTCATGGGCAACGATGGCCTGGATGTTCTGAAAGCTGGTATCGGTAGTGATTTCCTGCCGCGCCAGCACTGCCGAAGCATTAAATATATTGAGGCCCTTGTTCTCCATCGCCCCCATATTGAA
Source organism: Porticoccaceae bacterium (assembly GCA_023229065.1). GTDB lineage: Bacteria > Pseudomonadota > Gammaproteobacteria > Pseudomonadales > Porticoccaceae > NAT127. The sequence continues at coordinate 1,539 of JALNZZ010000134.1, forward strand.
ATCGTCCACCGCCACGATCATAAAAATGTCCAGGTCATACTCGCGTCCGTATACCTGCTCATCCCACGCCATGGATTTTTTCAGAGCCGCCATGGCAAAATCGCATTTATCCAGATCCTTCTCTTCGACATAAATGCGCAAGTCCACCTTGCGGCCACTGGCGGTGATGAAAGTATCGGTGATATGCGCAAGGTTTCCTGCCACCATGGCGAACAGGTAGGCGGGTTTCTTGAAGGGGTCGTGCCAGGTCACCCAGTGACGCTCGTCTTTTTCCCCCTTGGCGATCGGGTTGCCATTGGACAGCAACACCGGGTAGCGTACTTTGTCGGCAATAATTGTGGTGGTGAACTCCGCCATCACATCGGGACGGTCCGGATAGAAAGTGATTTTGCGAAAGCCCTCTGCTTCGCATTGCGTACAGAACAGGCTGCGGGATTTATACAGCCCTTCCAGAGAAGTGTTTTCCTGAGGTTTGATGGCCACCTCGGCACTGAAAACAAAATCACCAGGCAGCGGGCGCAGTACCCGCAGGCACTCGCCACTGAAGTCGTATTCGTGTTCCCCCAGAGGGTCGCCGTCGATGGCCAGGGTGCGAATGGCGAGATCGACGCCGTGCAGTTCCAGCACTGCCTGGCGCTCTTCGCTGTGTGGGTTGCGGCGCATGGCAAGGGTCGAGCGAACGGTGGTCTCTGTCTCGCCGAGATCAATCACCAACTCTGTGCTGTCAATCAGAAAAGGGGGCACCCGGTATTCACTGAGGTGAATCGTTCCGGGCTGGCTATCGCGGTAAGCCATGGCTGATCTCTCCTCGCAGACAGTCTGCTGTCAAATGGCTGAAATGGAACGGATGATTCCTGGACAGCGTTACTGAACCGCCACTGCGACCCGATACGCGGTGTACTTGCGCAGATTGATCACTCCGCTGTCGAAAATTAAATACTGCCCCTTGATGCCGAGCAGAGTGCCCTCCACCTCCGGATTCTTGTCGAGGTTGAACGAGGTCACTTTAGTGGGGTATTCCAGTACAGGGTAATGAATATCCACTGGAGCTGCATCGTCGAGCAGCTGCAGTGCATCAGGGCCAAAGCGCTGCTCCAGCTCCTTGAGTCCTTCGCTGCAGCGGTCCAGCAGATCATCGCGGGCGGCGGCCAGGTCCACCACATCCCCCCCGCCCCTGAGCATGGCACGCCAATTGGTGCGGTCATTGACATGTACCTTGCACAAGGCTTCCACCAGACCCGATTGCTGGCGCGTCTGCACCTTTAAAACAGGCAGCGCCTGTACCGCGCCCTGGTCAATCCAGCGCGTGGGCAGTTGGGTCTGGCGAGTGATGCCCACCTTGATGCCGGAAGAGTTGGCCAGGTAAACGATATGGTCCACCATGCAGTTGGCCTCTCCCCACTCCGGTTCGCGACAGGTGCCCTCGTGAAAATGACATTTCTCGGGGCTGACAATGCAGCTGTCGCACTGGGCCAGACGGGTAAAACAGGGATAACAGTAGCCCTGATTAAAGCTCTTTTTTGTCGCGCGACCGCAGTGGCGGCACTGAATCGGTCCCAAATGGCGCAGCCTGAGTTGCTTGCCAATATGTGGATTGAGTGCCAGGGGATTGCCGTCGAGCAGCATTTGATAGCTGACCGGTGCCCCTTCCTGCCCCAGGCTGACACGCATTTTCTCCAGGTGGCCCTCGGCGCTGACGGCGCTGTGCAATAGTTCCATTGCGCTCAGGACCATTTCAGAGGGCGCGGCTCATCGAGGGAGTCACTTTCGTCGCTGCCGCAATGATCGTGTTTTTCAGTATGGATGTAGCCTGTTCTCTCCTCCTCAGGCTTGTGCATCGCATCCCAGGCTATTACTGCCTGCATGCAGGTTTCCCGTTGCTCTGCCGAGAGGCGCTCGCCATTGGGCCACTTACCCAGCTCTACAGCGCGCTTGAGATTCTCGTAGATATCCGGGGTGAGACTTTTCAGCAATTGTTGATAATCCATAACTAGCTCCATCCGCGGCAAGCAGGATTGCTCGCCGGTTTCCCACTCCACCGAGTGGCTGGAATCAAAAAAGGTTAAGCGTGGTCTCGGCTCTGGCGATGTCACAAGCCAAGTTCTGGCCTGCTGGCACCGGTCATGCTCGCTGGCGATTGAGCAGGCCGAACAGCCCACCCAGTATCATTCCGGTCACCAACCCGGTCACGTGAGCCGCATTGGCGATACTACCGCGCATAAACAGGTCGACGATGCCAACCAGGCACAGGAGCAACCATACCAGCATAAACACGATAATGCCTCGCGGTAGTGCCAGCACAGGGTTGGGCGCCAACCAGTGGCGTATCCACAGATAGCCCAGCAGTGCATACAGTACTCCCGACATCCCGCCAAATAGCGAGGCGCCCCCGAAGTAGTATTGCCCCCAGTTGGAAGCTGCACCGGTCACCAAAATCAGCATCAGCAAGTGCAAGCTGCCTGTGCCCGCTTCGATGCGGCGCCCAAACTCCCACAGCCAAAGACCATTGAAAGCGAGGTGAAACACACCGAAATGGAGAAACATGGGTGTCAGCAATCGCCAGTATTGGCCCTGCGCCCAGGCGTCCTCGAAGGTACCGAATTCCACTTGCAAGCCAACGGCACCCTCGGGGCCAAGGCCGCGCACAAAAGTAAAGTCCTGAAAGGTAAGCCAGTGCACCCACTGAAACTGCCAGTGCACCACCGCCGCGCCCAAGATGCTGAGCAACAGCGCCAGCCCCATGACTGGCGAACGCCGCAATAAAGTCAGAGGCCCCGGTTGAAGAGGCTCGCGCGCAGGTAGTCGCACCGCGACTTCTCTCACCACTGCCGCGGTTTCGTCGAGGCGGCCATCATCCGGCACCCATAGCACCTGGGACTCGTCTTCCAGAGTAATGCGGTGGTCGATGCCGCGATCTGCCAGCTTTTCCAGCAGCAGGGATAAATCCAGGGCCGGATGGAACTGGGCTACTTTTACCCATTCAGTCATAACGTGGCTTCATCAGGAAAGTTTCGATAAGCAAGATAAACAAAGAGTTCTCTCAATAAACAAACAGCTCTTACGCAATCTGCGGCACAGGCCTGAGATAACGCTATCTCTCAATATGCTCGCCGGAATCGAGGCGACTGCCCCACCCCAGCTTGGAGCGACAGATGCCGTAAAAGTTGTGATCCACAGGGTGGACCAGACGCAGCTGCTTGGCTTTTTTGCGAATCTGGATGACATCACCGGGTTCGATCATGATGTCGCACTGGCCATCACAGGTCACCAGAGGATGCAGTTCATTGCGCTCCCCCACGCGGATTTCAACGACGCTGCTGCCAGGCACGGCGACAGGCCTGCTGGTGAGCGTATGGGGATTCATCGGCACCAATACCAAGGCATCCATATTGGGATGCAGGATGGGGCCGCCGGCGGACAAGGCATAGGCCGTGGAGCCCGTTGGGGTCGATACGATCAACCCATCCGAGCGCTGGCTGTAGACAAACTGGCGGTCGATATTGAGCTCAAACTCCATCATTCGCACTGACTTGCCTGGGTGCAGCACCACATCGTTAAGGGCCAGTCCTGCAGCGATTTTGTCACCGCGCCGCGTCACCTCCACATCCAGCAAAAAACGGTTGGATACCACGTATTCACCGGCCAGAACACGGCTGACTCTGGCCTCCACCTCATCGGGCAAAATATCCGTGAGAAAGCCCAGGCGACCGCGGTTTACCCCCAATAAGGGGATATCGAAATCGACCATGTCCCGCGCGGCACTCAGCATGCTGCCATCGCCGCCCACGACAATCACCAGGTCCACCGACCTGGCCATGGCAGCACTGTCAGCTACCTGATAGTTGCCGGGCGCCAGCAGACTGGCCGCACTGTTCTCCACCACGGGCTGCCAGCCGGCCTCGCTGAGAAAGCGCACCAGATGGTTGAGGGTGTCAGCGACCTGATCGAGGTGCAACCTGGTCACCAGCCCTATGCGCTGGAAATTTGCCATAACCCCGCTTACCCGTTATCAAGTAGGCTTGCGATTATACACAGCAGGACCCTGTCGGTCGCCGCGGGGCA
>JALNZZ010000135.1 GCA_023229065.1 Porticoccaceae bacterium
CACTGCCATCCGTTTGCGGTACCACCAGATAGCAGCCGACCACACACACAGCGATCAGCAGCATTTCGTAGGGGCGCACCGGCTGACGGTGCACCAGATTGTTGAGCAACAATAAATGAATGCCGAAGGTGGAGCTGGCGATGGCCCCTATCCCCGCACCCGCCGTCTTGATGGCATAGGCAAAGGTCCACCAGTGCAGCGCGAAAAAGAAACCTGCCAGCGCCAGCCACAGCCAGTCTTTGCGTGTAACACTCCGAAAAGTGTGCTTGAACGCCACCAGGGGAGTCAGTACCAACAGAGCGACCGCCAGCCTGACCAGCGACATCGTTTCGATGGAAGCGCTGGTGAACTTGATCAGCGCCGGCACCGTGGCCATCAGCACAACGGTAAACAGAGCGAGAAGTATCAAATGGAGAGAAGAGTGACCCATGGCGGCGACAGCTGAAAACGAGGGCGACAAGTCTACACGCCCTTCTGCCGGACCCATAGTGGTAACTGACGTCAGGCTCACGCCAGCCAGATCAGCGCCGTCATCCTCCCCGTCTCCCCGTCGCGGCGATAGGAGTACCAGCGCTCGCGGTCGGATACTGTGCACAGACCACCGCCGTGAACATCACTGACACCGAGGCTGCTCAATTCAGCTCTAGCCAGGGCATAGATGTCCGCCATCAGCTTGCCACTTTTTTTCGCTACCGGCGCGAAGCAGGCAGGGATCAGCTGGCGATGGCGCGCGTCGATGGCGTTCGACAGCATGGCCTCACGCACCTCATCGCCCACTTCGAAGCGCTGGGGGCCAATGGCCGGCCCCAGCCAGGCGATGATATCCTCTCCGGCTACCCCCATGGCCTTTACTGTTTCGCGTACTACCCCGGCTGCCAGCCCGCGCCAGCCGGCGTGAGCGGCGGCGACCACAGTGCCAGCACGATCGCACAGCAACACGGGCAGACAGTCGGCAGTTAGCACCGCACATACCTGGCCCTGCTCGCGGGTCACGGCAGCATCGGCAATGCGCTCGACCGGGACACGGCCCTCCAGTACCAACACCTGGGTGCCGTGCACCTGCTCCAACCATACCGGTTGCCGGGTGAGCCCCAGAGCCTCTGCCACCAGGCGGCGGTTGTCAGCCACTGCTGCAGGCTGGTCACCGACATGGGAGCCGAGATTCAGGCTGCTCCAGGGTGGTGCACTGACACCTCCATGGCGCGTGCTGACCGCCGCCCGTACACCACCTGGTGCCGGCCAGTCGGGTATCAGGAACTCAGGCCCTGCACCGGTCCGCTTCACACCCATTTTGTCTCCTCGCCTTGCAGGGCCAAACATTCTGCCTCCAATACCGCCAGCAGCTCTGCCATATCAACCGGCAGCGGCGACTCCCAGTGCAACCGCTCGCCACTGCCGGGGTGAGTGAGGCTGAGTGCTGCGGCGTGCAGTGCCTGCCGGGGAAAGCCTCGCAGGGCGGCGATCAGAGTCGAGCTTGCCTCGCGAGGCAGTTTTGGCCGCCCGCCATAGACAGGGTCGCCCACCAAGGGATAGCCCAAGTGGGCCATGTGCACGCGGATCTGGTGGGTGCGACCCGTTTCCAGGCTGACACGCACATGGGTGTGGGCCGCAAAGCGACGCAGCACCCGATAGTGACTGATGGCCTCTTTGCCGCCGCCACGCACCACCGCCATACGGGTGCGCTGGGCAGGATGGCGACCAATGGCAGCGTCGACCGTGCCACCGCCGACCAGCACCCCCTGCACCAGCGCTTCGTAGTCTCGGCTGACGGAGCGCGCCTGCAGCTGTGCCACCAGGGCATTCTGGGCCCGCGGTGTGCGGGCGACCACCATCAGCCCCGACGTGTCCTTATCCAGGCGGTGGACGATACCTGCCCGGGGCAGCAGCGCCTGGTCGGGGTAGCGATGCAACAGCGCATTGAGCAAGGTGCCCCGCGGATTGCCAGCACCGGGGTGCACCACCAGGCCAGCGGGTTTGTCGAGCACCAGGATATCGACATCTTCATGGATCACTCTAAAGTCGATGGCCTCGGCGACCCACTCCCCCTGCTCCTCAAGTTCCGCTACCAGGCTCAGGCGCTCTCCACCCATCAGCCGATCCCTGACTTTACAGGGTTGACCATCGCGGGTTATAGCCCCATCCTTGATCCACTGCTGCAGCCGGGTGCGGGAAAAGTCGGGGAACAGCGCCGCCGCCACCTGGTCGAGACGCTGACCGGCGCAATCGGAGGGCACAGTGGCCTCAAGGCGGATACAGGTATCTGTCATGGTTCAGGTTGCCTGGTAGCTGTGGTTAAATAACGGGCCGGGGCGGCGAGCACCCGGTTGAGCATTTTTGCAGGGCATCTGTCCCGGCACAACTCGAATTCAAGAGAACCTGACGATATTATGCGATCCATCACCCTTGTGCTCGTGGTCATGCTGACCCTTACTGGCTGTTCCTGGATGCCATTCTTTGGCGATAAGAAAGAAGAGGAGCCGGAGACCGCCGGCTATACCGAAACAGACTTCTATGAGGTTATCCAGCGCAACCTCAACTCGCGCAACTGGCGGATGGCGATCGAGAACCTGCAGGCGCTCGAAGCCCAGTTCCCCTTCGGCACCTATGCCGAGCAGGCTCAGCTGGAGCTGATGTATGCCCACTACCGCACCGCCAACTACGATGAGGCTATCACCGCCGCTGACCGCTTTATTCGCCTCCACCCCCGCCACCCCAATGTGGATTACGCCTTTTATATCAAAGGCCTTTCGTCGCTAGCCCAGAGCAGAAGCTTTTTCGGCAATTTTCTGCCTACCGACAATACCAGCCGCGACCCGGGAGCTGCGCGGGATTCATTCGCTACCTTCACCGAGCTGTTATCCCGCTTTCCCGACAGCGCTTATGCCGCCGATACCCGCAAGCGCATGATTTTTCTGCGCAACCTGCTGGCGCGCTATGAAATCAATGTGGCCAACTACTATTTTGAGCGCCAGGCTTATCTGGCAGCCGCCAACCGGGGGCGCTACGTGGTGGAAAACTTCCAGCTGACTCCAGCGGTGCCAGACGGTCTGGCAGTTATGGCTGAGGCCTACCACCTGCTTGGCCTCCAGGACCTGTCTACCGACGCGGTGCGAGTGTTGGCAGCCAACTACCCCGAATACCCCGCGCTGGATAGCGAGGGCAACTTCCGCTACCAAGGCCTTAGCCCCGACCAAAGCCGCACCTGGCTGCGCCGTCTCAGCCTGGGCCTCTACGATAACGTCCAGCCACCCCGCTACGACACCCGCGACCTGTACGATCCCGGCTCACGGGCTGCCGAACAGCAGATGGTGCCAGACAAGCCGCAGCGCTCCTGGCTGAGCTGGCTGACGTTCGGGCTGATTGAATAGCGGCCCTGGCTAACCCACCAGGGTTGCTGTTGAACTGCGGTCGCAATGGGAACCCACAACCCGAGTACTGTCCATACGAGCACTGGCCATACCGAGCACTAACCACAATAAAAAACGGGAGATGGCACCCCATCTCCCGCTTTTTATTCCGCTGTTCTTTGCTGCCGAATGTCACTCCGGCTCGGAAACAAACCCCACCTTCAACATTCCAGAGCGCTGCACTGCCGCCATCAGCTTCAGCACATACTCGTACTCAACCTTGCGATCTCCGCGGATATGGACCTCTGGCTGCGGCTCCTGGCTCGCTATTTCCGCCAGTCGTGCCTCCAGCTCTCCCATGGTGACGGTGTCCTCATTCCAGTGGAACTGAGCATCTGATGTCACCGCCAAGGTAATCGTCTGGGGCTTGATCTCATTGGGAGTGTTATCGGCCCGCGGCAGGTCCAGCTTGACCGAGTGAGTCAGCACCGGCACCGTAATAATAAAGATGATCAACAGTACCAACATGACATCCACCAGGGGGATCATGTTGATCTCGCTCATCACCTCACTGTCGTCGTCCAGTCCACTTCCATTACTGAAAGCCATCTCAGCACGCCTCCCCGACCGCTTGTTTGTGCTTGGCGAGAGTGGTGACTTTCTCCTTTTCACAATTGCTGGACCGCCCTTTGACAGGCGGTGCCGCGCCGGTGATCAGATAGGAGTGCAGCTGGTGGGCAAAGCGGTTGAGTTTGCCCATCACACTCTTATTGTTGCGGCCCAGTGCGTTGTAGCCAAGCACAGCGGGTATCGCCACAACGAGTCCGAAGGCAGTCATGATCAGTGCTTCGCCCACCGGGCCTGCCACTTTGTCGATACTCGCCTGCCCTGACACCCCGATCCCCACCAGTGCGTTGTAGATACCCCACACAGTGCCGAACAGGCCAATAAAGGGCGCGGTAGACCCCACCGAGGCCAGTATCGCCAGGCCGCGCTGCAGACGCTCCGCACTTTCGTCCATGGAATCCCTCAGCGTCGACGCCAGCCAGTCCGCCAAAGGCAAGTGGCCGTGCAGGTCTGATTTATGGGTGAGATGGTGCCCAAGGGCTTGCTGTCCTTCATCCGCCAGCTTACGGAACGGATTGTCTTCGCTGCTTTCGCCAAGGAGCTGTAGCCCCTCTTCAAAGCTGTGGGTATGCCAGAACTCTGCCAGCCCCTCGGTTGCCTTGCGCAGGCGAAACAGCCCCCAGCCGCGCACCACGATCACATACCACGTGGCTATCGACATCAGCAACAGGCACACCGCCACCAATTTGATGACGATGTCCCCCTGGCTCCACATGGCTTCTACTCCGTAGGGGTTGTTCATTTCAGTCTCTCCACAAAGGTCCGTAAAGTCTAATGGCTATGTCAGTGCAGTGAAAATTCCAATGGCTGCAGGTACCAATAGGAAATTGTTTTATCGCCCTGTCGGGCCGGCACATACTTCCAGTGCTTGACCGCCTTGGCGGCAGTGTCGTCCAGTCGCGGGTAACCGCTGGACTCCTTGATGCGAATCTCGCCCACGGTGCCATCGGGCAGAATCAACACCTCCAGTACCACAATGCCTTCCTCCCGCAGCCGCCGCGAGGCGGTGGGATAAGCCGGTGCCGGATTGTTGAGCGAGTTGGCATCCTGGCGCGGCGGAACAATTGGCGCGCCCAGGGTATCGTCCTTGCGATCCACCGGTGCCGATACCGGCTGGGGAGGCGGCGCTGATGTTTCTTCCTCCGGTGCCTCATCCGGCACGGAGATGGCTCGCTCCGACGGCGGTGCTTCCACCGGTGGCGGCTCAGGCCTGGGCTCTGGTTTTGGCTTTGGCGGCTTGGGTTTCGGTTTTGGTTTTGGCTTCGGTTTGGGCGGCTCCGGTGGCTTCTCTACCGGGGGCGTTTCCTTCGCGCTGGGTAATTGCACCTGCTCCGCCGGCGGAGCCGGGATAATCACGCCCTGAATAGTGGGCAGCACCAGCTCTTCCCGCTTGCTGGGTGGTGCCCACAATATCGCACCGAGAGCGCCGCCATGGATTGCCATCACCAGCACCAGGCCGAGCGCAGAGCGCCGGGTGTCACTCATTGCCACCCCCACGAATTTCCCCCGCCGTATAGAAGCGGGAAATCATCTGGATACTGCCAAGCTGCCTGTTTGTTACCAAAACCACATCATCCATTTATCTAAAGCTGAGCTCA
>JALNZZ010000136.1 GCA_023229065.1 Porticoccaceae bacterium
CGGGCTTTCTCGTCGCCTTTCTGCACCAGGCGAGCGTAGTACACCTCCTCTTCTGCTGTCAGCAGGGCCGCGAAACCGATTTCGCGCAGATAGAGGTTGGCGGCGTCCATGGCCTCTTCCCGAGGGAAGTTGTTGGTGGCCAGTACATCGTCCGTATCTTCTGGCTCATCGGGACCCACGTCATCCAGTGAATCATCCTCGGGGTTGTCCAGCAATTTGTCCTCATCACTCATAATCACCTTCCCCACTGCTGTTTTTATAGGGTCTACTGCTTACAGGTGTGACGCATTCCGGCTGTTGAGCGCTGATGCCACTCGATTGTACCTGTCCCGCCAACCCGAACAAGCTCTTCCGGGTTTCGGGATACGCCGCAGGAAAGCGATCAGCGCGGCGGCAACAGCTTTTCCGGGTCGACCGGCTTGCCGTGTTCGCGAATCTCAAAATAGAGCCGCCCTGGATCACTTGGGTCTCCACCTACTTCACCGATGGCCTGTCCCTGGCTGACAGTATCGTTTTCAGCGACAAGGATACGGTTATTGTGGGCATACGCACTTAAGTAGGTGTCGTCGTGCTTGAGGATGATGAGTTGGCCATACCCCCGCAAGCCGCTGCCAGCATACACCACTGTCCCATTGCCAGCGGCTTTTACCGGGGTGCCCCGGGTGGTGTGAATATTGATTCCCTTGAAGACCTTGGCCGCATCGTATTCCCGGGTGACGGTGCCAGTGGCAGGCCACTGCCAGGGGCCTGCCGGCTCCGCGGGAGCAGCTGGCACATCAGGCACGACAGGCTCCGCAGGAGCAGGCAGCGGTTCTATTTGTGCATCGGGCTGCGTTACCAGTGACGGATCGGCTGGCGGCTCATCCGGCAGTGGCTCTTCATCCGGCATCGGCACCCACTCGAGGGAGCCGGAGTCTGACGCAGAGGGTTCTGGCCTGGCGGGCTCAGCGACAATCGGCTCCGCCGTGATCGGCGAGCCTATAACGGGTGAGTCCGCAATAGCCACCGCTCGGGCAGGACCTGCAGGCACTGAGATCGGACTATCACCCAACCGCAAGCGCTGTCCCGGCTGCAGCTGATAAGGTGGCTGAAGCCCGTTCAGGTCAATCAGCTGCTGGTGATCCAGCTCATAGCGCCAGGCAATGGTATGCAAAGTATCGCCGCGGGATACGACATGGTGATTGATGCGGTCGGGAGGCGGTGGTTGAGAACGCTCTACCACCGGTGCCGGCGGCGGAGTCATACAAGCATTGAGTAGCAGAGCAAGCAGGGCCAGTACAGCGAGCCAGCCAAAAGTGTTCACTGCGCGGGACAAGATGCCTCCTTAAGCCGTCAAGACCTGTTGCCAAATACGCTGGAGGGACAGCGCGCTGGCCCGGCAGCAGTCAATGACCAGAGAGAAAAGCGATCCATTCATCGCGCCAGCCCTCCCAACAGGGGTACAAAGCGTACCGGAATAATATTCTGAATATCGAAGCGGTCACTGCTTCCTACCCGCTGAATGACCTGCAACTGCTGCTCCCTCTCTGCGCCGACGGGAATCACCAAGACACCATCGGGAGACAATTGTTCCAGCAGCTCTTCCGGCACCCGCTGCGGGGCGGCTGTACTGATGATGCCGTCAAAGGGTGCATAGCGGGCCAGACCAACCCCGCCGTCCGAGTGAGCGGTGATGATATTGCGCAACCCCAGGCGACGGAAACGCTCGCGGGCCTTGAGCAACAGCGGCTTGATGCGCTCCACAGTGTACACCTGGGGCACCAGCTGAGCGAGGATAGCGGCCTGATAACCGGAGCCGGTGCCCACTTCCAGCACTTTCTGGCGCGGGCCGCGGGACAGCAGCAGCTCGGTCATCAGGGCCACAACATAAGGCTGCGAAATAGTCTGGGAATAGCCGATAGGCAGGGCCGTATCCTCGTAGGCACGGTGTGACAGGGCCTCGTCGAGAAAGATGTGGCGCGGCGTCATGCGCATGACATCGAGTACCTTCTGATTGCTGATACCCTGATCCTGGAGACGCTGAACCAGTCGCTCCCGGGTACGCTGCGAAGTCATGCCTATACCGTCAAGATCGGTGGAACTCACCCACTCTACCCCGTTATCCCCTCTCAACGGGCAACTATACCATAGGGTCTGCCAACGTTTGAGTATCGCTGGGTGGAACATCGAGTACCGCCAGCTCACGCAGCAGTGCTGTCGCATAGCAACCCGGCGGCAGGGTAAAGCCCAACACCAGCTCATCCCCTTCCAGAGTCCAGTGGAAATCACCGGGCGTCAGACCCAACAAACGCCGCTCCTGGCGCAAACCGCTATGCTCCAGTGCATCACACCAGCTCTGCCATGGCGCCAGCACCGCCGCTTCTCGCTCGGCCAGGGTGGCAACAGCAAGGGTTCTCCCACGCCCCCACAGAGGGCCGTCGGCGCCCTCCTCCTGCCAGGAACCATCCAGCACTCTGGCGGCAAGCACTTGATTGAACAGCCAGGAGCGCGCAGCGGAGAGATAGAGGCCGCCGCGTCGCCCCTTGAAGCGGGGCGAACGCATCGCCAATATCCGCTCAACTTCCAGCAGGTTGCCGCCGTCGATGCCAAAACGCTGCTCGCCGAAATAGTTGGGCACACCGCTGCGACCCACCGCCTCGAGCCGTGCGACCAGCGCGTCCCTGTCGCCCTCAAACTGCCGCAGGCGAATCAGAAAGCGGTTCTCGCGATGGCTGCCGGGGCGCAGCTTGCGAGGATGGCGGCCTGCGGCGATGATCTCACAGCCCTCGAGAACAGGCAGTGGCGGCACCTCCTCTGCGCCCGGCAAAGTGACACTGAACCACTGAGTGGTGATGGCGCGGCGGTCCTTGAGCCCGCTATAACCCACTGCGGCGAGGTCGACGGCAAAGGCGCTGGCCAGCAGACCCGCTACCCAACGGGTATTCTGGTCCGTCTTGCGCACCTGCAGGTAGAGATGCTCCCCGCGCCCCTCCGGGGTGAAGCCCAGTGTTTCATCTACCTGGAAATCAGCGCTGACCGTGCGGAACAGTGCCTTGCCGGCAGGAGTGCCGTGGGCGCGGGGAAAGTCCAGGGAGTAGGCGGCGCCAGTAACTGCGCTCTGTAGGTCAGCCATGATCGATGAATCCTCGGAATGGGTAGCGATGGGTTGATAGATTAAGGGCCAACAAACAGGATCAGCCCCTGATTCAGGGAGGCACAGACTATTTCTTTCAAAGCGTTATGCAAACCTTTATGATTATGCCCAATTATTCTCGGGGCTGATTGCCGCCGTCATCAGGCCCTGCTTTCAAATTGAAGACTTTTGCTTATGATAAATGGGGTAGCAATCAGGTCGCTACAAATTGGCGGTCTCTTTCTTGCACTATTCGCGCTGTCCGCGTGTCAATCCACCGCCAGCCGTTCCCCGGACAGTATCGGCGGGGCCGAGTCTGAAGCCCCCGGTTACGACATATTTCCCGCTGATGTGATTCTGACTTGTCCCGAGCCAGAACCGGTCCGCGAATGCCCGCCGCTTCCCGAGCCGGTCAAGTGCCCGGTGTGTCCCAAGCCCGTCGCCACCACTGATAGCAGGCTTGATGGCAAGCTGCTCGTCGGCGAGCTGGAGATGGTCACCATCGCACCTCCTGGTCACAGCTACCGGGCACGCATCGATACTGGAGCCACCGGCTCGTCGATCCATGCCGCCAACATTGTCGAGTTCGAGCGCGACGGTGAAAGCTGGGTACGCTTTGATCTCGCTTCGGCTGACGCCGATCCCACAACCCTGGAGCGCAAGGTCGTGCGTCGAATACGGGTGCGTCAGGCAGAGCTGGATGACTTTGAGCGCCGCGTCGTGGTGCTGTTGAACGTCACCCTCGGCTCACTCAGCCAGCAGCTGGAGATGTCTCTCACCGACCGCTCCGGCATGGAGTACTCGGTCCTGATCGGTCGCAACTTCCTTCGCAACACTGCGATTGTCGATGTCAGTCAACAGATGATCGCCAGATAACGGAAACTCCAATGTCACCCAAAGGACAGGTCTACCTTTTTGCCGCGCTGTTCATTCTCCTCGGTTTGGGGCTTACCATCTATAAGTCGGTGATGTTGCACTTTCCATTGCTGCCCGACACCGCTCGCAAGGTGTGGGATATCGAGGCGCAAATCACCTTTGATGCCAGTGGCGATCCACTGACCCTGAGCCTGGCCCTGCCGGAGCAGCAACAGCAGTTCCGCGTCCTCGACGAAGTCTTCGCCTCCGCGGGCTACGGTTTTGTGATTGACGAAAACCACCAGCGCCGCGCCATCTGGACGCGCCGGGAAGCCAGCGGACCCCAAACCCTCTACTATCGCCTGACCATCACTGATCGCTCCCGGGAGCTGGGCGCCTATCACTCCACCGACCTGCCGGAGACGGTCATACCGCCGGCCTGGAGTGCCGCCGAAGCCACTGCTGCCGCCGGCCTGATTCGCACCGCTAGCGAACTGTCTGCCGACGCTGCCAGCTTCACCCAGCAGCTGCTGCAGATGCTCACCGGCCAGTCCTTGTCCCAGGATGCCCAGCTGCTGATCGACTCCAGCCGCAGCGAGTCCCTCGCTCAGCTAACGATCAAGCTGCTCAATGCCGCAGACATCCCAGCCCGCATGGTGCGCGGCATTTATCTGCAAAACCGCCACTACAATCAGCGTGCTGAAGAGATCATCGAAGTCTACGACGGCAAGCAGTGGATTTTCTTCGACCCCCGCACCGCCACCCGCGGCGTACCCGCCAATTTTTTCATGTGGCAGCGCGGCGGCCAGTCCCTGCTGGATATTATCGGCGGCCACAACTCCCAGGTGCGTTTCTCCGTACTGGGCAACGACATCTCCGCCAGAACCGTGGCCCTTAAAGAGGCCCGGACCGAAACCGTCGCCCTGGTGGACTTCAATATCTACAGCCTGCCCCTCGACAAGCAGAACATTTTCAAGATGCTGCTGCTGGTGCCTATCGGCGCACTGGTAGTGGTGATATTCCGCGTCCTGGTGGGCCTCAAAACGTCTGGCACCTTCATGCCGGTACTGATTGCCCTGGCTTTCATCCAGACCACCCTGGTGGCGGGCCTGCTGATTCTTGTCAGCCTGGTGGCGGTAGGTCTGTGGATTCGCTCCTACCTGAGCCGCCTCGATCTGTTAATGGTGGCGCGGCTGGCCGCCGTGCTGATTACCGTGGTCATTCTAATGGCCGGTTTCAGTATCCTCAGCTACAAGCTCGGCCTCGACCAGGTGCTCACCATCACCTTCTTCCCGATGATCATCATTGCCTGGACTATCGAGCGCATGTCCATCGTCTGGGAGGAGGACGGCCCCCGCGAAGTGTTGACTCAGGGCACCGGCAGCCTGGTGGTGGCGGTTATCGCCTATCTCCTGATGACCAACAGTTTCATTGAGCATCTGACCTACAACTTCCCCGAGATTCTGCTGATCGAGCTGGGCATCATCCTGATTCTCGGTCAGTACACCGGCTACCGCCTGACCGAACTCAAGCGCTTTAGGTTCCTGATCGACAAATGACGTTCTGGAAAACATTCGCCAAA
>JALNZZ010000137.1 GCA_023229065.1 Porticoccaceae bacterium
ACGATGGTCAGGTCTTCGCTGTTGAGGCGCGCCGACAGGTCGCCCATGATCCAGTTGGCGGCCAGCTTGGCATCGCCAGCGACCGCAGCTGCATCCTCGAAGTAGTGCGCCATGGCGGCGTCGTCACCGAGCACGCCGGCATCGTAGTCCGACAGGCCATACTGCTCGATAAAGCGGGCGTGACGAGCGTCCGGCAGCTCCGGCAGGTTGTTGCGAATCTGCTCAATGGTGTCATCGTCGATGACGACGGGCAGCAGGTCGGGGCAGGGGAAGTAGCGGTAGTCGTTGGCCTCTTCCTTGCTGCGCATGGAGCGGGCGACCTTGGTTTCACCGTTGTAGAGGCGGGTTTCCTGAACGATTGTGCCGCCGTCCTCGATGACGTCGATCTGGCGCTCCACTTCAAGGCGAATGGCTTCTTCCATGAACTTGAAGGAGTTGAGGTTCTTGGTCTCGGTGCGGGTGCCGAGTTTCTCTTCACCTTTTTTGCGCACCGAGATGTTGACGTCAAAGCGCATGGAACCCTGGGACATATTGCCGTCGCAGATACCAAGAGAAGTGACGATGGAGTGCAGCTTGCGGGCGAAGGCCACCGCCTCCTCAGCACTGCGCATGTCGGGTTCAGAGACGATCTCAATGAGGGGGGTGCCTGCTCGGTTGAGGTCGATACCCGACATGGGACGACCGCTGTCATCGAAGAAGTCCTCGTGCAGCGACTTGCCTGCGTCTTCCTCCAGGTGGGCGTGGTGAATGCGGATGCGCTTGTGACTGCCGTCCTTGAGCTGGATGTCTACCCATCCAGCACCGACGATGGGCTGGGCCAGCTGGGTCGTCTGATAACCCTTGGGCAAATCGGGGTAAAAGTAGTTTTTGCGCTCGAACACCGAGATCTTGCCAATCTCGGCGTTCACTGCCAGGCCGAACATGATGGCGTAGTGAAAGGCCTGCTCGTTGGCGACCGGCAAGGTGCCGGGCATGGCCAGGTCGGTGGCGCTGGCCTGGCTGTTGGGCGCAGCGCCGAAAGCCGTGCTGCTGCCGGAAAAGATTTTTGATTGGGTGGCCAGTTGGACGTGTACTTCCAGGCCAATCACGGTTTCCCAGCTCATGCGATGCCCTCCGGAGAACGTTCATGCCAGTCGGTGACTTGCTGGAATTGATGGGCCAGGTTGAGCATTCGTGCCTCATCAAAGTAGTTGCCGATAATCT
Source organism: Porticoccaceae bacterium (assembly GCA_023229065.1). Classification (GTDB taxonomy): domain Bacteria; phylum Pseudomonadota; class Gammaproteobacteria; order Pseudomonadales; family Porticoccaceae; genus NAT127. The sequence continues at coordinate 1,204 of JALNZZ010000137.1, forward strand.
GCAGCCCGACGGGTTTGGCGTCGACAAAACCACAGGGAATGGACATGCCGGGCAGGCCTGCAAGGTTAGTGGAGATGGTGTAAATATCCTCGAGGTACATGGCTACCGGGTTGTCTCCCTTGCTGCCAAAGGCGAAGGCGGGGTTAGGACAGGTGGGGCCGAGGATCAGGTCGACCTGTTCGAAAGCGTTGACGAAGTCCTGCTTGATCAGGCGGCGAACCTGCTGGGCTTTGTTGTAGTAGGCGTCGTAGTAGCCAGCGGACAGGCAGTAGGTGCCCACCAGAATGCGGCGCTTCACTTCATCGCCAAAGCCTTCAGCGCGGCTGCGCATGTAGAGATCGTGCAGGTCCGCTGGGTTCTCGCAGCGGTGACCGTAGCGCACACCATCGAAACGGGACAGGTTGGCGGAAGCTTCCGCCGGAGCGATCACGTAGTAGGCGGGTACAGACAGGCTGGAGTGAGGCAGGGAGATATCGTGCACTGTGGCACCGAGCTTTTCCAGTTCGCGGATGGCGTTTTGTACCGCCTCAGCGGTCTTGGGGTTGAGCCCTGCGTCAAAATACTCCTTGGGTATACCGATGCGCAACCCCTCGATACTGGCGTCGAGATCGGCGGTGTAGTCCGGTACGGCCAGATCCAGGCTGGTGGAGTCCCGGGGGTCGAAGCTGGCCATGACGTTCATCATCAACGCCAGGTCCTCTGCTGTGCGAGCCAGTGGACCGCCCTGATCGAGGCTGGAGGCAAAGGCGATCATGCCCCAGCGGGAAACCCGGCCATAGGTGGGTTTGAGGCCGGAGATGCCGCACAGGGCAGCTGGCTGGCGGATGGACCCCCCGGTATCTGAAGCCGTGGCTGCTGGCGTGAGACGCGCGGCAACGGCAGCGGCCGAGCCGCCGGAGGAGCCGCCGGGCACGGTATCGGTGTCCCAGGGGTTGTGCACCGGGCCGTACCAGCTGGTTTCGTTGGAGGAGCCCATGGCGAACTCGTCCATGTTGGTCTTGCCCAACACCACAGCACCGGCGTCGATAAAGTTCTCCACCACCGTGGCACTGTAAGGGGGAATGAAGTTGTCGAGCATTTTCGAGGCGCAACTGGTGCGCACACCTGCGGTGCAGAAAATATCTTTGTGGACGATGGGTACGCCGCACAGGGGGGGCACAGTGTTGCCGTTAGCGCGCTTGGCATCGGCGGCACTGGCGGCGGCCAGGGCTTCGCTGCCGGTGACAGTGATAAAGCTGTTGTAAGTGGCGTCGAGCCGCTGGATGCGGTCGAGAAAGTGGCGTGTCAGCTCGACGCTGGAAAATTCGCCACTGGCGAGGCCGGCGCTCAGTTGCGCGAGGGTTTTGTCATGCATGGGGATATCGGTTCCTGGTAGCGAGCTGTTCCTGTGGAAGCTGGTCTCTGTCAAAGCTTATCGCTGTCGAAGCTTAGGTCTCTGCCAATAGAGAGAGCCGTGGGGTGCAAGAGGGTGGCGCTTGCTACTCGATCACCCGCGGCACCAGATAGAGCCCGCTGTCTGTGGCAGGGGCAATGGCCTGAAAGGCTTCGCGGCAGTCTGGCTCGGTGACAGTGTCGGGGCGTAGACGTTGCACTGCATCCAGGGGGTGAGCCATAGGAGCTATACCGGTGGTCTCTGCAGCCTGCAGCTGATCCACCAGTTGCAGCACGTTGCTCAAGCTGTCGAGAGTGGCGGTGATGTTCTCGTCACTGATCTGAATACGCGCCAGTTCGGCCAGTTTTTCAATGTCCGATCGTTGGATAGTCATGATATGATTCCCGTCTTTCTTTGCAGGGCCTGGGGGCGTTCACAAGAAAAGGGTGTGGCCCTTCGCGGCAAGGGCGTAAAGGTAGCATATTTGCGCCTTGCCCTGAATCCCTCCCGTTGTTAGAGTCGCTCTCTTGGGTCCGGTCGATGGACGCTTCCTCAGCGCGGCGGCGCAGCGTTTTATCAGGATCATCTTCATCAGGGTCATCATATTTTATGTTCAAGCGGTTGCGCGGTCTCTTCTCTAATGACCTGTCCATCGATCTGGGCACGGCCAACACTTTGATCTATGTGCGTGACAAGGGCATAGTCCTCAACGAACCCTCCGTGGTGGCGATTCGCCACCACCAGGGCCAGAAAATCGTTGAGGCAGTCGGTGTCGAGGCCAAGCGTATGCTGGGTCGTACACCGGGCAATATCACTGCTATCCGGCCTCTCAGGGACGGGGTGATCGCCGATTTTCAGGTCACTGAAAAAATGCTCCAGCACTTTATCAAGAAGGTGCATTCCCACAGTTTCATCCCTCCCAGCCCGCGAGTGTTGGTTTGTGTGCCCGCCATGGGCACCGAGGTAGAGAAACGGGCTATCAGGGAGTCTGCCTTCAGTGCCGGGGCGCGCGAAGTGTTCCTGATCGAGGAGCCCATGGCTGCCGCTATTGGCGCAGGTTTGCCGGTGGAGGAAGCCTGTGGGTCGATGGTGGTCGATATTGGGGGTGGCACCACCGAGATTGCCATTCTGTCGCTCAATGGTGTGGTGTTCTCCGATTCGGTGCGCGTAGGGGGGGACCGTTTTGACGAGGCCATCTCCAACTTTGTGCGCCGCAAGTTTGGCAGCGTGATTGGCGAAAGCACGGCTGAGCGTATCAAGATGGAAGTCGGCAGTGCCTATCCCGGTACCGAAGTGCGTGAGATCGATGTGCGCGGTCGCAATCTGGCGGAGGGTGTGCCGAAGCAATTTACCCTCAACAGCGACGAGATTCTCGAGGCTCTACAGGAGCCCCTGGCTGCCATTGTCCAATCCCTCAAGCGGGTGCTGGAGCAGTCGCCGCCGGAGTTGGCCTCTGATATCGCCGAAACAGGTATTGTGCTCACCGGTGGCGGTGCCCTGTTGCGGGATATCGATCGCCTGCTCACCCATGAGACCGGCTTGCCGGTAATTGTTGCCGATGAGCCTCTCAATTGTGTGGCCAAAGGCGGGGGCAAAGCCCTCGACATGATGGACAAGCGCCATCTGGATGTGATGAGTAGCTGAGCAAGTTGCGGAGCCCGACCATGATATTACCGTGTCCAGTATCAGGTAGTCCCATGCTATCCGCGCAAACTGGAACAGCCGAGGCTGCTCTTTCCATCTCGTGGCTCCACGGCTGACGTGAAGCACTCCCGCGCGGGCATGGAAGGCCCCACTGGATACGAGAGGTGTCGACATCAAGAGACTTTTTACCACCGGTCCTTCGTCGGCGATCAGGGTGCTTGTCCTGGTGCTGGCGGCCCTTGTTCTTGTGGCTGTCGACACCTTCACCGACTGGCTGGACCCGGTGGGGTCCCGTCTTTCCCAGGTGGCGATACCCCTGCAATGGCTCGCCAATGTGCCTGGCAAAGTGTGGGACTGGGGGGGAGTCGCACTGCTGTCGCGCCAGGAACTTGAAGGCGAAAACGACAGCTTGCGCCAGGAGCTGTTGGTGTATCGGGGCCAGCTGCAGCGAATGGCAGCCATCTCTGCAGAAAATGCCCGGCTTAGAAACCTTCTCAATGCCACCGAGCTGCTCAAGGATCGAGTGTTGGTGACGGAGCTGGTGGGCGTCTCCACCGATCCTGTGAGCCACACTATCATTATCAATCGCGGAGCTGCCGACGGTGCCTATCAGGGGCAGCCCGTACTGGATGACCGCGGCCTGATGGGGCAGTTGGTTGATGTCCATCAGCACACCAGCAAGGTGTTGCTGATCACCGACAACACGCATGCTCTGCCGGTCCAGGTGATTCGCAACGGTGTGCGGGCCATTGCTGAGGGCAGTGGTGATTTCAGGCGCCTGTACCTGCGCTTTGTCTCTCCCACCGTGGATATTCGTGAGGGAGATCAGTTGGTCAGCTCCGGACTGGGTGGCCGTTTCCCGGTGGGCTACCCGGTGGGAGATGTGTTGAGTATTCACCGCGATCCGGGGCAGCCGTTTCTTACCGTGGAGGTAGAGCCTGCAGCCAACCTGGAGCGCAGTCGTCACCTGTTACTGGTGTTTTCCGAGGTGGAGTCACTGACCCCGGAGTCCTCTGCTGATATTTTGCCGCCCCGCGAGACTCCCGCCACAGAGGCGGAGCCGATCAACGCTAGTCAGGAGCAGGAGTGATGGCGGGCGCCAGGCATGTCTTTCCCATTGCTCTGCTGAGCAGTCTGTTGGTGGCCTTTCTACTCCATTTCTGGCCGTTGCGTGGTGATTGGGGCTACTGGCGTCCGATGGTCGTGTTCCTGGTGGTCATTTACTGGCTGATGCGCGAGCCTCATCAGCTGGGGCTGGGTTTTGCCTGGTTCACGGGGCTGGCGCTGGATGTGCTCGCCGACGGGATACTCGGCCAGCGGGCGCTGAGC
>JALNZZ010000138.1 GCA_023229065.1 Porticoccaceae bacterium
CTGCCGAACCACCTCGATGACGAGGCGGTGATCAATGCTATCCGCCCGGAAAAAGATGTCGACGGTTTCACTCTGATCAACGCTGGTGCCCTGGCGGTGGGACAGAACAGTCTGGTGCCCTGCACTCCGCTGGGCTCGCTGATGTTGCTCAAAGACCAGCTGGGAGATCTGTCAGGCCTCCATGCCGTGGTAGTGGGGCGCTCCAATATCGTGGGCAAGCCCATGGCGCATTTGCTGCTGCAGGAAAACTGCACAGTGACTATTGCCCACTCCCGAACCCGCAATCTGGCGGAGGTGTGCCGTCAGGCCGATATTTTAGTGGCTGCAGTGGGGCGGCCGCGCTTCATTCAAGGTGACTGGATCAAGCCCGGTGCGACCGTGATCGACGTCGGTATCAACCGCATTGAAGAGGATGGCCGCAATCGCCTGGTCGGCGATGTAGACTTCGACGCGGCTGTTGATGTCGCTGCTGCCATCACACCCGTGCCCGGTGGTGTTGGCCCCATGACAATTGCCTGCCTGATGTACAACACAGTGGCAGCGGCCAGGGCTGCCCACGGGCTTGAGGCTCCCAGGTAAGCGACCCATGACTCCTATTGATCAAGTGCAGGACAATTATATTCTCACCGCCAGCTGCCGCGCCGGAACGGGCGTGGTCGCCGGGGTGACAACTTTTCTGGCGGATCGCAACTGCTATATCTGTGCTCTGGAGCAGTTTGATGACGAGTCGACAGATAAATTCTTTATGCGAGCGGTTTTTCGTCCCCAGCAGGGTTCGCCCTCGATCGACGAAATCCGTCAGAGTTTCCCTCTGGTGGCGAGTCGCTTTGACATGACCTGGGCAATCCACGACCCGAATGTGCCTACCAAGGTGTTGATTCTGGTGTCGAAGTTCGACCACTGCCTGGCAGACTTGTTGTACCGGCAGCGGATTGGCGATCTCAATATGGATATCGTCGCTGTGGTGTCGAACCACACGATTTTACAGGGAATGGCAGAGCGGGACGGCGTGCCCTTTATCTATTTGCCGGTTTCCAGGGACAACAAAGCCCAGCAGGAAGCTCGGCTGTTGGAAGTCATCAAGGAAACAGGTGCTGAACTGGTAATCCTCGCTCGCTATATGCAGATATTATCTGACCAACTCTGCGCTGAGTTGGCGGGCCGTTGTATCAATATTCACCACTCCTTTTTGCCGGGTTTCAAGGGTGCGAAGCCCTATCATCAGGCTTTTGATCGCGGCGTAAAATTAATCGGGGCCACCGCCCACTATGTTACGGCTGACCTCGATGAAGGCCCCATCATCGAGCAGGTGGTTACTCGTGTAGACCACAATCACAAGCCCCATCATCTTGTGCGGGTGGGCCGTGACAACGAGAGCCTGGCCCTGGCGCGGGCGGTCAAATACCATATCGAGCGCCGCGTGTTCCTCGATAGCGGCAAAACCGTCGTATTTCTTGGTAGTTGAGTCAAGCAGCGGATACCTGTATCCGCTGTCCTTCCGTCCAGTCTGGGCAATTCCATGATCACAGATCCGCTGTTTTATCTGTGTGCCATCCCCGCTGTACTGTTGTTCGGCATGTCAAAAGGAGGCCTGGGCGGCGGCCTGGCGATGCTGTCGGTACCGCTGCTGGCTCTGGTGATTTCACCGCTGCAAGGTGCTGCCATTTTACTGCCGATCCTGGTGGTGATGGATGTGGTGGCAGTGTGGATCTTCCGCCATCATTGGAGTCGTGCCAATATCCGTACTTCGGTGCCGGGTGCAGTGGCAGGTATCATAGCTGGCGGCTTGTTTTTTCCTTTTCTGTCCGATGATGGGCTGAAAATTCTCGTCGGCTTGCTGTCTGTTGTGTTTGGTGCTGACTACTGGCTGCGCAAGGCACCCGCCAAAGCGGCGGGGGTCAGCGCGGTAAAGGGCAACTTCTGGGGCATGGTGTCGGGTTTTTCCAGCTTCAGTATCCATGCTGGCGGTACTCCTATCAGTGTCTACTATCTGCCTCAGCGTATGGATAAGCGCGAGTTGATGGGCACCTTTGCCATATTTTTTGCCATCGTCAATGCGCTGAAGCTGGTGCCCTATGCACTGCTCGGCCAGTTCTCTACCGAAAATCTGGCCACTGCCCTGGTGCTGACGCCGGTGGCTCCCCTCGGCGTGATGATTGGGTTTAAAGTACTCAACAAAATCAGCAACACCCTGGTATACCAACTGAGTTATGGGTTTCTGGTCGTAGTGGGGGTAAAGCTGCTGTGGGAGGGGCTGGCGTGATAGCGTCAACGAAGGCAGCAGAGACGAAAGCAGTGTCGACAGCCAGTGCCCACGCTGACCGTTTCGATGAGCTCGATCAGCTGCTGGTGGCGCAGGCACACTTTTGGCAAATCCGCCCTTTTCATTCTCGAGAATTGGTTTGGCGCCATAGCCACCCCGATCTCTGTACCGCCCTGCTGGAGTTAACCGCTGACGATGTGGCCCAGCTGGAATCGAATACCACAGCCCTGGCTCACTGGTTGCGGCCCTGGTTGGGCAATGATGGCGAGCGTCTTCTGGCACTGGAGCGGTTGGTACCTTTGCCTCAGCGTTCACTGGCTGTTCCGCTGCGTTTTGATACCGGCATCCCTGGCAGGAAATGGCAGCAGGTACAGGCGCTGGCCGCCGTTTTGCCTGCCGAGCAGCAGCCGGTGTTGGAGTGGTGTGCAGGCAAAGGTTACCTGGGGCGACTGCTGGCCCAGGTGGATGGCCGCGATGTCGTCAGTCTCGAATGGCAGGAAACGTTGTGTCGAGCTGGCCAGAGTGCGGCTGATGAGGCCTCTCTACCAGTGCGCTTTGTGCAGGCCGATGCCCTTGCTGACAGCAGTGTTGGTTGGTTGCCGACGAATGGCCAGGTAGTGGCTTTGCACGCTTGCGGCGATTTACACACCACCCTGATGCGTCATTGGGTGGCAAGTGACAGCCAGCGGCTGACGTTATCCCCCTGTTGTTATCACCTGATCGGTAGTGATGGTTATCTCCCTCTCTCCAAGCGTGCCGCCGCCAGCCGTTTGCGACTGGCAAAGCTGGATCTGCAGTTGCCGTTGCGAGAGGTTGTCACCGGGGGGCGGGGAGCAGGGCGCAAGCGGCACATTGAGGTACTGTGGCGGTTGGCCTTTGACGAATGGCAACGAGAAGAGCGAGGCTGTGATCAATACTTGCCGTTGCCGGCATTTCCCAAAAGCTTTCTGGCAGGCAGCTTCGCGGATTTTGTGGTCTGGGCAGCGCAAACCAAGGGGCTTGCCCCGCCGAGTTCATTGAATGAGGCGCATTGGCTGCAGTGCGGGCAAGCGCGCTTGTCGCTGGTACGGCGGATGGAGCTGGTCAGCCACTTGTTCCGCCGACCGCTGGAGGTGTGGCTGCTGCTGGACAGGGCACTGTATCTTGCGGAGCATGGCGCGCGGGTGCGAATCGGTACTTTCTGCGACTGGTCGGTAACCCCGCGCAACCTTGTGATTGACGCGCAGCGCGCTTAAAAGACCATCTCAAAAGCCTGGCTGTACATGCGGTGCCCAGGTGTACTCACACCCGTGCCGACTCGTCGATTTTGCGAAACGACGCGGATAGGTACCACATCAGCAATACCCCCATGGCGAGTAGTACAGCGGCAATGGTCATAGCCCAGCTGGGACCTAGGTGCTTGCTGATAAAGGCCAGTGGAATGGTTCCTATAGGGGCAAGGCTAAGGGACATCATGGTGATGGTGGTGACTCGCCCGCGGATATAATCTTCGGCCATCAGCTGCACTGAGGTGTGCACCAGGGTTTGGGAAAACACTGATGCGGCGTAGATGCCGACCACCGTCAACACGCCCATCCAGAAGAGCGGTGCGTGAGAAAACAGAAGCAGAAAGAAGGCCATGCACAGGGTGCCGATCACCATGGGTTTTACTAATCTGCCTTCTCCCAGCAAACCCATGATTATTGAGCCCAGCAGGCCGCCGATGCCCATGGCACCCATCATAATGCCCAGCCCGCTGCCGCCGGCCTGCCAGATGTCATCTACAAACACCACCATCAAATTCTGTAGTGGCACAACGATCAGCATCGGCAGGATGCCAAACAAGATCACCAGCCCCAAGCTGCGGTTGCGAACGATATAGATAAACCCGTTGGCAGTTTCGCGAAAAAACCCTTGTCGCATGGTATTGCTGGCCGGGTAGTCTTGCAGCCTGAAAGTACACAGTAGCGACAAGACATGCACCACCAACAAAAATACATAGCAGTACACCATGCCGGCCAGGTCTGCCAGAATGCCGACAATGGCGGGGCTGGTCATACGCGCGATATTGATGCCAGCGGATATCATCGCCGTGGCTTTGCCGAGGCTGGGCTTGCCAACGGCCTCGACCAGCATGGCGGTGCGTGCCGGCATAATAAACGGAAAGGCGATGCTCGCTGCTGCAGCACTGATCAGCAAAAAGCCAAAGTTAAGATGCCCGGTGACCAGCAGCACTAGAATGAGGCTCTCGGCAGCCACCACCGCTGTTTGAGCAATGGCCATCAATCGTCGGCGCTCGAAACGATCGATGACAACACCCGAGATCAGCGACATTACCAGCATGCAGACGGCGGAGACCAGGTTGATATAAGCCAGAGCCATCTCGTCGCCGGTCAGTTCCCACGCCAGTAAAGAGCGCAGCAGGACCGTCGCGAAAAAGCCGAAGAACAAGGCCGTATTACCCGCGAATAGCCAGCGAAACTGATCGTTGTTAGAGAGTCTTTTCCAATTGCTGTGAGCGGAAAACTTCATGTCGCTGGGCAATTCCTTGCGAAGACGCGGTCGACCGTTGGTAAGTAAGCCCAGAAGCCACACACTGGGCCTCTGGCGTATGGCGCACCTGAGCAAGTGCGCGTCAGTATTTGCAATGCCATTTTAACGGCGGCGAGAATGACGAAAACTCGCCAGAGTGATGATAGCGGGGGTGAAAGTGCTCTAGCGCAGTATTGTAGCGTACAAGAGGGGAGGAACGGCGATAGGTGCTTGTGGACCCTCAAGATGCTAGCCATCAGGTCCACAGCAAAACTTATAGCAAGGCGCACTTCTTAGGCTGTTGGCAAAGAAAGCGCATTCAACTCAGGCTGACGTGTGCAGCCCGCACTCCCGGCCGTCGAGCACCTTGGTTGGGTCAAAGTAGTGACGGCAGGTGGGCAGGTCGTGGGCCTCTACATAAGCCTGTAATTGCTCTTCGCTCCAGTAGAAAATAGGCGCGACTCTGAGCAGACCGCGATTGTCGATGCTGAGAATATCGAGAGACTTGCGGAAATCTGTTTCCTGTTGCCGGATGCCCGTTATCCAGACTTGACCCTGGAGGTCATCGAGCGCTCTCTGAAATGGCTCCAGCTTGACCTGTCGGGTGAACTCCTGGTGCAGAGCTTCGTCATCGTCCGGGTGAGGAATGCCGCCCATCAGGGCATTGCGACGCTCGGCGGTCATCAGCGGGATATAGATACGAAAATCCA
>JALNZZ010000139.1 GCA_023229065.1 Porticoccaceae bacterium
AACCTTAATTTGCCTATATTTGCTTGCAACCTCCGCATGGACAATCTATGACCGATAATCTGGACCTCAGCCTGGAGGGCGTGGAGCGTCGCTCCCTCGCCGAATTTACTGAAAAGGCGTATCTCAACTACTCCATGTACGTGATCATGGATCGCGCCCTGCCGCATATCGGCGACGGTCTCAAGCCGGTGCAGCGGCGCATCATCTATGCCATGAGCGAATTGGGTCTTAAAGCGAGCGCCAAGTATAAAAAGTCCGCCCGCACCGTTGGCGACGTGATCGGCAAGTTCCACCCTCACGGTGACAGCGCTGCCTACGAGGCCATGGTGCTGATGGCGCAGCCCTTCAGCTACCGCTATCCACTAGTGGACGGGCAAGGTAACTGGGGCTCGCCGGATGACCCCAAATCTTTCGCTGCCATGCGCTATACTGAGTCGCGGCTTACGGCTTTCTCCGACCTGCTGCTCGGCGAGTTGGGGCAGGGCACGGTAGACTGGAAGCCCAATTTTGATGGCACCCTCGACGAGCCGATGGTGCTGCCTGCCCAGGTGCCCCATGTGCTGCTCAATGGCACCACCGGTATCGCCGTGGGCATGGCGACAGATATTCCGCCACACAACCTGCGCGAGGTAGTGAGCGCCTGTATTCGTTTGCTGGACCAGCCCCAGGCGTCGGTGCGCGAGTTGTGTGAGCATATTCAGGGGCCGGACTTCCCCACAGAGGCAGAAATTATCACCTCTCGGGAAGACATTATCAGTGCCTACGAAAATGGCCGTGGCAGCGTGCGCATGCGCGCTGTCTGGAGCCGTGAAGATGGCGATATCGTTGTTACGGCGCTGCCCCATCAGGCATCGCCGGCCAAGATACTGGAACAGATTGCCGGCCAGATGCAGGCTAAAAAGTTGCCCATGGTGGCGGATTTGCGGGACGAGTCGGACCATGAAAACCCCACTCGCCTGGTTATCATTCCGCGCTCCAACCGTGTCGATCTGGAGGCCCTGATGAGCCACTTGTTCGCCACTACGGATCTGGAGCGCAGTTACCGCATCAATCTCAACATCATCGGTGTAGATGGCCGCCCCGGCGTGAAATCTCTCGACACCATTCTGCGAGAGTGGAACAGTTTCCGTACTGCCACGGTGCGGCGGCGGTTGGAGCATCGCCTCGGCAAGGTATTGGCACGCTTGCATATCCTCGATGGCTTGCTGATTGCTTTTCTGAATATCGACGAGGTGATCGCGATCATTCGCCACGAGGATGAGCCGAAGGCAGAGTTGATGAAGCGCTTCGGTTTGACTGATATCCAGGCTGAGGCCATTCTCGACCTCAAACTGCGCCACTTGGCGCGGCTGGAGGAAATGAGGATTCGCGGTGAACAGGATGAGCTGGCAAAGGAGCGCGACGCTCTGGAAAAAATTCTTGGTTCCGAGGCGCGACTCAAAACCCTGGTGAAAAAAGAGCTACTGGCCGCCGCCGAGCAGTTTGGCGATGAGCGACGCTCGCCCATTGTAAGTCGCGACGAGGCAGAAGCTTTCTCCGAAAAAGACCTGATTGCTGCTGAGCCGGTAACCATCGTGTTGTCAGACGCGGGCTGGATCCGCGCCGGCAAAGGGCACGACCTCGATCCGGCGAGTCTCAGTTACAAGTCCGGCGATGGTTTTCTCGCTGCGGTAAAGGGGCGCAGTAACCAGGATGTGGTTATCCTTGACTCCAGTGGCCGCAGTTACAGTGTGCAGTCCCATACCCTGCCGTCTGCGCGCAGCCAGGGCGAGCCACTCACCGGCCGCTTGTCACCGCCAGCAGGTGCCTCGTTTATCGGCATGTTGATGGGGGATGACAAAACCCCGGTATTGATGGCGACCGATGCTGGCTATGGGTTCATTGCCCGCCTCGGCGATCTGCAGAGTCGCAACCGCGCTGGCAAGGCGGCCATCACCGTGCCCTCGGGCAGCAAGGTGATGGCGCCGCAGCCGATCGGCGATATTGATGGTGCCCTGGTGGTGGCGGTGAGTAACGAAGGCCGAATGCTGGCGTTTCCTGTTGCTGAACTGCCGGAACTGTCGAAAGGCAAGGGCAACAAGATTCTTAGTATTCCCGCCTCGCGGGTAGCCAGCCGCGAAGAGTTCATGTTGGGGCTGGCGGTGATTGCTCCGGGACAGCAGTTGCTGGTGCACTCTGGCAAGCGCTATCTGAATATGAGCCTCTCTGACCTGGAGCACTACCGAGGTGAGCGGGGCCGCCGGGGCAACAAGTTGCCCAGAGGATTCCAGAAAGTGGATCGTGTGGAGGTTGTTGGCTAGAGACAGATGACGGGCGCTGCGCAAGAGGCATTCCGGCACGGCGCCGACCGGTTTTCTTGGCGCTGTAAAGGCAGGCGACAGGTCTATAAAGCTGCTATATGATTGGTTACTCAAACCAATATTGAACAAGGAGAATAACCATGGGTATCCTGTCATGGATTCTGTTGGGCCTGATCGCTGGTGTACTCGCTAAATGGATCATGCCGGGGCGCGACCCGGGCGGCATTATCGTGACTATTCTGATCGGTATTGCCGGTGCTTTTGTGGGCGGCTTTCTCGGTGGGCTCGTCGGATTTGGTGGGGTGTCAGACTTCAGCCTCGGCAGTGTTGTTACTGCTATTGTCGGTGCCCTGGTGCTGTTGTTCCTGTACCGGCTGGTGCGCAAGTAGAGTTTATCCAGAGTATCGGTTCATAACTCACCCCCGCGGCCAAGGCAGTGGGGGTGTCTTTTTTTGGGGTGCTTGTCAGCAAGGCGGAAATATGTGGGGCTGAGTGTTTGATTTGGGTCAAGGCGAGCGGGGTGGAGGAGCATTAACGTCTTGATGCTTGTTTTCTTTATTTACATTTACCCAGCCTGACCCGCAACAGGCCCGAGGGTTCGCAGAAGCGCTTCCATCCTTTATGATGTCGCGCTCCAGCTTCTTTTTTTACCCTGTAGTGGAGAACGTACCATGGACAAGACCGTGGATTGGCAAATTTTTCAGTTGCCGGAATTAATCAGCCGGGTTCGCAAAGGCACAGTGTCCCTTGATGAATTTCTGCGCACACCGTCGCTGAGCTGCGCCATTTACCACGTCCCCGCTGGCTCGAATGAAATGTCCAAGGCCCATGAAGAGGATGAGCTGTATGTGGTGCTGGAGGGCAAAGGACGCCTGCGGGTTGGCGACACGGTGCACGAGGTGTCACCCGGTACCATGATGTATGTTCACGCGGCTTGCGATCACTCTTACTTCGATGTGGAAGAGGACATCACGACTCTGGTCATGTTCGGAGCCGTGCCCAAGCGCGCTCACCTTTCCAGACGCTGAGAAGCTATTCGAGAGCTGGGCCAGGCCGAGTAGTTAAACGGCCTGACACGGCGGCGCTGTGTTCGTCACTTTGCAAATAATTCTTTAAGCCCGCGAAGCTTTTCACGAGCCTGATCGCGAGCGAGTGGAGCTCTGGTTCTATCCTCCAGCGCTGGCCCTCTATCTACTACCAGTTCCTCCCCGGCCAGCACCCGTTTGATCAGCTCGCGGTAGGCGGCGGCAAAAAGGGGGAAGGAGCGGCTTTCCGATAAGTGAGCCAGGTTGTGCCAGCCGACCTTTCTGCCCGCCAGGTAGACGGCAGGATGAGACCAGACCTGGGCATTTTTTGGGCTGGGGGCATTGGCGGCTTCGCGGTAGGCGGCCAGCACTGGCGGCAACCCCTCACTGACCAGGGAGTCCTCACAGGCGCTGAGCATACGGTGCAGCGTAGGCAGGTAATCTGAGCTCTCGATCACTTCGCGGGCGGCGCGCAAGATTTGCTGGTCACTGAAAGGGGCCAGCGCTTCCTTCCACAGGCGCTTGGCCTGGTTGAGCACGGCGACATCGCCAAACGCTGCGTGGTACTGATTGTGGTAATTGACCCGGAACAGGGTGAAGACCTGATTGATGGTATCGATCAGTGCCGGGTCTTGCTGGCGCCGCTCAACCAGCCCAGCTGCGGTCGGTGAGGTCGTCGACGAGGCTGCGATGTCGCGTACTGACTGTGCTACCAGATGCTTGGCGTCTTTCATGGTCTCTTTCATCCTCAGTGGCTTGGCGAGCCCACTGGCGTTTGACGTGTTGCAGGAATTTCGTGTTCCAGGAATTGGTGGCGTGGCCGTTCTCGCGCCAGAACAGCACAAAAGCGGGCAGCTCGCGGATAGCGAACTCGCGGGGGATATTGGCCAGGCTTAGCACTTCGTAGAGATCGTTGCTGGGTTGCCAGCCGCTGTCCAGCGGGCGCGGGTCGCTGTCGTGCTCCAGGGAGGCGGTAAAGCGCGCCCACTGGCGCTTCACATGGCGGACAAAGTCGGAGTTCCAGGTACTGCGACGCTCGCCGCGATCACTCCAATAGAGAATAAACTCTGGTACGGCATCTTCGATGAAATTGCGGTTGATGCCAGCTTGTTCCGCCAGTATGCGCACAGCGTCTGGCGACGGTTGCCAGTGCCTGTGCATGGCGGTTTCTCGGTCGCGCTGGGCGCTGCGAGCTTCTTCCTCACGCCACAGGCGCAGTACCTGTTTTAGAAACTTGGCGTTCCAGCTGTGGCGGGGCTCGCGGCGCTCGGTCCAGTAGGTGATGAACTCGGCGATCTGCTGCTCGACGAAATCCTGGGGAATGCCGTACTGACCCAGCTGGGCGACTACGTCGGGGGCAGGGACCCAGTCGGCGGTGAGTAGCCGGGTGGGAGTGCGCTCCGCCAACTTCGGCGTGTGGGTGACTGGCTGGCGATTGCCTTCATTGAAGGCAAAATGAAACTCGCTGTCGATACCAAAGGGCAGGGAGCCGATGGACAGGACACCCTTGTCTCGCAGACTGTGGCTGATGCGGCGAATATCGTGACTGGGCCAGAATGGCAACAGGTCCTGTAGCTGCTGGCAGTCGATGCTGTACCAGGTCAGGCCCCCGCGCACTGTCCCTGCGCATAGCCCCCGGCAATCCGCCAGCAACTGGTATAGCAGTGCCTCCTCAAGACCGAGGGTGACGGCGAGTTGCGGTGACAGCAGTAGAGGGCGTTCGGTGAGGAGTGGCATGGGTGATACTTTAGCAGATACAGACCTGACGGCGAATGCTTGACACCTGGCTCCTGTAAAGAAACCGTTATACTCCCCGCACATTAATTACCAGGAACACACCGTGGCCAAAAAACCCTCCACTGCCTACGTCTGCAACGAATGTGGCGCTGACTTCGCCAAATGGCAAGGCCAGTGCGGTGAGTGTGGGGCCTGGAACAGCCTGAGTGAAGTGCGCCTGGGAGCCGTGAAGGCCGGCAGGGGGCGGCGCAGCGGCGGGGGCTTTGCCGGCGCAGCCGACGGTGCCATCAAGGTGTTGGCGGATATCGCCGTTGATGAAGTTCCACGTATTCCCAGTGGCTCTGCAGAGCTGGATTTGGTGTTGGGGGGAG
>JALNZZ010000140.1 GCA_023229065.1 Porticoccaceae bacterium
CACGATGTCAACGATGCTCTGGACAGTGAGGTATACGGCGTTGGTGCTGAGTACAAGCTGACCAGCAAGGCACGTATTAAAGGTCACTACATGCTTCGTGACGGCGATGTGGATGAAACCGATGCGGCGCTGTTTACCGTCGGCCTGGAGTACAGGATCGCCAGCCCGCTGCGGTTGTATGCCAACTATGGTATTGTCGACAACGATGACAATATTGCTCTCAACCCCTACACCCAAGCCCGTACCACCAGTGATGTTCCCGCTGTGAATGGTGAAAAAGCCAAAGGGTTCTCGCTGGGTATGCGCTACGACTTCTGAGTGACTATGTCGTAACACCTGTTGTAACAGAAGGCCGTGGAGTGGGAGACCCTCCGCGGCTTTTTGTTTCTTGGTACTTCGTAGCTGGTCTCGCGCCGGGACAAAGGCTGTCGAGACACGCTGTGAATACGTCCGTGTACGCTCGGATGCGGCTTCCCTGCCGCATACGGTCTCGACAGCCTTTGTCCCGGCGCGAGACCTCCTCACTGCCAAATTCCGGCCATTCTTCCAGGCTTCGCCTGGCAGCTACGATTTGTCTATAATTGAGGGGCGGTGGCCAGGTATGGCGGGCATCTGCTCCAGTCTGTCGCAGCTCTGGTTTCATTGTCCCCGCTTCGCTAGAATGCGGGACTTCATCTAAGAGAATCGGTTGGAACTGATGGCAATGATCGACAAGGTGTTGTCTACTATTCTGGCGCCGTTGCTGGTTGTTCTGCTGGCGGCTTCCCTCCCTGTCGATGCCTTTGCCGCCGATGAGGACCCGCTGGAACCGCTCAACCGTAAGATCCACGTCTTTAACGATACCGCCGACACCTATGTTTTGCGCCCGCTGGCAAAGGGCTATCGTGCAGTGACGCCGCAGCCGGTAGAAAGGTCCATCAGCCGAGTTTTTGCCAACCTGCTCGAGGTCAACAGCACTTTCAATAGTATTTTGCAGGCCAAGTTCGGCAAGGCCGCCCATCACGGGGGCCGCTTTTTGATCAACTCAACCGTGGGCCTGGTGGGTCTGTTTGACGTCGCTGACACCATGGGGTTGCCCCGTATCGAGGGCGAGGACTTCGGCCAGACCCTGGCCGTGTGGGGCGTAGGTTCCGGACCCTATGTGGTGCTGCCGCTGTTGGGCCCCAGCACATTGCGGGATGCTCCGTCACGCTACGTCGATACCTTTCTCGATCCGATTAACACAATGGATCATGTCCCCACGCGCAACACTGTCCACGGGACCAAAGTGCTTTCCGGTCGGGCCGGCTTGCTCGACGCTGAAGAGATGATCAGCGGCGACAGATACACTTTTATGCGCAATGTCTACCTCCAGCGCCGCGCCTACCTCATCAATGATGGCCTCATTCTTGATGAGTTTGACGATTTCGATGATTTTGATGACTACGATGATTTTGAGGCGCAAGACGAAGGGCAGGGTGCCGACAGTGAGTATGACTTGTGATGCCCAGATCCATCCCGCTCTTCCCTCCGCCAGCCGTTCTGCTCTCTCGCGCGATACCTGCCATCGGTTGATACTGTGAACTCTGTCGCCAGGCGCGTCTTGCTCATACTCCCAGAGGCCTCTCCTCACCGCCGCTTGCGCGCTGTTCTTGCTGCTCAAGGCTGGCAGGTCGATGAGCGCCCCACGTTGGATGCTTTCTGCCTGCAGGACTGCGCCAGCTATCAGGTGGTGATTATTCAACCAAGCGAGGGCGGTGCTGGCGAAGCGCAGCTCAATGCACTGCTGGCAAACTGCCAGGAATACGATGCCACCATGGTGCTACCGATCCTCGACAGCCCCAGCCCTGGCGGGCTTGTCAAGCTGATGCGCAACGGGATTGTGGACGCTCTGCTCAACCACTTCTCCGATCAGGAGCTGATCGATACCGTCAATCGCGTTGCCAGTCACCGCAATCTCTATCTGGAAAACCTGGCTTACAGTGAGCAACTGGAAAAGGCCAACCGGGAACTGCGGGGCAGCCTCAATATCCTGCGGATGGATCACGTCGCCGGGCGCCAGGTTCAAAAGAGCCTGCTGCCCATCTCGCCCCTGGAGTACGGCGAGTATACGATTGCCCATCGCATCAATCCCTCCCTGTATCTGAGCGGTGATTTTGTCGGCTACAGCGCGGTGCTGGACCGCTTTTTAATCTTTTATCTCGCCGATGTCTCTGGCCATGGCGCCTCGTCGGCCTTTGTCACCATCTTGCTGCACTTTATTCTCAAGCGGATCCTGCGCCGCCATACCTACGAAAAGGATATCGCGGCTCTGTTGCGTGCACCGGAAGGCTTTCTGGAACATCTCAATCGCCAGATCATTGCAGCGGGACTGGAAAAATACCTGACCATGTTTGCCGGCTCCATCGATCTGCACACTAACATTCTGCGCTACTCAGTGGCTGCACAGATGCCGATGCCGGTGTTCGTGGTGGGGGAGGACGCTCGTTTCTTGCCGGGCAAGGGCAAGCCGGTCGGTATGTTCGAGAATGCGAGCTGGGAGGTGGGCGAGATTGCGCTACCATCCAACTTCTCTCTGTACGCTATCTCCGACGGCCTGATGGAAACCCTGCCAGGACCGACCCTGACAGCGAAGGAAGATTATTTCAGGACCATGGCGGCGAACTGCGCTGGCAACCACGAGGTGCTGTGCGAGAGCCTGGGCCTGAATGACAGCGGCAAAGTGCCCGATGATATATCGTTGTTGAGCGTGATACGCCGGAGTAAATCGTGACAGGAAAAATTCTGGTAGCCGAGCAGGATGGCGTCTACCTGCTGAAGCTGATCGGCGATGTACGGGTAACACTCTGCACCTCCCTGGCCGATTATATCGATCGAGTATTCACCAGCCAGCCGGCCACCGAGGTCTTTGTCGACCTGCTGGAAGCGCAAGGTATCGACAGCACCAGTCTGGGCCTGCTGGCTAAATTGGCGCTGCATTGTATTGACAACCTGGGCTTCAAAGCCCAGTTGCTGTGTGTCAATGACGATATTTTCCGCATCATCGAGTCCATGGAGCTGGAGGATCTGTTTGACATCCTCGGCATCCCCGACGCCCCGCAGCTGCCGCTGTGCGATGTCACACCCCATGAGGGAGAGCTGCCCGATATGGAGGCAGTGCGTCAACAGGTGCTGGAAGCCCACAAACTCCTGGTCAAACTCAATCCCGAGCTGCTGGGAGAGTTTGTCGACCTGATCAATGCTCTGGAGCAGGAAGAGGGCCGATAAGGGCCTGAGCCTCATGCAGGACGGCAATATCGTCGGGCCTGCGCCAGGTATTCTCACTCAGGTGGCGACGAAAGCGCCGGGCGCCGGGCTGACCGTTGTAGAGACCGAGAATATGGCGGGTGATGTGACCCAGACGTACACCAGCCCGCAATTGCTCCTCGACAAACGGAATGAAGGCCTGCAGTACCTGTTCCCGGCTGCCAGGACCTTGCCGGGCACCGAATAACCGCGTGTCAGCGTCAGCCAGGATCCACGGATTGTGATAGGCCTCGCGCCCGATCATCACGCCATCCACCTGCCGTAAGTGCTCCTCTGCCTCATCAAGACTGGTTACCCCGCCATTGAGAATGATCTCCAGGTGGGGGAAGTCGCGCTTTAAACGCTGTACCAGCTCGTACTGAAGGGGTGGTATATCGCGATTCTGCTTGGGGCTGAGGCCCTTTAGCCAGGCTTTGCGGGCATGGACGGCAAAGGACTGGCAACCGCGCTCGCTAACAGTACCGACAAAGTCCCGCAGGTGTTCGTAGGAGTCCATATCGTCCACGCCGATCCGGTTCTTCACCGTCACTGGAATGGACACCGCGTCCACCATAGCGGCCACGGCATCGCCCACCAGTTGCGGCGTCTTCATCAGGCAGGCACCAAAACTGCCATTCTGCACGCGGTCGCTGGGACAGCCGCAGTTGAGATTGACTTCGGCATAGCCCGCTTGTTCCGCCATCTGTGCACAAGCCGCCAGGTCATGAGGATCGCTGCCACCCAGCTGTAATGCTAACGGATGTTCGCTGGCGTCATAGGCCAGAAAGCGCGCCCGATCACCGTGAATCAGTGCCGCAGTGGTCACCATTTCCGTATACAGCAGCGTGTGGCGGCTGATCAGGCGCGCAAAGTATCTGAAGTACCTGTCGGTGTACTCCATCATCGGCGCAACGCTCAGACGACGGCTAAGGGCTGCAGGGGGAGGGGGGGAGACTGGTTGGTTCACTCGTTGCCACGGCTACTGCGGAATAGCCATTATAACGGTTTGCAGCTCAAGGGTGGGCTGATCTCCACTCCAGCAGCCATGTCATTCCAACGGCGGGCGCCAGACCTTATATAATGGTCACCCACAGTCACCAACCGGAAGCTTAAATGACCGTTCGTACCCGCATCGCACCGTCGCCAACGGGCGATCCCCACGTAGGCACTGCCTATATCGCTCTGTTCAATCTCTGCTTCGCCCGCCAGCACGGTGGCCAGTTCATTCTGCGCATCGAGGATACCGATCAGGTGCGCAGCACAGCGGAATCGGAACAGATGATTCTCGACTCCTTGCGCTGGCTGGGGCTCGACTGGGATGAGGGACCGGACGTCGGCGGGCCACACGGCCCCTACCGGCAAAGTGAGCGCATGGCGCTGTACCGCGACTATGCCATCCAGCTCGTGGAGCAGGGCGATGCTTTTTACTGCTTCGCTACGGCCGAAGAGCTGGACGAGATGCGCCGCGAACAAATGGCCCGGGGCGAAACGCCCAAATACGATGGCCGCGGCCTGCACCTCGGTGAAGAGGATGTGCAGGCGCGCCTGGAGGCAGGCACTCCCTATGTGATTCGCATGAAGATCCCGGAGGAGGGTGTCTGCACCTTCAATGACCGCCTGCGCGGCGTCATCGAAATACCCTGGAGCCAGGTAGACATGCAGGTGCTGCTCAAAGCCGACGGCATGCCCACCTATCACCTGGCCAATGTGGTAGACGATCACTTGATGGGAATCACTCATGTGATTCGCGGTGAGGAATGGATCAACTCCGCCCCCAAGCACCAGCTGCTCTATCGCTATTTTGGCTGGGACATGCCCGAGCTCTGCCACATGCCCCTGCTGCGCAATCCAGACAAGAGCAAGCTCAGCAAGCGCAAAAACCCCACCAGCATTTCCTTCTACGAGGCCATGGGCTATCTGCCCGAAGCGATGCTGAACTATCTGGGGCGAATGGGATGGTCAATGCCGGATGAGGAGGAGAAGTTTTCCCTGGACCAGATGATTGCCAACTTCAATATCGACAACGTTCACCTCGGCGGCCCTGTCTTCGACCGTGAAAAGCTCGACTGGCTGAACGGTCGCTGGATTCGCGAGGATCTCGACGATAACCAATTTGCTGACCGGGTGGCCGAGTGGGCCCTGAA
>JALNZZ010000141.1 GCA_023229065.1 Porticoccaceae bacterium
CCGGTAACCGCAAGGTGCAGGCTGGTTTCGAGCCCCTGGTAAGCGGCTTTGTCCGCGCCCCATTCAATGATATCGAGGCCCTCAACACCATCGCCAGCAACAACAGCGACATAGTGGCCGTGCTGGTGGAGCCCATTCAGGGTGAAGGCGGGGTAGCTCTGCCCTCTTCCGGCTATCTCAAGGAGCTGCGCGCCCTCTGCGACCGCCATGAATGGCTGCTGATGCTCGACGAAGTGCAGACTGGCAACGGCCGTACCGGCACCTTCTTCAACTACCAGCACAGCGGTATTCTGCCCGACGTCGTCACCACCGCCAAAGGTCTCGCCAACGGTTTCCCCCTCGGTGCTTGCCTGGCCTCCGGTGTGGCGGCAACCCTGCTGCAACCCGGCAACCACGGCTCTACCTTCGGCGGCAACCCCGTTGTCTGCGCAGCAGCTCTGGCGACACTCGAGACGTTGGTCAGCGACAACTTGTGCGAGCGGGCAACGGTTCTCGGTGAACGAATTCGCAACGGCCTGGACAAGGCATTGCAAGGCTGCACAGCCATCAAAGACATTCGCGGCCAGGGTCTGATGATCGGTATCGAGCTCGATCGCCCCTGCGGCGAGCTGGTGCAACGCGCCGCTGATGCCGGGCTGTTGATCAATGTCACCGCCGAGCAGGTGGTACGGTTGTTGCCGCCCCTGATTCTCAGCGACAGTGAAGCCGATCAGCTCGTGAACGCGCTAGTGCCCCTGATCATCGACTTTGTCGCCCCCTGACTTGCCACCCACCACCAGTAAAGGTCCAGGCCATGGCTGCAAGACACTTTCTTACCTTCGCGGACTTCTCTTCGGCTGAGCTTCACCAGGTCATCGACCGCGCCATTGAACTCAAGGCGCAGCACCGCGCCGGTACTGCCGGCAAGCCACTCGATGGCAAGGTGCTGGGTATGATCTTCGAGAAAGCGTCTACCCGTACTCGCGTTTCCTTCGAGGCGGGCATGGCACAGCTGGGCGGAAGCGCTATTTTCCTGTCCCCCAACGACAGCCAACTCGGTCGCGGCGAGCCGGTGGAAGATACTGCCCGGGTTCTGTCGCGGATGGTGGACATCGTTATGGTGCGCACTTTTGGCCACGACAAGCTGGAAACCTTCGCCCGCCACTCGACAGTGCCGGTAATCAATGCCCTCACCGACAGCTACCACCCCTGCCAGTTGTTAGCCGACATCCAGACCTTTGTCGAACACCGTGGCAGTATGAGTGGTAAAACCGTGGCCTGGGTCGGCGATGGCAACAATATGGCCAACTCCTACATCGAAGCTGCCGCCCACTTTGATTTCCAGTTGCGTCTGGCCTGCCCGGAGGGCTACGAGCCGGATGCCGACCTGCTGGCGCGTTACAGTGACCGTCTTCAGCTCACCCACAGCCCAAGCGAGGCAGTACGCGGCGCTCACCTGGTCGTTACCGACACCTGGGCCTCCATGGGTCAGGAAGAGGAAAAGCAACAGCGCCTGGCTGCTTTCGCGGGCTACCAGGTCGACCACGAGTTGATGGCCCTTGCTGCCCCTGATGCTCTGTTTATGCACTGTCTGCCCGCCTATCGGGGTATGGAAGTCAGTCATGAGCTGATGGAAGACCCCCGCTATTCAGTCATTTGGGACGAAGCAGAAAATCGCCTGCACGCTCAAAAGGCATTGATGGAGTTTTTGCTCGCCTGACTGCAGTCGCTACCTAACGTTATGTCTTCAGCCAATTGTCAGGTGCCACGACCTGCCTTACACTTAGCATCCCGCTATAGCTGAAAGGTTGTGCTCTACACACCCATGGAAAGTTGCCATTGTTGCCTGACTCAGGCACCCCCGGTCGAAGACACCCCCTCGTTATACCCAAGCGTTTTCTCTCATCTCGCCGGCGTCGACTGCAGCGCTATCCCAGCACGGCCTTCTCTAGTCGTGCTATCAATCACTTCCGCAACCCGCTGATCCGGAGCCTCTGATGGAGTTTCTGCTGGACCCATCCATCTGGATCGGGCTGTTTACCCTTGTCATCCTCGAAATTGTCCTGGGTATAGACAACCTGGTCTTTATCGCCATTCTGGCGGACAAACTCCCCCCCGAACAGCGTGACCGGGCGCGACTGATCGGCCTGTCTCTCGCGCTGCTGATGCGCATCGGTCTGCTGTTTGCCATCTCCTGGATGGTGTCTCTCACGCAGCCATTGTTCAGCGTTGCTCAGATGAGCTTTTCGGGACGGGATCTAATCCTGCTCGGCGGGGGCTTGTTCCTGGTATTCAAGGCGACCATGGAGCTCCACGAACGCCTGGAGGGCAACACTCAGCACAGCGGACCAAAATCGGCTCACGCCAGCTTCTGGATGGTGGTGATACAGATCATCATCCTCGACGCCGTATTCTCGCTGGATGCGGTCATTACCGCCGTCGGGATGGTATCGCAGCTGGGCGTCATGATCGCTGCAGTAACCATCGCCATGACAGTGATGATTATTGCCTCCAAGCCCCTCACCCGCTTTGTCAGTGCTCACCCCACAGTAGTGGTTCTGTGCCTGAGCTTTTTGCTGATGATCGGCTTCAGCCTGATGGCGGAAGGCTTTGGCTTTGAGATACCCAAAGGCTATCTGTACGCTGCCATCGGCTTCTCCATCCTGATCGAGACGTTCAACCAGATCTCGTGGCGCAATATGTCCAAGCGCGAAGCGCGGCTGCCGTTCCGGCAGAGAACTGCCGATGCGATCCTCGGCCTGATGGGTGGCCGCACCCCCGCCAATGCCAGCGCTCCCTCGCAGGAGCAGGAGCAGGATGGCGCACCCGAGGTGTTCGGTGAGGAAGAGCGCTTTATGATTTCCGGGGTGCTGACCCTTGCGGAGCGCTCCATCCGCACGATCATGACGCCTCGCGCCAATATTTCCTGGGTCAACTGCGAGAGCAGCCCCGCTGAGGTGCGCGCCCAGTTGCTGGAAACACCCCACAACCTGTTCCCCGTCTGCAACGGTACGCTGGACGACATCATCGGCGTTATGCGGGCGAAGGAGCTGGTCACCGTGCTCGACAGCGGCCAGGACCTGGCAGCCCATGCGGCCCAGTATCCTCCCATTATGATTTCTGACCGCATCGACGTGATCAAAAGCCTCGGGGTGCTGCGCCAGGCCCGCGGCGACCTGGTGTTGGTGGTGGACGAGTACGGCACTATCCAGGGGCTGGTAACGCCACTGGATATCCTTGAAGCCATCGCCGGCGAGTTTCCCGATGCCGACGAGACGCCCGACATTGTCCGCGAAGGCGATGAGTGGCTGGTCAAAGGTTGGGCCAACCTCCACCAGCTCGAACAATCCCTCGGCGATGTTTCTCTGGTGCGGGCAGAGGAAGACACCATCACTCTCACCGGTCTGCTGCTGGCTCAGCGCGACGATATGCCTGCCGTGGGCGACACCTTCCAGTTCGGTGATTTCTGTTTTGAAGTGATGGAAATTTCCGACCGTCGCGTCGAGCTGGTTCGCATCAAACCTCTGCCACAGGAAGAATAAATAAAGCACTGCCAGGGGTGGCACAACAGTGCCACTCCGCCGCGGAACCTGGCATCAGAACTCGATTGAACTTGTAGACCCGGAACGACGTGCTACGCTCAACTTTGAGCATCTATCGAGAAGAAGGAGAAACCATGGTTCCCCCGGTGATAGAAAAGCGCTACTCCCAGTTAATACACCCCCTCCATGCCGTGTTACTGGCAGGCACCCTCCCACTGTTTTTCGGTGCCCTGCTCAGCGATATGGCCTACGCCTCTTCCTATGAAATCCAGTGGAACAACTTTGCCTCCTGGCTGATCGCCGGCGGCCTGGTGTTCGCTGGAATTGCGTTGGTTTTTACTATCGTCGACCTGTGCTGCTCCCATCGCCGGGCCTCAGGCCTTGCCCTCTATAGCGTCATTCTGCTGGTTCTGTGGGTCATCGGCTTCCTCAACGCCCTCATGCACGCCCGCGATGCCTGGGCAAGCATGCCCACCGGGCTGGTGCTGTCCGCAATCGTTGCGGTATTAGCAGCCGCTGCCACCTGGTTGGGCTTTTGCACCCCGCACCACAGAGGAGTGAAGCAATGAAACTCACACATCTTCTTGCCACCCTCGCCCTTGCAGGATTGCTGGGTGCCTGTAGTGACGACCCCACACCTATGCAGTACGGCGCTACTCCCGAGCTTCCCGAACCCAGACGTGGCCTGCTGCCCGACATGGTGATTGCCAATCCTGCGGAGTGGGGCGAACAGCTGCCCACCGTGCCAGAGGGCTACAGCATCAGCGCCATTGCCACCGGCCTCAAGATTCCTCGTCAGACCCTGATATTGCCCAACGGCGATATACTCGTCGCCGAGGGGCGCGGCGGCAATGCTTCCAGCCTGAAGCCTAAGGATGTAATTGCCAGCTATATCAAAGCCAAAGGAACCACTTCAGTGGAGAGCGGCAATCGCCTGAACCTGCTGCGCGATGCTGACGGCGATGGGATCTACGAGCTAAACACGGTCTTTGCCGACAATCTCAATGCCCCGTATGGGCTGGCGCTGATTGGCGACAAGCTCTACGTCGCCAATCAGGATGCTCTGGTACGCTTCGATTATCGCGAAGGCCAGACCCGTGCCAGCGCCCCACCCCAGCTGGTAACCCCTCTGCCTTCGGCCATCAATCATCACTGGACCAAGGCGTTGACCGCCAGCGCCGACGGTCGCTACCTTTATGTGGGAATTGGCTCCAACAGCAATATCACCGAGCGGGGTATGACCGCCGAGGTCGATCGCGCTGTAGTGTGGCGGATAAACGCCAGCACCGGTGAGCACAAAACCTTCGCCAGCGGACTGCGCAACCCCACCGCTCTGGCTATCCACCCCGACACCAATGCGTTGTGGGCGGTAGTGAACGAGCGCGACGAGATCGGCCCCAACCTGGTGCCCGACTATCTTACCTCAGTGCGTGAAGGCGGCTTCTACGGGTGGCCCTACAGCTATTGGGGGCAACATGTGGATGACCGGGTGCGCCCCCAAAACCCGGAAAAGGTCGCTGCGGCGATCACCCCGGATTACAGCCTCGGCTCCCACGTAGCAGCGCTTGGCGTGGACTTTTCCACTCCCGCCATGGGCGCTCAATTCGCCAACGGGGCCTTTGTGGGAGAGCACGGCAGCTGGAACCGCAAGGAGCCGGTCGGCTATAAGGTTATCTTTGTGCCCTTCAACGATGGTCGCCCGAGCGGTCAGCCAGTGGAATTCGTGACCGGCTTCCGCGACGATGACGGCACCACCCGGGGTCGCCCGGTGGGTGTCACCGTGGACCCGCGCGGTGCGCTTATCGTTGCCGACGACCTATCGAACACTGTATGGCGCATAACGCCAGACCGAAGCACTCAATAGCGACGCGCAGCGAGAGCCT
>JALNZZ010000142.1 GCA_023229065.1 Porticoccaceae bacterium
TCAAGGATTCTGAGATGGAAGTGTGCAAGGCCAATGGCGTGAAGGAAGTCATCGAAGTGAAGTTCGGGTACGACGGTATCGTCTTTGCCTCCCGCTCTGACTCAGGTACCTTTGCTCTGGAGCCTGAACATGTATTCCTGGCCCAGGCGGCAGAAGTGCCAAAGGATGGGAAAATGGTTCCCAACCCCTATACGCGCTGGAGCGAAATCGACTCCTCTCTGCCCGACCAGGAAATTGTACTGGCGATTCCCGCCAACAACCACGGTACCCGGGAAGTATACGACCTGAACGTGGTACGCGCTGGCTGCCAAACCTTCGATGAAGTGAAAGCGCTTAAAGACGACGCCCGTGAAGCGGCTTGTCACGCACTGCGCACGGATGGCCGCATCATCGAGATTGCCGGTGACTACACTGAAACCCTGGCTCGCCTGTCTGCTCAGCGTGAAGCCGTCGGTGTCTTTGGCCTGAGCTTCTACGAATCCAACCGCGACCGCCTGAAGGTGGCTACAGTGGGTGGTGTCACGCCCTCTGCTGACACTATCATCAGCGGCGACTACCCGGTTTCCCGCCCCATTTACTTCTACGTGAAGGGTGATCACATCGGTGTTGTTCCCGGCCTGCAGGAATTTGCCCTGTACTTCCTGAGCGAAGGTGTATCCGGCTTTGGTAGCCCCCTCGAAGAAGCCGGCTTGATCCCCCTCTCCGATGAGGAACGCGCACAGGCTATTGCTGATGTTCGCGCTCGTAAATCTGTATACTGATAATCATCTTGCCTGATGGCAACCTTGAACCCCCTTTCCAGCGGAGAGGGGGTTTCTTAACCTGAGGTATCGACCGATTGGCCTGGCCGAATGGTCGAAGTGAAAGCGAGTCTATTCATGAGCAACCTGTCACTGCTCCTGCTGCTATTGGGACTGCTCGTCGTCGGTTATCAGATCGGCCTTCACCGCAGCCGCGGGCTGGTGAGGGGAGCCACCGGTGAGCGTCTACATTCAAGGCCCCAGTACCACGGTGTGGTGGTTGGTCTATGGGCGGTCGGTCCCGCTCTGATCCTGGTGGTGATCTGGCAATTACTCGCACCAGGGGTGATCGAGCAGGCGCTGGTGAGCCAGCTGCAGGATGTCCAGCCGGGGCTGAGTGATCAGGAGCAGCGAGTGGCTCTGCGGCGTATCGATAACCTGGCCAGTAACAAAGGCCTGGTGATGGGCGCTCACGATTGGGAGCTGACGGCGGCACAAACGCTCAGTGCGATGCGAAAAACCAGTGGCTGGATACTGGCGGGCCTTTCCGCGACGTTGATTGCTCTGGGGTTATTGTTCAGCTTGTCGCGGATGAGTCCAAGCTTGCGCGCTCGCAACCAGGTTGAAAAGGTGGTGCAGGGGGTGCTGATGATCAGCTCCGGCGTCGCCATTCTCACTACCATTGGCATTGTCCTCTCCATGGTGGGTGAAACCCTTAAGTTCTTTACCTTTATTTCGCCGTTGGATTTTTTCTTGGGTACCACCTGGCAGCCGGTATTCCACGTTACCGAGACCAGCGGTTATGGCCACTACGGCATGTTGCCGCTGCTGGGCGGGACAGTACTGGTCGCAGCTATCGCATTGCTGTTCGCCATTCCCGTAGGCCTGCTGGCTGCTATCTATTTATCCGAGTACGCCCCCGGGCGGGTGCGCAGCTTCGCCAAGCCGGCACTGGAAGTGTTGGCGGGTATTCCCACCATTGTCTACGGGGTGTTTGCTCTGGTCACGGTGGGGCCCTTCCTGGCCTCGGTGGGAGATATGGTGGGGCTGCATATTCGCGCCACTTCGGCCCTCACTGCCGGCCTGGTGATGGGTATTATGCTGATCCCTTTTATTTCCTCACTGTCGGACGACATTATTACCCAGGTGCCAAAGGCGCTGCGAGACGGTTCTCTGGGGCTTGGCGCGACCAAGTCGGAGACCATTCGCAAGGTGGTGTTGCCCGCGGCTTTGCCGGGTATCGCCGGTGCTGTCCTGCTGGCAGCTAGCCGCGCTGTGGGTGAAACCATGATTGTGGTGCTGGCCGCCGGTAATGCGCCGGTGCTCACCGCCAACCCTTTCGAAGCGGTGTCCACCATGACGGTGACCATCGTCAATCAGCTGACCGGTGATTCCGATTTTGCCGGCCCCCAGTCTCTCGTCGCTTTTGCGCTGGGCCTTACCCTCTTTGCCATCACCTTGGTGATGAACATCGTGGCCCTGGCAATTGTGCGCAAGTACCGTGAACAATACGAGTGAGCAGGCCATGAGCACAAACTCATCTACGGTTTCGCCTGCTGGCGCAACCTCGACAGCAACGACCCTGTCGCGAGAACAGGTCGCTACGCGAGTCAATGCCTCGCTGCGACGCCGCCATCGCCAGGAGATCATCTTCAAAGGTATGGGTATCGGCGCCACCGTGGTGGGGCTGGCCTTTGTGGCGATTCTGTTCATCAACATCTTCAGCAAGGGCTTGCCGGCCTTCTGGCAGGCTAGCATCACTCTCGATATTTACTTTGATCCGGAAGTCGTTGCCATACCCGATATGCCCCAGCGGTTGAGCGGTGAAAGCGGCAATGACTTCCGCCAGCGCCGGGTGGACTGGGAGAATGAGGTGGGGCTGGTGAACTTCAACCGGTTGATCCAGGCCGCCATCGCCAAGGTTATTCCCGAAGCTGCTGACCACCCCCGGGATGCGGCCCGTCTGGTCACGTCCGGTGAGCGTATTGCGCTGCGCAGGCTGGTGATTGCCGATCCTTCCATTATCGGCCAAACGCGGCGGGTCACTCTCTATACTGACGCCAACATCGATGTTTGGCTGAAGGGCAACATCGACCGCAGCCTCCCCGATGGCCAGCAGATGCTGAACTCACGGGTGCGGGAGTGGGCTGATCGCCTCTATGAAGACGGGACCATTTCCCTGCGTTTCAGTACCGCGCTGTTCCAGAACCCGGACTCCCGGTCATCGCTGGCTTCGGCAGGCCTGCGCGGCGCCTTTATGGGATCGCTGTACATGATGCTGATTGTGCTGCTGGTAGCGGTGCCGCTGGGGGTGGCCTCGGCGATCTACCTGGAAGAGTTTGCCTCTCGCAACAGAGTCACCGACTTGATCGAGGTAAACATCAACAACCTGGCGGCGGTCCCCTCGATTATCTTTGGTCTGTTGGGGGCGGCGGTATTTATCAATTATTTCAAGCTGCCCTTCTCGGCCCCCATCGTTGGTGGCTTAGTGCTGAGTCTGATGACACTGCCGACAGTGATCATTACTACTCGCGCCACTCTCAAAGCCATACCGCCATCGATTCGCCATGCCGCGCTGGGCATCGGTGCTTCTCGCACCCAAGCCGTTTTCCACCATGTACTGCCGCTGGCAATACCTGGCATTTTGACAGGAGCTATTATCGGCATGGCCCAGGCGCTCGGCGAGACGGCACCGCTGCTACTGATCGGCATGAATGCCTTCGTGGCCTCGGTACCTTCCACGCCCTTCGATCAGTCCAACGCCCTGCCAGTGCAGATCTATCTGTGGCAAGGTAATGAGCTGCGCAACTTCTTTGAAGGGCGCACATCGGCAGCAATTATCGTGCTGCTGGCTTTGATGCTTTCACTGAACGGCCTGGCGATTTGGCTGCGCAAGCGTTTCGAGACGAGGTGGTGATGTCATGAACAACGAACTGGATATGTCCCGCACTGTAGCTCCTGCCACCGAGGCTTCGCGCGGTGCGGGAACAGCTGTGCCTACTCCGCAAGCGCCGACTCGTAGCGCTGTGAAACCAGAGTCAGCGGCGCGAGTGAAGATGAAGACCGAAAATGTGAAAGTCTACTACGGGGAAGCCGAGGCTTTGCACGGTATTGACATGGCGATCCTGGAGAACGAGGTGATCTCCTTCATCGGCCCGTCTGGCTGCGGCAAGTCGACTTTTCTGCGCTGCTTGAACCGTATGAACGATACTATCGATACGGCTCGGGTAACCGGCACTATCACCCTGGACGGGCAGGACATCTACGACCCCAGCCTGGATGTGGTACTGTTGAGAGCGCAGGTGGGCATGGTGTTTCAGAAGCCCAATCCGTTTCCTAAATCCATTTTCGAAAACATCGCTTACGGCCCACGCCTGCACGGTCTGGCGTCGCGCAAAGCAGATCTGGCCGATATCGTCGAGTCCAGCCTGCGCCGCGCCGGCTTGTGGGATGAAGTGAAAGATCGCCTGCACCAGCCGGGCACAGGCTTGTCGGGTGGTCAGCAGCAGCGCCTGTGCATCGCCCGTGCTATTGCAGTGAGTCCCGAGGTGATTCTGATGGATGAGCCTTGCTCAGCGCTGGACCCTATTGCCACCTCCATCATCGAGGAACTGATCCACGAGTTGAAGGAGAACTTTACCATCGTCATTGTCACCCACAACATGCAGCAGGCGGCGCGAGTATCTGACCGCACCGCCTTCTTCCATCTGGGGGAGCTGGTGGAACTGGCGGACACAGGACAGATATTCACTAACCCGACCCACAAGCGGACCGAAGACTACATCACCGGCCGCTACGGTTGACCGTGCAAGCGTTGCGGTAACTTATTTGTTGGCCATAACAGGCCCAGGAGTGCAGTGTGGACAAGCTCAATTTCGACCAGCACATCTCCCGCCACTTCAATGAAGAGCTGGAGCAGATCAAGACACAGTTGCTGACCATGGGCGGCTTGGTGGAAGCTCAGGTGACCGACGCGGTCAATGCTCTACTCAATGCCGACAGCGAGTTGGCTCAAGAGGTTATCACTCGCGAAACCACCATTGATGAAATGGAACTGCAGATCGACGAGGACTGCACCAACATCATCGCCCTGCGTCAGCCAGCGGCATCCGACCTGCGCATGGTACGCGCGGTGACCCATGCCGTGGGCGACCTGGAGCGGATCGGTGACGAAGCAAAGAAAATTGCCAAAATGGCTGTTCAGCTCACCGAGGAAGGCAGCTCGCCGCGTGGCTATGTGGAGTTGCGCCATATCGCCAATAGTGTGCGCAAGATGGTTAATGACAGCCTAGACGCCTTTGCTCGCTACGATGCCGATGCCGCGGAGGAGACCTTTCACGCTGACAAACAGGTAGACATGGACTACAAGTCGGCGATGCGGGAAATGATCACCTACATGATGGAAGACCCGCGCAGTATTACCCGGGTGATGAATGTGATCTGGGCGCTGCGCTCGCTGGAGCGGGTAGGGGACCACGCCAAGAATATTTGTGAGCAAGTGATTTACCTGGTGCGCGGCAAGGATATTCGCCACAGTCGCGATTGAGTGATCCT
Organism: Porticoccaceae bacterium; assembly: GCA_023229065.1. Lineage (GTDB taxonomy): Bacteria > Pseudomonadota > Gammaproteobacteria > Pseudomonadales > Porticoccaceae > NAT127. The sequence goes on from JALNZZ010000142.1 coordinate 5,295, forward strand.
GACAAGCTTGCAAATGTGTTGCCTGTACTGCCAGCGACACATTT
>JALNZZ010000143.1 GCA_023229065.1 Porticoccaceae bacterium
GCCTGGGGTGGCAGATAAAGAGAAAACACCATGTCGCAGTCAAGCACCGCCGAGCGATGGCGGTAGCGCTGCTGCCAACCGCCAAAACACTTATTGCTGCCAATCCGTTCCATACCGTTCTCCATCAGTGCACCTCCCTCAATACAAAACGACAGAGCGGATGCTCTCACCGCTGTGCATCAGGTCGAATGCTTTGTTGATATCGTCCAAGGGCATGGTATGAGTGATCAGGTCATCGATATTGATCCGCCCTTCCATATACCAGTCAACAATCTTCGGCACATCGGTACGTCCACGAGCACCGCCAAAGGCACTGCCGCGCCACACCCGGCCGGTCACCAACTGGAATGGCCGGGTGGAGATTTCCTGACCGGCACCCGCCACGCCGATAATACAGCTCTGTCCCCAGCCCTTGTGGCAGCACTCCAGAGCCTGGCGCATCACCTCGACATTGCCGATGCACTCAAAACTGTAGTCCACCCCACCGCCAGTCATCTGGATAAGGTGATCCACCACATTATCCACCTCTCTCGGGTTGACGAAGTCGGTCATACCAAACTGCCGACCCAGGGCTTCGCGATCTGGGTTCAGGTCAACGCCAATAATACGGGTAGCCCCCACCATCTTCGCGCCCTGGATCACGTTGAGACCGATGCCGCCGAGGCCGAATACTGCCACCGTGGAGCCCGGCTCTACTTTCATGGTAAAGGCCACAGCGCCGATGCCAGTGGTAACACCGCAGCCGATATAGCAGATCTTGTCGAACGGGGCATCCTCGCGCACCTTGGCCAGGGCGATTTCCGGCAGTACGGTGTAGTTAGAGAAGGTGGAGCAGCCCATGTAGTGCAAAATCGGCTGACCATCGAGGGAGAAGCGGCTGGAGCCGTCGGGCATCACGCCCTGCCCCTGAGTGGTACGGATGGCCTGACACAAATTGGTTTTGGGGTGCAGGCAGTAATCGCACTCGCGGCACTCGGGGGTATAGAGAGGGATAACATGGTCACCGGGTTTCAGACTCTTGACGCCCTCGCCCACGTCCACCACGACACCGGCGCCTTCATGGCCGAGAATCGCGGGAAAAGCACCTTCCGGGTCATCGCCGGACAGGGTAAAGGCATCGGTGTGACACACACCTGTGGCCTTGATCTCCACCAGTACTTCGCCGGCGCGAGGACCAGCCAGATCCACGTCGACGATTTCCAAGGGCTTGCCGGCCTGGAAGGCCACTGCGGCACGGGTTTTCATAGGACTCTCCTTGCGGTGGATGAATGTCAGTTGCAGGGAGGGAGGATAAGCCAAAATGGCACATATGGCACGGCTCGCCTTTTCTTGGTGCTTCGTCGTTCGGCCTCGGGTGGGGGTAACGTTTTCGAGACACGCCGTAAACCCATCCATGGGGGCTCGTTCAGCGCCGTCCTGGCGCTGACGGTCTCGAAAACGTTACCCCCACCCGAGGCCTATTTCACTGCCAGCTCACAGGATACAGTTCAGACTAAAAGCCTCTTTCTAAAGGGCTCTTTTGCCCGAAGCTACTGCGGTGCGAGGGCTCGTCTGTGGGGTTACGGGGTCGAGACCGTCAGCGCCAGGGATGGCGCTGCCGAGCTACAGGGATGTATCCACCGCGTGTCCCGACCCCGTAACCCCACAGACGAGACCGCCGTTCGAAGTGACATACAATAGACAAGAAACCCACCAGGCCTGTAAAGAAACCATGACAGACAAACAGCTGCTAATCGTCGCTCACGCCCCTTCTCCAAACACCCAGCGCCTGGCTGAAGCCGTGCTGCGGGGCGCCCGCCACCCGGACATCGCCGGCGTGGCCACCCGCCATATCCCGCCCCTGGAAGCCACGCCCAACGATGTGCTGGCCGCTGATGCCATCATCCTCGGCACCACGGAAAACCTCGGCTACATGAGCGGTGCCCTCAAGGACTTCTTTGATCGCTGCTACTATCCGGTACTAGAGAAAAAACAAGGCCTGCCCTGCGCACTTTATATACGCGCCGGGCTGGACGGCACTGGCACCCGCCGCGCGGTGGAGAGCATCGTCAGTGGACTCAAATGGAACTGGGTACAGGAGCCACTCACCTGCCGAGGCGAGTTTCAGGAAGACTTTATCGCCCAATGCGAAGAGCTGGGGATGGCTGTAGCAGCGGCGCTTGAGGCCGGAATTATTTGAAGAAAACAAAAAACCCGCCCGGTTGCCCGGGCGGGTTTTTTAAAGCCGACAAGCCAGATTACAGCTTGGCTTCCAGCTCCGGCAGTATTTCGAACAGGTCGCCGACAAGGCCGTAGTCTGCCACCTGGAAGATGGGAGCTTCTTCGTCCTTGTTGATGGCAACGATAACCTTGCTGTCCTTCATCCCCGCCAAGTGCTGAATAGCACCGGAGATACCGACGGCGATGTAGAGGTCGGGAGCGACAATCTTGCCTGTCTGGCCAACCTGCATATCGTTGGGCACGAAACCGGCGTCGACTGCGGCGCGGGAAGCACCGACAGCAGCACCAAGCTTGTCAGCCAGGCTGTACAACAGGTTGAAGTTCTCACCGTTCTGCATGCCGCGGCCACCAGAAATGACCACTTTGGCAGCGGTCAGTTCAGGGCGATCAGACTTGGCCAGCTCTTCGCCTTCAAAGGAGGACAGGCCGCTGTCGTGCACACTGCCCACGGCTTCTACGGCTGCCGAACCACCGGTGGCAGCGGCGGCCTCAAAAGCGGTGCCGCGCACAGTCAGCACTTTGATGGCGTCAGAGCTTTGCACTGTTGCAATGACGTTGCCAGCATAGATCGGGCGCTTGAAAGTGTCGGGAGACTCGACAGCACTGATTTCAGAAATAGCCTGTACGTCCAGCAGCGCAGCAGCGCGGGGCAGGATATTCTTGCCAGTGGTGGTGGCGGCAGCCAGGATATGGCCGTAGTTACCACCCAGCTCGGCAATCAGCAGGGCGACGTTTTCCGCCAGCTGGTGGGCGTAGGCGGCGTTATCCGCTACCAGCACCTTGCTGACACCACCGATCTGAGCAGCTTCTTCTGCGGCAGCAGCGCAGTTTTCACCGGCGACCAGCACGTGGATATCACCGCCAATGGCCTGGGCCGCGGCAACGGTATTAAGGGTTACGGGGTTCAGTGCACTGTTGCTGTGCTCAGCAATCACCAAAATGCTCATCAGATCACCTTCGCTTCATTCTTCAGTTTGTCTACCAGTTGCGCCACATCGGCGACCTTGATGCCTGCCTTGCGCTCAGCGGGCGGCTCGACTTTGAGCAGCTTGGTGCGCGGGGCGACGTCCACGCCGAGATCGGCGGGTGTAGTGGTGTCGAGCGGCTTCTTCTTGGCCTTCATGATATTGGGCAGAGAAGCGTAGCGGGGCTCGTTGAGACGCAGGTCGGTGGTGACGATTGCCGGCAGTTTGAGAGACAGCGTCTGCAAACCGCCGTCGATTTCACGAGTTACCTGGGCACTGCCGCTCTCAATATTGACGACAGAGGCGAAGGTAGCCTGGGGATAGTTGGTGAGAGCGGCCAGCATCTGACCGGTCTGGTTGTTGTCGCCGTCGATAGCTTGCTTGCCGAGCAGTACCAAGCCGGGTTGCTCCTGTTCGCAGACCTTTTTGAGGCACTTGGCAACGGCCAGGGGCTCGAGATCGCCTTCTGCCTGGATCAAAATAGCGCGGTCAGCGCCGAGGGCCAGGGCAGTGCGGAGCTGCTCTTGGGCGGACTGTGCGCCGATGGTAACAGCGACCACTTCGGTGGCAATACCCTTTTCTTTGAGGCGCACGGCTTCTTCAACGGCGATTTCGCAGAAGGGGTTGATTGCCATCTTGACGTTGGCCAGATCGACGGCACTACCGTCCGCCTTGGCGCGTACCTTCACGTTGTAGTCGACAACTCGTTTTACGGCGACAAGTATTTTCATGAATAAACCCTGATTTTCACTGTTCGTTAGTTAGGGACAAACCCACTAGTGGAAAGGCTCATCGTTGTTCTCGCGGCGGCAACCGGAAACAGACTGCTCGCAAGCTGCCGGTCAGCCACGAGAAGACCGGCCCTTCCGGCCATAAATGGCCGCCCTGGCGGGCAGAGCCCTCCGGAAACGATCAAGGGCCTAGTATGCACTGCATCCAAGCCACAAAAGCGGCGACATTATTGTGGAAACAGCCCAAAAACTCAACCAACGGCGGACATTGCCCATCAATATGGGACAACGTACAGCTATCTGCATTCCCTCAGGGAATCCCTCTAGGAATAGTGCTCACAAAACATCCAAAACAAGGGAAAGCTGAAAAGAACCTTACTCAGCAACAGTTTTTTAGACAAAACTCTTGATGTATACCCTACAACGTACTAGAACTTAAGTACTTTGAATGCTCACTCCGGCTGATCATAACAGCAACAGACAGCCCGCTGCTCACACACAGAGGGGGACAACACCATGATCTTCAACGCTGACGATCTTCGTTGCTTGGTCATCCGGCAAACACTCAAGTATTTGGGAGAATGGTCTCAAGCAGCAGAAAACTTGCTTGTAGGTACTGCAATCCAGGAGTCAGGGCTGGGTTTTTCGCTCAAGGAGAATCGCCGCCTGGGGATTTTCCACATTTCTGCCCATACTCACCGGGCAGTGTGGGACCACCACCTGATCCACCACCCGGAGCTAGCCACTCAGGTGCGAGGGCTCGCTGGCCAACGAGCCTTTATCGAAGACCCTCACGGCGAGCTGCTCACCAACCTCAAGTACGCCACCGCCATCGCTTGGTGCATCTATCGCAAAGCCGGACAAGCGTTGCCCGAGGCGGATGATCTCGAAGGGTTAGGACTGTTCTGGCAGCAACATTTCCACCCCCGCTCCAGCGGCAGTGCTAACGATTTTGTGCGCAATTACCAGGATCTTGGTTTGCCCGGAGGGAAGAGAAACCACAAACACGCTGCATAAAAGAGCCCTATAAAAGGGATAAGTGTCAGCAAACCGGGCTTATCCTACGTACAGTGCTCACAGGCACCCTTAGCCGACATTCACCACTTTGATGGCCAGCTCATGGGCAGGCGGTCGCTCAATGGCAAGATTCTGGAAATCGAACAGGCCGCTATCCATCAATTGCGACGGCGCGACATTGCCGATGGCGCGGAAGATGCTTTCCACCCGTCCGGGGTGTTGACGCTGCCAGTTCTGCAACATTTCCTTGATCACCTGGCGCTGGAGGTTGTCTTGAGAGCCGCACAGGTTGCAGGGAATAATGGGGAACTCCTTGAGCCGTGCATATTCTTCCAGATCGGCTTCTGCGCAGTAAGCCAAGGGCCGAATAACGATATTGCGCTTGTCATCACTGA
>JALNZZ010000144.1 GCA_023229065.1 Porticoccaceae bacterium
CCCCTTCCGCTACAACCGACAGATTGAGGTTGCGGGCCACAGCAAGAATCGTGTCCACCAGAGCAACATCATCCCGATCATCTGGCAGATCCTGCACAAAGCTTTTATCAATTTTCAGCTCGCGGATAGGCAGCCGCTTGAGGTAGGACAGAGAAGAGTAGCCGGTACCAAAATCATCCACCGAGAAGTGCACTCCCAGTGCAGCAACTTCATTCATCTTGTCGACTACCACATCCATATTGTCGATCATCAGCCCCTCGGTCACCTCCAGAGTCAGACAGTCCGGACTGGCCTTGCTGGTGTCCAGCAGCTGTTTTAACCAGGAGACAAAGTCAGGCTTGCGAAACTGTCGCGGTGACAGGTTAGCGGCTATCCGCAGACGACGTCCCGCGGCGGCCTCCTCTGCAATGAGTCGGCAGACCTCTGTGAGCATCCACTCACCCAATTCGACGATCAGGTCCGACTGCTCGGCAATGGGGATAAACAGTCCTGGCAGTACCAGGCCCCGCTCGGGATGGTTCCAGCGCATCAGCGCTTCGGCAGCGACAGCATGCCCCTCCCTGCTCATCTGGGATTGCAGGTAAACAGCCAGCTGTCCTGCCTGCAAAGCACTGCGCAGCGTGCCTTCCAGCACATAGCGATCTCTCGCCTGCTCACCCATTTGGGTATCAAAGAAGGCAGTCTGGTTTCCTCCCGCAGCCTTGGCCCGATGCATGGCCGTATCAGCGCGATTGATGATATCCGCCGCGGCGTCACCCCGCTGTGGAAACAGGGTCGCCCCCAGAGAAACTGACAGCGTCACCTCTTCATCATCAACCTCTAACGCATCGCGAAAAGCCGCATGGATGCGGGCGGCAACCTCTTCGGCATACTGGTGGAGGCTCAGACTACGGTGGGCCGGAAGACCGGGCAGTAACACTGCAAATTCATCGGCCGAAAAGCGGGCTACGACCTCTTCATCCCCCAGCAGAGATTGCAAGCGCTGCGCCGTCAGTTGCAATAGGGCGTCGCCAAAAGCAAAGCCCCGAGCATCATTGATGGTCCTGAACTGATCCAGGTCGACAATGATCAGAGCGCCCTGTTGGGACCTGGTGAGCAGGATAGCCAAGCGATCGGTGAAGCGTACTCGGTTGGGTAGACCGGTCAGGTCATCGTAGTGGGCCAGGTATTCGATGCGCGCTTGAGCCGCCTTCTGGTTGCTGATATCCCGCTTGAGGGTCAGAAAGTGCTGAACGCTGCCATCCGGCTGACGAATGGGACTGACAATAGCAGATTCAACATAAAGCTCGCCATTTTTGCGCCGGCTGCGAAACTCTCCCTGCCAGCTTTCTCCGCGCTCCAAAGCTGCCCACAGCTGGCGATACGTTTCTTGCGGGGTTTCCCCCGACTGCAAAAAGCTGGAGTGACGGCCAATAACCTCGTCGCGACTGTAACCAGAAGCAGTCAGAAAAGCCTGGTTGACGTACTCAATCTCGGAGTGCAGGTTGGTGATGGCGATACTCTCCGTACTCTGCTCCACCGCCTGAGCCAGCTGGCGCAACTGCTGTTCGACCTGTTTGCGCTCGGAGATATCGTGGCCCACACCCAGCACACTGGCAACCCGGCCACCGCAGTCGAAAATGGGCGTTTTAGTGGTTTCAAGCAGCTCGCGATGCCCATCGCTGGCGAAGGTGACCCACTCCTCCAGAGTCAGCGTTTGACCACTGTCTATGACCCGGCGATCCGTTGCGACAAAATTCTCGGCCACCGATTCGTTCATCAGCTCACTGTCAGTCTTGCCAATCACGTTCTCCGCTGCGGTACCGTACAGTTCCCCCATGCGCGGGTTGGCAGCCAGATAGCGCCCCTCGGTATTTTTCATCCACACCAAATCAGGCAGTGACTCGAACAGGGCAAGCAACAGGCGGCGTTCGTCATTAAGCCGTGACTGCAGCTGTTCGCGCTGCAAACGGTCGACAAATATAGCCCCGAGTACCGCAGTAGCCAGAGGGAAAATCAGCATCACCGGCAGGCTAATCCTGGCCAGGATATCCCAGCGGCTCTCATCAGGTAGCGTAAGCAGCATGCCCAGCATGACGGCATGGACTAACAGTCCACCGGCGTAGAGCTCGAAAAAACGAATCTCTGCCAGCCGGTCGCGACGCAGGTAACGCCATCCCAGTCCCAAAACAGCGGAGCTGATGATAGAGAGAGACCCGGTGAGCACAGCACCGCCTTCAGCAGCACGAAAGACGATGGTAATCGCTGCCGCCAGCAAGGTCGGCACCAGGCCCAGAAACAGGCCACAGACGGTCATCAATACAGTGCGGGTGTCAAAGAAGACGCCCTTGCCAAAGGGCAGGGCCGAGAGAATGATGACGATTCCCACCAGACCGATCAGCAATCCAGCCAGCAGCTTGCCAGACAGGGTGTCTGCCGGATAGCGCCGCGCCAGCTGATCGTAAACCAGCGCCATCCCCAGCAAGAGAGCTGCATTTTGCAGCAGCGCGACAATCATGTGGAACTACAGGCAGTCAGCATCAAGAAAGCCTTTCGGGTGCCAGCATCTTAACCGTCGTAATCTACCAGGGATTGCAGATCGGCAAAGGGGCGGGGCCAGGGTTTGCTAGCGCGCAGGTCAGCAGCCAGAGATTCAATGTGTGAACTAGCCTGATGGCGCTCGGCAAAGCTGCCCATCAGCAGGTAATAAAATGTCTTGCCATCACGGGTAACCGGTACCCTTACAGTAGCATTGCCCAGGTTGTGGCGAGACACCAACCGCTCAATTCCTTCCGCGTTACCGGAAACGGCCAGCTGTACTGTGTAATGGCTTGGGTCCTCTGTGCGCAACCACTGCTCAGCAGCACTGGCGGTTGAAGTCGGCCGTGTAGCAGGTGGCTGCAGCTCCGTACTATCTGGGCCAATGTCTGCAGCGGACTCCGTACTGGCCGTACTTTGTGGCGATACTGGTTCAACCTCCGTTACCGCCGCAGCTTCCTGCCGCGCCTCGACATTTACCTCCTCCAACCGCGGCACCTGGTTGCTGGCAATCAGCTCTTGCGCCTTGGCGTGTCCATTATTGGCCGCGCGATTGAAATACAACACGGCCTTGTCCCAATCTTTTTCAACACCGTGCCCCTGGTAATACTGAATAGCCAGATTGAACTGAGCGCTGGGAGAGCCATTATCGGCAGCCTGGCGCCACCAATACACCGCTCGCTCGTGACTCTGCTCAACGCCGCGCCCATTCATATAGGCATTGCCAAGATTAAATTGAGCGTTGAGATGGCCTTGATTGGCTGCCTTTTCAAACCACTGAGTAGCCTGAACATCATCTTTGCCTATAGGCTCAGGGCCCTGGTCATACAACACTCCCAGGAAAAACTGAGACCGTACCTCGCCTTGCTCCGCCAAACGCAGCCAAATCCGCTCAGCTTCGGCAAAATCATTTTGCTGATAGGCAGTCCGGCCTGCCTCATAGTCTTCCTCGGCAAAAACTACCGTCGGCATCTGGAAAAGACACAGTAACAGAGCAGAAAGTAGCAGTATCGGCCTTAGCAAGCGCCGCTTGTTTGGCAGTGTGGCGACAGAGGCTGAAGCGCCCCCTGCCGGGGGATGGCTTTGGAAGAGTTCACACATGAATGAGTTATTATCCCTAATCAACAAAATGTCCGCGAGCAGTTATTGTCAATTCCAATCGGTCTTACGGATCCGCTGGTAACGTCAGAATAATAGCAAATGCACTGCCAAGATACTCTATCCACTGGCACCTCGGGCACCTACACCTCAGGGCGCTGTTCGGAGCACCTCCCCAAAGCTCAGTATTCAATCGCTGTTGTCGCTGTGATTGACCTTACTCATGATGGCCTGCATCAGATCCACTGGCACCGGAAAGACCAACGTCGAGCTTTTATCACCCGCCACTTGGGTGAGGGTTTGCAAATAGCGTAGCTGCATCGCCGCAGGCTCACGGGACAGCATGGCAGCGGCTTCCATCAAGGCCTGCGCGGCCTGTTTCTCACCCTCGGCGTGGATCACCTTGGCCCGCCGTTCGCGCTCTGCCTCTGCCTGGCGTGCGATAGCCCGCACCATGGTTTCGTTGAGATCGATATGCTTGATTTCAACGTTGGAGACTTTGATACCCCAAGCATCCGTCTGGGAGTCCAGGATCTTCTGCACCGAGAGATTGAGACGCTCTCGCTCCGACAGCATTTCATCCAGCTCATGCTTGCCCAATACCGCCCTCAGGGTCGTCTGAGCGAGCTGGCTGGTGGCTTCGAAGTAATCCTCTACCTGGATCACCGCACGCTCTGCCTCCATGACCCGAAAGTAGATAACTGCACTGACACGCACCGATACGTTATCCCGCGAAATCACATCCTGGGGAGCCACATCCATGGTCACAACCCGCAGGTCGATCCTGACCATCTGTTGCACCCCGGGAATCACAATGATCAAACCCGGCCCCTTCACTTTCCAGAAGCGGCCCAACATAAAGATCACGCCGCGCTCGTATTCCCGCAAAATTCGAATAGCACTGACGATAATCATAAATAACAGCACCGCCAGGACCGCAAGGCTCAAATTGGCATCAAACATCGGTCGTCACTCCTCGGTTACATGTCCGCCACTGTCGGCCTCAACTTCCACACGCAGTTGCAGGCCGTCCACTTCTGTCACCCGAATCTCATCGCCGGGCTGTAAGGCTTTGCCAGCCGATACGCGCCACATCTCCCCACGTACTTCGGCATAGCTGACCCCGCCAATGACATGGGTAACCCTGCCAGGCGCGCCGATCATTTGCTCTCGACCGCTCACTACCAGCCTCTGCCGCGAGCGTATTGCCAGCACGCCAATGGCGAACAGCAGCAGGGCGCTGGCGATGCCCAGGGCGACCAGAAAAGGCAGGGAGACCATCAGGCCGGGCACTTCACTATCCATCAAAAATAGCCCTCCTACCACAAAGGCAACGATACCGCCGATACCCAAAGCCCCAAAGCTGGGCAAAAAAGCCTCCGCCACCATCAGTACAGTGCCCAGAGCAATCAATGCCACCCCTGCCCAGTTCACGGGCAGCAATTGAAAGCTATAGAGGGCCACCAACAGGCAGATCAGCCCGGCAACACCGGGCACCCCAAAGCCGGGACTGGTGAACTCAAAGAACAGGCCATAAATCCCGACCATCATCAGCACCAAGGCCACCTGGGGGTTGGAAATCAGAGCCAGCACCTGATGGCGCCAACTGGGCTCGATGCGTTCTACCGGGGCACCGGCGGTTGCCAGCGTCAGCTGACTGCCACTATCGAGAGCCACTTCCAGCCCATCCACTTGACCCAACAGCTCAG
>JALNZZ010000008.1 GCA_023229065.1 Porticoccaceae bacterium
CCTGCTCCGCCTGCTGCGCCGCCACCGATGCCGCCAGCGTTGGCACCGACCGAGCCGGCCAGGCCAAGGCTGACCATGATGGGGCGGGTGAGCGCGAGGTGCGCGGCGTTGGCCAGGAAGTCGACCAGCATCTTTTTCATGGAGTCGAGCGCGTTGCTGCCGCCGTCGATAAAGTCGCGCCACACCTGCACAAGGCTGTCTCCCATGCGGCGCGACGTCTCCTCCATCAGCTTGGCCATGTCGTCGCTGACGGCAGCTGTGGTGCTGCCCGCGTCGCGGATTGCCTCCTGCAGATCCCACTGGGCGGCAAGCTGCTCACGGTAGAGCGCCAGCTCCTGGGGCAGCATGTCTTTGGCGTTGGTGCTGCGCAGGCCGATCTCTATGTGCTTTTCGCGGTTGAAGGCTTTGAGCGCATCCTCGCCCGCTTGCGTGGCGCGCAGCTCCCGCTCAAGCAGCTGGTTCTGAAACGACAGATCGCCAAGGGCGCGGCTGACAGCATCGGCGCGGGCTTTTTCTTGGGTGGTCAAGCCCTCCAGTGCCTCGCCGGTGGCCAGGTAGCCGCCGCGGGTTTTGGCTGCAGAGGCGGCGACTTTTTCTGCCGCAGCCTCTGCGTCCTTTCGCCACTTGTCCAGCCGTGCGGCCAGCGCGTCTGAGGGCATGGCTTTCATAGCCAGCTCGTGGAGCTCGCTGCCCAGCTGGTCCGCCGCTGCGCGCAGCGAGGTCGCCATTTCGCGCGCGAACGGGCTTCCGGCAAATGTCACCCCGCCCCGCATCCACGAGGGCAGCTTGTTGAGCAGCGTTGAAATGCCCTCGTCTACGCTGTAGATGGTTTCCCACAACTGGGCGCTTAGCTCTGCGGTCAGGGCAATGATGCCCTTCCAGACCACCTGGACCCCGCGGAACACATCCAAGGCCCGCCCAGCCCAGGTTGTCATGGTCTCAAACGTTCGCTGGGCGGCTTCCTCGGCGGTACCCATGCCCTCGCCCCAGCCCAAGATATCTTCGGCTATGCCGGTGATCGCCGGCGACAGCTGGACCGTGAGCTGCTTCCAGAAGCCTTCGCTGGCCGTGCGCACCATGCCCATGGCGGTGCTGGCTTGTTCAACCTTGGCGGCGTCCACCCGCGACAAGGCCAGCCCCCACTGGTCCGTGAAGCGGGCGGCCTCTTCTGCCGCCGCCGAGCCGCCGCGCATGGTGTTGAGCAGGGCGGCGCCGTCGGTGTCGAAAATGCTGAACGCCAGGCGCAACCGGTCGCTTTGGTTTTCGACGCCCTCCATGGCTTCGGCAATAGCGTCGAACTGCTGATCCGGCGACAACTTTGCCAGCGCCTCGGCGCTCAGGCCGAGCTCGTCGAGCGATTTGACGGCGGCGCCGGTGCCTTGAGCAGCCTCGGAGATCCGGCGGGTCATGCGCCGGATGCCCAAGTCGAGGTTGTTGGCAGAGACGCCCGTGATATCGGCCTGATGGCGCAGGCGGGCCAGCGCCTCGGTCGATATGCCGAGCATGTCGGAGACGTTGGCGGTGCTGCTGATCAGGCCCATTTGGTTTTTGACCAGGGCGGCGGTGGCGGTAACTGCTGCACCACCGGCCACCATTGCCCACTTTGCCGCGGCGTTGGCGACATCGCGGGTTTTGCTGGCGATATCGCTAAACTGGTCGCTGGTTTTTTTGCTGGTCGCGTTGAGCTGCTTGAGCTGCTCCTCGGTGAGGTTTGCAGCGCGCACGGCTCCACTGGCATCACCCGTGATGATGATGCCGGTCCTGTAGTTACGTGCCATGGCTGTCTCTTAACTGCGGGGTTGCGCCTTTTGCTTTGCCTGCTCTTGCGCTCGCTGCTTGGCAAAGGCTTTAAGTACGCCTGTCTCTATCAGGCGCACCTTCTCGAATATCTCGGGCTGCTGCTCTGGCGGGATGCCGCGCATCCTCATCACTGACTCCAGCGCGGGGTAGTTGAGGCCGGTGGCCCCCTGGAGGCCAGCAACCCATTGGGTGCCGCAGGCCAAAAAGGTTTGCCAGGCATCCCAGTTTTCGTGCCAGACCTCAAAGTGTGGCTCTTCGCGCTGGCGGGGTGCTGCTTTGGCGTCGATGACGAGCCAGTCCTCGTCATTGTTGTCTTCGCCGTGTTGCTCGGGCTCGGGCGCCCGCACCCAGTAGCGCCCGGCGTCGATTAGTTTTTTCGTTCCATTTCCTTTCGCGCGAGCTCGTTCTGTACGGCGATGCACTGCTCGTAAAGCGGCAGCCAGTAGTAGTCAATCTCGCCAAGTTGCTCGATCAGCTCGGCGCTGAACGGGATGTCCTTGCCGTCTTCGTCTTTGACCTGCTCCAGCCCCAGCACCAGCTCCTGGAGCTGCTCCAAGACGGTCATGTCGACACGGCGCTTGTTGAAATCTTCCGCCTCATGCCCGTAGAGCTTTTTGATGACGGCCACAAAGCTTTCTTTTTGATAGCCTGCGCCCTTGTCGCGGGGCACTTCGCAGATGACGTTGACGCGCACCCGATCTTTTTTTGCTAACCGTATTGCCATGATGTTCCTCGTTGTCCGTTAGGTTGTGTCCGTTGTGCAAGGTTGGGCCAGGCAGGGCGGCCTGCCTGGCGACGGGGTTACCTGACCACGATCTCCAGCTCGTCATCATCGCCCTTGATGAGCCGCATGTTGAGGTTCATCACGCTGATGCCGTCGCTGTCGTCAAGCGCGGGCTGAGAGAGCTGCACCCGGTCGCTGTTGATCTCCACGATGTTGCCCGCGGTGGTGCCGTGCACAATCTTTACCTCGTGCAGATCCTGGCTCTTTGCTGCCGCCCAGAAGTTTTTGGCCCCGATGCGCTCCTGCTCGAACGTCAGGGTGCCGGTGGGTGTGCGGCCTGAGATCTGGACGCTCTCGCTGTTAACCACGTTGCGATAGACCACCTGGCCGGCCCAGTCGAGCGTGAAGCCCTCGGCCTTAACCGGGTGCCCGGCTACGGTGTAGGTGGGCGTGTTTGCTTCGGTTACCGGCAGCGGATCCACAAACGTTGAGGTGTTGGGCGTGATCGGGCTGACGGGCGCTGTCGGGTCGTGATACAGGCCGGTGAACACAAACGCCATGCGGGGAATCGCTTCCTTCGACAGGTTGAAGCTGACAGTGCCGCGCGCGCCGGTGATTTTATGGAGCTCGCCGTCTTGGTAGTAGTAGATGGTAACCGACTCTATATCGTCGCTGACCGGCTCGTACGTCACGCTGGTGTCGGCGGTGATGGTTTCGCTGAAGCCGCAAGCTCTTAGCAGGATGCCCCAGCCGGGCACGTCACCAGCATCGCCGGCGCCGGCGATCTCCACATTAAATGAGACGGTCGTATAGAGGCCGGTGGCGATCTCCTGGTCTGCCCCCAGGGAGGGGCTGTCAAGGTCGCGAGTAACCCGGTTGCCCTGCTGGAATCCTGGAGCGAGGCCGCTAGTGAGGATCGCGTTGCCGCCGTCCGGCGTGGGGTCGGTGCCGTAGGTGGTTTCGCGCACCGCCAATATGTACTGTCGACGGGATTTCATTGTCATGAGTGCTCTCCTTTGTCTGCAGCAGCCTTAGCGGGCGGCTTTGCTTTGGTGGGTTTTTGCTCTGCCGCTTGCAGGGCCTTGCGCTCAAGCACCGTGAGCTCTGTCGTGTGCTGGACGCGCCGGCGGGTGCCGTCTTTGTCCACCACGTAGGATCCGCCGGATCGGGCCATGGGTGACCTCCTGGTAGCTGTTGGGTGTGGTCAGGGTTGTTTGATGTAGCCAGCGTCGCTGTAGATGTCGCGCCAGGCGTAAAGGCCGCCTGGCAGGCTGAGCGGCAGGCCGTGGGTAAACTCAAAGGGCTCGGCGGCAGGGGCCTGCTGCCAGCCCAGCAGGGCCGCCTCCAGCTCGGCGCGCAAGCTGGCAATGGCGTCGGTGGCGCAGACCAGGGTGAAGCTGTAGCCCCGGTTGACGCGCTGGCGGACGGTGTTGTCGTAGCGCGACGGCAGGCCGGTAAGCGCGTCGGCATCAACCAGCAGCATTGGCCAGCCCGCAGCGCCGGGCACTGCCGCCACCGCGTACTGCACCTCAAGGCCAGCCAGGTAGTGCCCTTTTGCCGGGTCGTAGTCAAGGGCGGCGTCAGTGATGCTGATGGCGTCGGTGCTGCCTGCAATGCCTGCCTCAAGGTCGCTAAGGAGCGGGATCAGCACCTCGTAGCGAGGCGCTCGCAGCGTGACGACAAAGCTGACTGCCGTAACGACCCGCGTACCCGCCACCTCGACTGGCTGGGCCGAGACGAGACGGTAGGCGGCATCGGGGGGCGTGCGGCCCTCTGGTATCTCCACCGCAAAAACGCCGGGCACCACGGCGGACAGCAGGCTCATCAGCGAGCTGCTGGCCAAGGCGGCATCAACGGTAGTGATGGTGGCGCTGCTGGGAGCGGGCGCGATAGTGGCGAAGCTGGGGCACTTCGTGCGCAAGCGATCAAGAAGAGTGTTTAGCACGCTGTCTCTCCAGGTAGCGGGTCAGCCCTTGATAAAAGCGGCCTTCGATTTGATGAGCAGAGGCTTGGAATGCGGTTGACATGAATGGGGTGGCGCCCATGTGCTTGGTGCCCTGCTCGTGCCAGTGCGCCTTGCGCCCTTGCCAGATCTTTCTCCCTTCTCCGCCAGCGGCCACCTTGCGGTTGGCTCCCACGAGGATCGCTGCGGTGTCCCTTTTGATCCCCAGCCGCGACTTGGCGCGCGCCGAGGGTGATACGTGTCCGACAGCCCTGCTGAGGGCTCCCCGGTCATAGGGGGCCAGGCTTTTCATTGTGTCTTTGAGCGGCTTTGCCCCGTAAACAAGGCCTGCCCTGATACCTTTTTCGCCCAGCCCTTCTTTGAGCTGCTCTAGCTCCCTCACCAACGCCTGGATGGGCGGCTCTATTTTGATCTCTAGCATCATGTCACCACCTTGCACTGCAGCCTGAGATCGCGGTTGCGGCGACCCAGATTGATGGGCGCGATCACTTGGTAGACGGTGTTGTCCTCGACATCGATCAGGCGCGAGGCGGATGTGATCAGCGGATGGAATCGCAGGTGGATCTCGACAGTGGTGGCGGTGCCTGCTTGGTGCTCGCCCCGGATCTCGGTGCCGCGCTGGGGCACAATGTCTACGCGCAACCTCTCGGCTACGGTGATGTAGCCGGTGGACGTGCTGTACTGGCTGCCCACCTGTGCCGGGTTCTGCAGGTTGCAGACAAAGCGCAAACGACCGGCCCGCATCAGACGAGCCCCGTTTCGAGGGTGGACAGCAGGCTGCGATAGCTGGGCAGCTCGTGGAGCTGCACCGGCGACATGTGTTCGCGGTTCTCGTACAGGTGCGCCGCCCAGATGAGCGCGGCCAGGCGGGCGCGCATGGGGATCTCCCCTACCTGAGTCGCGCCACCGCTTAGCAGTAACTGGCCGACTGCATCAACCAGCACCGTGCCAGAGCCCGCGCCCAGCGCCTCGCCAAACCCTGCCGAGAGCACGTAGCCTGCCCGGTAGCGCACCGCCACCGCGCTGACATTGCCCGCCTGCGCCGCTGGCCAGCGCTGGCCCGGTGCTGGACGCACCTCGGCGCCAGCAGCGGTGGCCAGCACCTGATAGGTGTGCTCTGGCAGCGTTTGCAGCTGGCCGCTGGCGTCGACATAGGTGATGCTGATCAGCTCGACCACCGGCGGACGGGGCAGGTAGATAACGCTGGGGAAGCTTTCCATCACGCCTCCCCAGATGGTGTCCACCAAAGTGCGGCCCGTGTCTGCCTCCACCTGCTCAACGGCCTCGTCTAGCAGGCTGGTCAGCACGCCGTCATCCAGGTTGTGATCGATCACGCAGTGCGTTTTGAGCTCGTCGAGGGTGATGGGCCGAATGTTCGACCGGTCGATCAGCGAGAGGTGCATGATGATTACTCTGCCAGCTCGCCTTCGCCTTCGCCTTGGCTGCCCTCGGTCTGGCCGCTCTCGCCTTCTCCCTGACCGCCTTCGCTACCCTCGGCCTGGCCGCTCTCGCCTTCTCCCTGACCGCCTTCGCTACCCTCGGCCTGGCCGCCCTCTTGCAGGCTTTCCGTCTCGGCGGTACTGGCGTGCTCCACGGCAGCGATGCCGATCGACTTGCAGTAGCCCAGTGCGGCTTTGCTGGTGTCGTAGGCGGTCCTGTCCAGGGTTGTGAGTAGCTTATCGTCCAGGGTTACCAGGTCGTTGGCTTTGTAGATGGTGCCCTCAATGGGGAGGGTGCGCAGTATGCGTGCCGTTTTCTTTGCCATGATTGTGTCTCCGCTCTGGGGTTTGGCGACCATTTTGTTGGTGTCCGCAAAATGGTCGCCGTGTGCTGCCGCGATCAGGTGGCCGCGTTTTGGTAGACCTTGACCGCGCCGCCTACGTCGATGAGGTTGCCGCCGGAGCGCATGAAGGCGAGGAAGCCCACCTGGCCTTTCTCGGTGTACTTGCTGTCGGTCATGCGGAACAGTTGCACCGCCATCACGTCGCGGATGATGTAGCGCGAGAAGTCGCCAAAGGCGATGGATTTGGCGCTGGCGGCCATGACAGCCATGTGCTGGTTGATCACATAGCGGCGGTTGAGGATGCGGTCGGGCTCGCCGTCAGCGATACCGGGCAGCCACAGCGGGCGCTTGTTGTCATCCTTGAGCTTCTTGATCTCGGCCAGGGTGAGGTCGTTGAACATAAAGGCCGCGTTGTTGATGCGGTACGCGGGGTCGACGCTGTGCTCGAGGTCGATGAGGTCGTCCACGGTGACTGTGGCTGTTTGGCCGGTGGGGCCGGCCTTGCCCACGGCGGCGGCGGTGATAATGCCGCGCGGCTGGCCTGAGCCGGTGCCGACAGTGAAGTGCTTATTGGTGATGCGGCCAAGGCGCGTGGCCAGCAGGCCGTTGATGTAGCCCTCCAGGTCGATGTGGCTGTCTTGCAGCAGCTCGAAGGGGATGGCAATGGACTTTGAGCTGTACTTGTAGGTGCTGAGCGCAGTGGTGCCGAACGTGGTCTCACCCACCGACACCGAGGCGTTTTCGCCGACAATCTCGCCCTCTTCGCTGGTGGCGTTAGCTGTCGGCCAGTCCATTTGCGAGCCGGTGCCAGTGGTGATGCCGGTGGCTACTTCGCGCATTCCGCCGTACGACTTCATGGCCGCGATAAGCTGGGGCACAAACTCGTTGGTGGTGGTGTAGCCGCCCTCGCTGCCGGTGCCGGTGCTCATGGCGTTTTGCACACCGGCGGTGCGCTGGGCCAGCAGGCGGCGCTGTTCGTCGGACAGTGCGCTGGCGCCGCCGCGCATCCAGGCGACAAAGGCTTGCGCATTGAGCTCGCCTTGGTGGCTGGCCTCGTCCTCGCTGATGTTGTGGCGGTCTGCTGCGGTGCGCGTGGCAGCTATCTTGGATGCTTCGATGTCGAGGATCTTCTGCTCGCGCTCGATCTTGGCGTCGGTCCGCTCGATTTTGTCTACGATGGCGTCGTACTTGGTTTGGGCTTCGGTGTCCCACTCTCTGTCGGCGTAGCTGTCGTAGTGGCTGCGAAGGTCTTTGGCGAGATTGGTGCGTTCTTCCCGCAGCGCTTGGATAGACTTTGGCATGGTGCTGTCTCCGGTTTTCAGGGTCAGAAATAAAAAAGCCCGCACGGTGGCGGGCAGGTATTGGCGCGCGGGGCGCTATCCAATTCGTTCGAGCATGTCGATGTACTGCCCCAGGCGCGCCCGGTTTTGGCGGGCGTCGGGCTCGGGCTTGGGGCGCTCGGTGAGTGCTTTTGGGGCGTTTTTGTAGGCGGCCAGGTTCCAGGCAGAGCGGTTGTTGGCCGCTGCGCTGTCATCGCTGGTGAAAATGTCGTGTACGAAGCCGAGCCGCTTGGCATCGGTGGCGCTGAACCAGGTCTCGCCGTCCATCCAGCTGACAATCTGGTTGCGCTCTTCGCCGGTGACGGCGGCGTAATCGCTGCCGATGGCGTCATCGATCTGCTCCAGCAGGTCGGCTGTCTTGCGCAGGTCGTTGCGGTCGCCAAAGCCCAGCGTCCAGCTGTTGTGGATCATCCAGAAGGCGCCCTCGGCTATCACCCGGCGGTCGCCGCCCAGCGCCACCGTGGTGGCAGCGCTGGCGGCCAGGCCGTCGATGTGGACGCTGACGTTGCCGGTATAGCGTTTGAGGCGGGTTTGTATCGCCCTGCCCTCAAACACGTCGCCGCCTGGCGAGTTGAGGTAGATGTCGATATCCAACCCGCCAATGTCCTCAAGGGTCCGGCCCACGGCGTGCGCGGAGATGCCGAACCACGGATCAATCACGCCGTCCATGTAGACGGCGGCGCGGTCGCCTTTGGATTCTGCGCGAATGGTGCTGTCGCGGTCGTGGTTGTCGATAATGAGCTGCAGCAGTTGCCGCATCTTATTGTGCATTGCCAGGCTCCTTTGGGGCTGCCAGTCGTGGGTCGTAGGGTTGGTCGTAGACCGGGTTGTCCAGCGGGGGCAGGTTCTCGATGCGCCGCACTTCGTTAATGGCCATGTAGCCCGGCACGTTGGAGCCGCCAAGGGCGGACTTATAGGCCTCGTTGCGCTCTTTGAGCGTGCCCCGCATCAGGCCGGCGGTGACGAACTCGGCGAACTCGGGGCGGCGCAGGAACAGCTTGCGGTTGAGCTCTTGCTCAAACCGGACGATGTGCGGCGACATCGTGTAGCGAATAAATGCCAGGCCGAGCTCTGCCATGCCGGAGCCCCAGGCGGTGACCTTGTCGCCCTGGTTGACCATAAAGCCGGGGATGCCGAAGGCCGTCGCGATATTGAGGTTCTCAAACTGCCGGCTTTCGATTAGCTGGCTGTCTTTGGCGTTGATATTGAGTTGGTGAAGGCTCAAGCCTTTTGAGATAGTCAGGGGTTTGCGGCGATTGCCCAGACCGCCATAGGTGCGCACCCAGGCGTCCCTGAACGCCTCTTGGTCTTCGGCGCTCCACCTGCCCTCCTTCGTTACCGCGATGTCTTGGTGAGCGCCGTTCTGAAAGAAGTCGCCGCTGAACTGCTCCATGGCCATGTTGAGGCCGATGGAGTTGACCGCGGCGTACTTGATAACGGAGAGGCTGCGCTCGCCGTTGAATCCGAAGCCGGCGAAGTGCAGCACGTCATCCTGGTCGAAGCCGCGAAAGCCGTCGTCCAGCTGGACCGCATACAGCAGGCGGTTGCCTCTGCGCCTGACGGTTACTGCCAGCGGGCTGACGGGCAGAAACTCCACAGGGTCGCCGTACTGGTCCCGCATGATCACGGCAAACCCGTCGCCCTCCAGCAGCACTGCCGAGGTGATGTACTCCCAGAACATGGCGGCAGACATCAGCGGCGTTGGCTGCAGGTTGAGCATGGCTGCCAGCGGGTGGCCGGTGTCTCTTTCGCGGCCTTGGGGGGCGTCGCGAAAGATGTGGATCGGCATGCCGGCCATGGCGCCAGCGATGAGTCGAGTGCAGGCGTAGACGATGGCGACGCGCATGGCGGTACGGCTGTTGACCACCGGGCCGGCGATGCTGGGCATGATGCCGAGTATGTCGGTTAGCTCTTCGATGCTGTTGAGCTCGCGGCTGCCGTCCTCGTTGCTCACGTCGGGCGCCTGGATCGTGGGCTCTTGGCGGGCGCTTTGCGCCGCTGGCGCGGTGCGTTTGAATCGGCTAAGCAGTCCCATCAGTCCAGTTCCACAAAGTCTTGGTCGTCTTCTTCGTCGCCCGACATGGCAAGCGCGATGCTCATGATCAGGGCGACAGCGGGGTCGATCTTTTCTGACACTTTGCTCTTGTCTGGCTTGATGTCGCCAGCAGGGTTGGTGTCGGCAACCACATTGCTGATGGCCCAGGTGAGCAGTGGGTCGTTGTGCTCCAGCCGCTGCGTGAGTATTAGCCGCATCAGCTCTTTCATGGGGGCCGACATGCTGGCAAAGCCCTGGCCAAACTTGATCATGGGCACGCCTTCGCTCATCAGGTCGTTGACCAGTTGTGAGCTGTTCCAGCGGTCGAAGGCGATGCCTTGCACGTCGAAGCGCTCGCAGGCGAGCAGGATGTCTTTTTTGATCCAGTCGTAGTCGATGGTTTCGCCAGGCAAGACGCTGAGGTGTCCGCTGTCGCGAAACTGCTCCAGTGTCCTGTCTCCCTTGCGCAGGCGGCGCTCGAGCGCGGCTTGCGGGAGGTAGGCGCGACCGATGGTGCGGCGGCGCCCATCCGGCAGGGGGAACGTCAGGCGCAGGGCGCACATGTCCTCAACGCTGGCTAAGTCGAGACCGCCAAAGCACTCCATGCCGTCCAGCTCTGTCTCGGCTGTCTCGCTCCAGGGGCCGAGGCTGTCGAAGTCGACGCGGCACTGGTGCCAGCGCTCCATGTTCATCCAGAGCGACTCAGCGTAGGTCCAGACGTTGAGGCGCTTGGTGAGAAACTCGACCTTGGCGCTGGGCATTTCCTTGGCCTTTCTGCACTGGTCGCGCAGATCGTCCAGCTTGACGCTGACGCCCAGGTTGGGGTTGGCCTTTATCCAGAGGCGCTCGTCATCCCAGCGCTCGATGTCTTCCTCGTCAAGCGTGTAGATGATGGCAAAGAAAGAGTCATCCTCGACCGCTCGCTCAAGTACCTTGACGGCGTAGCCCCGCTGCTCGTAACCGAACCCCTTGCGGTTGAAGCCTGCCGTGGTGATTCCGCGCATCAGTGGCTGGCGGCGAGACCCTTTTGCGGACTCGAGCACGTCCCAGACGCTGCTGTTGGGGTGGGCGTGGATCTCGTCCACAAGTCCCGAGTAGACGTTGAGCCCATCCATCTTATTGCTCTCGGAGGAGAGCGGCATAAACACGCAGTGGCCGTCGTGTGTCTGGATGTGGTGCGTTCGGGCATCCAGCAAACGCCGCAGGTCGGGGGACTGCTGAACCATCGCCTTCGCGCTAGCAAACAGCTCCTTCGCTTGGTCTCTCTTTGTGGCGGCGCTGTAGACCTTCGCGCCCGGCTCGCCTTCACCGATCAGGTTATATAGACCGCTGGCGGACAGCCGGGTTGTCTTGCCGTCCTTTCGCGCAACCTCTTCGTATGTGGTTCGGAATCGCCTTGTGCCGTCAGCCCTGAGCCAGCCGTACACCTGCGCCTCAATGAAGCACTGGTGAGGCGAGAACTCTATAGGTAGGCCCGCGAATTCGCCTTGGTAGTGGCGGCAATATCGGCTGACAAAGCGGAAGTAGCGCGCCGCGCTGAGCTCGTCAAAGCAGAGCCCGCGCTTGTAGCCCTCCTCAAGGTCGCGGTAGAAGCGATCCACGGCCAGCCTGACGTACTTGCCGGCGACAACCGCACCGGAGCGGACATCTGCCGCGTATTGGTAAGCCCGGTCGAGCCATAGCCGCCCAGCATCTACCGGCTCGACCTTTTCAGCCGCGCAGCCCATCAGTCTAGATCCAGCGCCGTCTGGTTGGGGTTGTCGATTGCCACGCCCTTGCGAGCCATCGGCGTCATCCCAAATTGCTTGGCCAACACGTTGTACATCTTGCTGTAGCGGGTGAAGGCGACGGAGTAAGGGCTGATCTGCACGTAGCCGTTCGGTGTCTCCTGAAACTCGCCGTGCTCTTGCAGGTGCTCTTCTGCCTCTTTCGCTCGGGCGTAGTAGGTGCAGAGGTTTGCCAGGCTGCCTTGGTCAAGGCGCGAGATCAGTCCGTACTCTTTCAGGTGCTTGACCATGTAGCGCCAGTGGCGCTTTGCCTCAGCGCTCAGCCACTGCGGGCACGATGGCGCCTCGATCGGTACGCCCTGGAAAAGATCGGGGCGCTGAGAGGCTTCTTTCGCGGCGCTCTGGCGGCGGTGATCCTCCATCCGGACAACGGACGGGAACTTTGAAATGCTCATGGGCGAAACCCCTTGGAGAATTTAACCCCCCCCTAAAATTTTTAACTCGTACAAAAAGTCGACTCTGCGGGCGGTGTCCGCGCGGCCGAACTCAAAGTTTTGATGCCCCCCGTGCCCGCTGAGACTCGGCGAGCGTCTTCGCGTCGCTGCACTCGCGGCAGAGGGTTTGCAGGTTATCGTCGTCGTCCGTGCCGCCCTCTGCGAGCGGTACGACGTGGTCGCAAACCCCGGCAGACGGACCTGACAGCCCCACCGGTACAGGCCGACCTTTGCGCAGGTGTTCTTGGCAGAGGTAGTTGTCACGCTCAAAGATTCTTTGTCTGGTTCTGCGCCACGGTCTGCCGCCGCGGCCTGAGCCGGTGCGCTTTCCTGTGCTCCAGCCCTTGCGCTTTGGGCATACCCCTTTGTGCGTGGTTGCACACGATGGGCACCAACGCAAGGGTTTGAGCGCCATCAGCGCACCTTGTCCTTCCATCGGGCGACCAGCTGCGAGTAGCTGGCCACGGCAGCCCAGCGCCACCAGTGGTGATAGCGGAACGGATTAAGCAGATGCCGGTCAGGCGAGTATTCCTTGAGCTGGCGACGGAACAGCGCGTCGGCCTTGCGGCGCACAGACCACGGCACCAGCCGGGCGTTGGTCATGTCGCACAGCACATCGTGGATCAGCGAGGCGCGCAGCATGGCTGGCGTCTGCGCCACCGGGCCGCTGCCAAAATCCCACTCAAAGCCGTGGCGCACGGTGAGCAGGCCATTGGGCTCCAGGCGCGCATAGCGCCCTTTGCGGGGTAGCAGCGCCTCGTGGCCGGTGATGCCAGTGGCAGCGTAGACATCAGAGAGCAGCCGACCCCAGCGCTTGCCGCGGATCAGCTCATAGCAAAGCCGGTCCATCAGTACGCTCGGGCCGCTGCCTGGATAGTCCACAGCACATCGCGGATCGCGGCCACATGCTCAGCCGACAGCGGCACGTCGTACTCCAGCTGCAGACGGTGTGCCACGTCGCCCAGGATCGTATCCACCAGGTAGCGATCGCTCGGTAGCATGTCGTGGTAGCCAGTGGCTTGGCGCACCACATCGCCCAGCGCACCGAGCTGGATGCCCTCTGCCAGTACTGCCTCGACACGTGCCGTGCGCTCGATCACGTCCTGCGCGTCCACAGCGCCGCGCTCGATCAGTTTCATGGTGGCGTACACCGGCACCACGTTAGCCGACGGCGTTGCGCAGCCGGCAAGAAAGCCCAGCGCCATAGCCAGTACTGCTATCAGAATCATGCGGATCATCATCGCCTCCATCAGTCGATGCCGGTAAAGAAACGGTGCGCGCCGATCTCCACATAGTCATCACGGCGCGACCAGGACGGTGCCCGCGAGCTCTTGTGCAGCACAGTAGTGAGGTAGTGCGTTGCCCCGCCAGTGGGGTCGGGCATCCAGCCATCAGCCGCATCGAGCAGCGCCTTGAGTGAGGCGCGGCAAGTGCGGTCCTGGATGGCCTTGCGGTACTCTTCCCGCAGTCGCGAGAGGATCGAGTAGTTGGGGTCGCCGGCATTCCAGCAGCTGAACTGCCAGGGCTTGAGGCAGACCGCAGCCATCGAGTGGTTTTCGTAGGGCGCGACACTCGTGCCCCACCACCGCCGCGCCCGCATCCGGTTGAGGATGCAGTGCGCCACCGCCAGCCGCCCCTGCTGGGTGCAGCCGCGCGCCTCGCCGTGGATGGTCAGCGCGCCGACCAGGATGTCGGTGTCATTTAAAGTCAGGGCCATAGCCGTGACACCCAATCGATCAGTCGGCTAATTTGGGGCCGGTACTTGGCAATGACCGTCGGCACGTCGATGGCCAAGCGCGCAACCACCGCCAAGATCGACAGTGTCATCAGCCATTGCTCAGGCGACATCGCGGCCACCAGGAATCCAGACGCATAGATCGGATATGCCCACCAGGCTCCGTGATGCTCGGGCATCGCTCTCGTTCCCATTCTCTCCACCTGCCGCCGGCATTGGTGAATTTCAGCCATAAAAAAGGCCCGCGCCAAAGCACGGGCCTGCGAATAAAAACCCCGCCGAAGCGGGGCGATCGTCGGGGGGATGGACGAACTCGGTAGCGTGAGAAAATCGGGCAATAAAAAACCCGGCACGGTGGCCGGGTTCTGTCATGCGCGGGTTTCCCCACGATAGGCCTAAATAGTGGTGCACCGGTGCACTGGTGTCAAGCCCTAAGCAATGTTTTTCAGGTAAAGCGCCCCGTAAAGCCGGTTAAGCGCGCAATCGCGCAGCTGCATCACCTTGCGCTTGCTCGTCCGGCTGGCCCTCGCCACCGCGCTCAGGCTGCGCCGGTAGCAGTACAACGCCACCATCACCGCCACTGTCTCCGGGCCCATGCTGGCAATCATCTTGTCCAGCGCCTCGCAGTACTCCTCGGGCGCGTAAGGTGCGGGCACTGCGGCTGGCTCTTGATCACCCCAGCCCGCCCCCTCTGCCACCAGCCAGGTCCATCCCGGTGCTTTGGCCCCCAGCATCCGGTCGATACGAGGCCGTGCCCACCTGCCCCACGCCAGTATCTCAATGTCGTCCTCAAGTTGCGTCACCGATAACGCCATTTTTTCCTCTCCCTCCGCCAAAAATAAACCGTCTCTCTAACCGTCGTACCAGTCTCGCTCTTGATCACCACTCGGCGGCTGATCGTATGTCGATTTGCTTTCCATCAGCTGGTACTGCCCCAGCCAGGTCAAGTAATCGCTGCCGATCTCTGCCTCTCGGCTCTTGGCCGTGATCACCTCCACCTGGCCCGGATACTGCGATGATTCCTTGTTGTAATACTCATCGCGGTACAGAAACTGCACCACGTCCGCGTCCTGCTCGATGGAACCGCTATCGCGCAGGTCGCGCAGCACGGGCCGCTTGCTGGGCCGATCGTCCACCGACCGGTTGAGCTGCGCCAGCACGATCACAGGGCACTCCAGCTCTCGCGCCAGCCGCTTGAGTGTGCGCGTCACCTCGCCGATTTGATCCGCCGTGCTGCGCTCCCGGCCCTCGTGCTCGATCAGCCCGAGGTAGTCCACCACCACCAGCCTCACCGGGCGGCGGCGACGCTCTCCCAGCGCCATGCTGCGCACTTCTCGCACCGTGAGGCCGGGCTGGTCGCAGATCCGTATGTCGAGCTCCTTGAGCGCCTGCACTGCCGTTATCATCCGACTGCTGCTGTCAGCGTGATCAAACACCTTCGCCGACCGCAGCAGGTCTTTTTTGATCTTCCCCTGCATCGCCACCAGCCGCTGTGCCAGGCTCCCGGCGGTCATCTCCAGCGAGTACACCAGCACCGAGCCGGGCACCTTTTGCAGCGCCACCTGGCGCACCACGTTGAGGGCGTAGGCCGTTTTACCCATACCGGGGCGCGCGCCCACCACAATCAGCTCGCCGTCCTGCAGCCCGCCCAGGCGGTGGTCGATGTTGTGGTAGCCCGTTTGCAGGCCCTCAAGGCCGGGGTTATCGTACTTGTACCCGATCCGGTCCACCTCCTCCTTGAGCACCACCGCCATCGGCTCAAACTTCGCTAGCCCCGTGCGCGCGTCCAGGCTGGCCAGCAGCGACTCAGCCTTGGTGATGGGGTCAGCGCAGGTGGGGTCCAAAAACGCATCCCGCGCCGCGCCCAGCGTCAAAAACCACACCCGGCGCTGCGCCCGCTCCATCACGATCTGCGCGTAAGCCGCTGTGTTGGCCGCGCTGGGCGTGTCCCGCAGCAACTCCAGCACGTACTCGTGCCCGCCAGCCCGCTCCAGCTCGCCGCTGGCACCCAGCTGCTCCAGCAGGGTGATGCCATCCACTGGCACACCTTTGGCCTGCAACGCCGCCATGGCGCTCCACAGTGCTCGATGGCTGGCCACGCTGAAGTGGTCAGCCTTCAGCCCGCACTCCTCAGCCGCCCCAAACCCGTCCGGATCAATCATTGCGGCCCCGATCACCGCCTGCTCTGCTGCCTCACTGGTCAGCGTTGTGTTGTTGTCGCTCATGTGTACTCCCCGTTTAGCACCTTCAGCACCGTGTCCTGATCGATGAGTGTTTTGAAATTTGCCCGGAATGGCCCCCGGCGCTGATTGGGTACCACCCTGCCCATCAGAAAATCACTTTGTGCGCAGGCGGCAAAGTACCCGCGCCAAAACTGCTGACTCTGATGCTTGCCGGCTGGCTCCGTCGCCATGTACCACACCCGCGCCACCAGCAACCGGTGCCCCTCTGTCGGCACTCGCACCCTGGGCAATCCAGGCAGCGCCTGGTGGTACGCATCCACCACCATCGCCAGGTCAACAGCGGTTAGCTGATCGACGCTGAAAACGCCGGTCTCTGTTGTTGTTGTATTCTTTAAAAGATGATGTGCGCAATGACGGTTTTTATCCTGTGCGCTTACCGCTTCTGTGCGCTCGTAAATGCTTGTTACATTAGAAGAAATTACACCGCCGCCTGTGTGCTTTACTGTGCGCAATTCTGTGCGCAATTCACGGGGACGGATTGACCCCGAGGCGGCCAAAGGCAGGTAAAAACGCATGGGCGAAAACCTATCAGGCTTCGGTAGCCGCTCCACCAAGCCGAACTTTTCCAGCGCCGAAATTTGCCGTTGGATAAAGTCTCTCGACCGCGTTTTCGGCGCGGCTTTCGGCCCCCGCTTTTGCTGCCTCTCGATCGCTTCGCGCAACCCCTGCTCGCAGATCTTTCGTTTATCGCCCACGACCCCTGTGGCGCGATCCATGAACGGGCGAAACTCTAGCGTGTACAGGATCGCCGCGTAGGGGTAGCCACCCCACACCAGCTCCTGGTACGCATCCCGCTCGCTCGGCCTCAAGTCTGGTAAATGGTCAGCCATCATCATGCTCGATCCACCAAAGGTAAAAAAAACCGAAAATTGCCCGGCGTCGCCGGCAGGTCTTGCACCAGCCGCGCCTGGCGCAAATGGGCCAGGGCAAGATCCACCTCGCCGCTTGCCACCGTGCTCATCAACTTGCGCGTGATAGGCCGCCTGTCTCCTGCGGTGGCCGTGTCGCGGTCCATGCTGGTGCGAATCACGCCCAGGTACAGGCGCACCGCCTGCGGCCGCTCCTTGCGCAGCAGCGTCTGCAGCATTTCCACTTCGTGTTGAGATAATCCGCCCGGAAATTTCGGCGCCGAAAATTGCCTTTTTGTTATCGCTACCATGGTCCCCCGACCTCCTCTTTTACTTTTCTTTGCGCTTGCGTAATTCGCACACCGCTGCCAGATTCCACAACGCGTGATCCAGATGCGGCAGGCCGCTCTCACTGTCGTGCGTCTCACCCGCAAGATCCGCCAGCAAGTGACGCAGCAGCGCGTCGGTATAGCGCGCCTCACCATTTGCCACCGCCAGCCAGCCGTTGTCGCTGTACTTGGTGGCACCATAAGTGCCGACGAGCCCCATGGCTGTAATGGCGCGGGAAAACCCCGCCACCACCAGGCCGAGGCGCACCTTGCCGCCGTCCAGCTTTGCGCCGGGGTCGTTGGGAGCAAGGCCCTTGGGGTCAAATTCAGGCGGTGAGCGGTATGTCACAGCAGCCCCCTCTCAATCATTCCCGCGCATTCAGTGCAATGCTGAGTGCCGGGGATAGCCAGCTGCCGAGCTGACGGGATCTCTAACCCGCACTCCTGGCATTCATTGGCGCTCGTTTCGCCCACAGGCGCTACCGGAGCGCGCTGCTGCTGCGCGAACGCCTCGCGGCGTTCAATTTCTTTTTGTGCTTGGTCTGCGATGTCCACAGCCCTCTCCTTTCCTTTCTGATTGTTTGTCCGCGCCGCCGCTCAATTTCCCGGCACTAAGTTGCCCGAGCGCACCGGGTTGGCCCTGGTCCGGCTGCTGAATTTCCAAGGGGACAGCCGGGCAGGACATTGAGCGTTTGCGCGGCGACCGGCGCGGGTGGCCGCCAAGGAGCGCGCTCGCCCCAAATAAGTACGGGCCTCTCACCCGCTCGGCTACAATGGCGCTGCCAACAACCAAAGGAGCCTCACCTCATGGAAATCACAAAAAACCTTGAAACCCTGCTTACCATTCGCGAAATCATCACCACCAACCTCGGCGACGAGGTCACGCCATACCTGCAAGCGGGCCACCTTCTGCTCAATGTCCATACAGATCGCATCGACGGCATTGAGCACAGCGTATTCACTATCGGACGACCCGAAGGTGTGGACCAGCTCTAACCGGTCTGTCTTCCGGCGGTATCCACCCCATCGTGTACACCGGGCGGCCATCGCCGCCTTGGTGTGCATTCAGCAGGTACCAGCCCGCCTTTTTCAGCTCGCCAAACCCCTCCTCATGCACCGTGGCCACTGCTCGAATGTTGTGCCCCGATAGATCGTGCTGGGTGTGTCTCAAGTCCTGCGGATCGTCACTGCCTTGCATATCCCTAACCTCCAACCAAATCTGTAAAAGTTAATGCAGCCCTTCTTTGCCTAGCGGGTGCGCAATAGTTAGCGACTCCCTCCATGTCACCACCGGACTAACGGCGACCTCGTAACGCCTGCCCGCCTCCAGTCCTGGACTTACCCATATCGACTCGTGCACAAACTGCTTCTCAACAAGCTGCCCAGCCTGGCGCAGCTCTACTCGGCAAGGGCCGGACACCTCCGGCCAGGTAACGCTCAGGCGCGGGCACCAGGCACCATCTTGGCGCTGGTAGACCTCTTGCCGGATCTTTAGCCCAGGCATTACGTAATGCGGCACTACCACCTTGAGCGGTGGCGGATGCTTTGCTACCTCGCGCTTAAACGCACTAACAGCATTAGTCACTGCCCTCTGCACAGCCGCCATCTCGTGGCGGCCGATCTCATCGGCCAGCTCGGGTGAAAGGCTGAGCGCAAACCGGCGGCGGGCTTTTTTCCAAAAGCTAAGCATTGATATCTCCCGTAATAAATTGAGTGTTGTTCTTCCGCCTTCTCGGCGGTACAAGGCCGCACTTGCTCGCACCCCGAGCGCCATATACGATCCTTGCTCTGCAAACAGCCCTGGCTAGTAATGGAAATACTGAAACTTGACCACTGGACAAAAGCGGCTGCATCCATCGGATGCGCAATAGCCGTTGCCGCTCTAGGTTTTGGAAACAACGAGGCATTTTTGGTTGGCTTTGGTGTCGCCCTCTATGGACTTGGCGAGTGGGTGAACCACCCAATACACACAAGGTTTCAACCGGGGAGCAACCCTGGGCAGACGCTGAAGATATACGGCTACAAGAGGCATAATTCATTTACCGGAATCCTCCTGGCTGTCGCGGGAGTGGTCGTGACCGCGCTTGGCGCATACACCATCTATCTGAGCACCCAATAACGCCATAACCCCAAGACCTGCCATGGCAGCCCAAACGGTGCCGCCCAGGGCCAGCTCGGTAACCGCTAGCGCCACCGTCCAGAGCGTGGCCGGTAGATACGAGATTCTCATTTGCGCCTCCCAAAATCCCGGCACGTGCCGGGCTTACAGGCACCCTGCTCCGGGGTAACCTGACCACGAATAACAAAAAGGAGCGGGGCAATGGGTGAGATTGCGATAGCTGCCGAGGTAACCCTCGGCGCGAGGTGGAGTGGCGAGTGCGCGACTGGCTGGGTCATGCTGCGCCCTCTAGGACCTGTTGCGCTAATCGGATCAACGCGTCACCCGTGTCCCACGAATAACGCACTGATCCGCGCTTGATCCGGTTTACCGTGCTCTGGCTGCAGCTCACGCCAATCTGGCTCATCCTGAGACTGATATCAGTCTCCGAAAGACCTCTTTTTACAAGTTCTGCAACTGCTTCTTGTGGAGTCATTTGAGCACCTCCACACAAGACTAACCCGCTTACGGGTTAAAGGTCAACCCATAAACGGCTTGGACAGCTAAAATCACACTGCTGATAATTCATATATGGATAAGACCATTGCCAACAACCTGATTAGGCTCTGCCAATCGGATAGCCGCATGACTCACCCGAACGGGGACGTCAACCACAATGCTGTCTCTCGTATTCTTGAAATACCGCAGTCAACCGTTACCAGGGTTCTTAACAGTCAAGGCAAAGGAGTGTCTCTCCGAACGCTAAAGGCTTTTGCTGATTACTTTAATGTGCCTCTGGAGGCGATAACCTCTGGTGACCGCTTGCGGTCGGCAGAAGGGGAGGGCGATCCGCCCTCCAGTATTTTGAGCAAAGATCCGTTAGTTGAAGAGATTAAGAATTTGAACCCGGAAGAGCGGCTGGGGGTTTTGGCCTACATCGACGCGCTGAAGGCTCGTCGCGCAAAGAGCGGATAAAATCAATGAACCGTTTAAGCTCGCGCTTCTCTTCTTCCGTGAGTTCTGCAATCGCCTCAAGTAGCTCGTTTATTGTTGGGTACTGCATGAGTTGCACTCCGTGATGACTAATAATCCTTTAAAGCTAGCAGGCGGCGCTTTAATTGGCAAGCGCTGCTTTGCGAGCATACTTTAACAGCGCTCCAATTAAACCTACAGCCTGACCAGAAGGGAAAGATACAAATGAACAGGAATCATCGACTGCAAGCAGTTCTTTTGACTGGCGCTTCGTGCTTCTCTGGGCTGGCTTTGTCCGCCCCCACTTATTTGGAGTGCTTTGTTAGTGACAGCAGTGCTCGCAGGGATTTCACTGTCACGTTAGACGAAAGCCGAGGCACTGCTAGCCACAAATCAGAAACCGGGGCAGGCTTTAATGCTCAGGCCATCTTTTCGGCTAACACGGTTGTCTACCAGAACACAGATGTTGCATCTGGCATCCGAATGACCTTCAGATACGAAATCGATCGCACGACGCTGGAGCTTTCTTTGCTTTTCACCGCAGCTCCCGTAGACCCTTCAACCGAGGCTGTGATAGGCACCAGACGCGTCGAGTCGCTCGGGAGATGCTCTCTGGCGCCAGTTCCTGAGCGAAAGTTCTAGAAAGTATCTCGCCTGTCTCTATCGGCCGCCTAGATGGCGGCTTTTTTGTCCACACGATCAAGTCAACCCGCCCGCGGGTTGACATTAACCCATTAACGGATTAGTCTTTAACCCGTACGCGGTTTGCTACACGCAGCGCAATCCTTCGGGTTGGAGATAAATCTATGAGATCCCCCCAGCTATACATCCAGCACCCATACCCCCCAGCCCTGCGCCGGTCGATCGAGCTGGCCCTGGTCGACGGCCTCACCGGCGACGCCGAGCAGGCCGCTGTGGAGCACCGCAGCCACAAGAGCATTGCCGACCGCTGGCAGCGGATCGCCGAGGAGTTGGAGATACCAGAGGGTCAGCGCCGTCGTGATCGGGTGATCTTGGAGCTCTTCCGCCAGAGCCATGCGCGGTATCTAGCGCTGGCCTTGGCCGCCTACCTGGGCGCCCTGCCCCTCAATACGGATGCAGTGCGCACACCGCGCACCCTTCGCGGGGCTGGCCCCGTCGCCACCGTCCGTCGCGACGGTGGCGCGCTCGCCCTCTCGCTCGACCTGGACACCGGTAGCCTGACGTGGAGCTGGGTATGAGAAAGGTCGTTAATGCAGCCAGGTCATTGTGGCGACGCCTTCTTGCGCTGGCGTTTCCGCTGCGGACGTGTCACTGCAAACTGCTTTATAAACTGCCGGAAGGTCCGGTTGGTCGTATCGAACTTTGCGCCGCACTCTGTGCAGATGCGCAAACGCTTAAAGCGATAGAGATTATTGAGCTTCGAGAAACTAGCGGGTGCCACAAACAGGGCGGATGCCCGTGGCTCCAGGCGGAACGGGAGGGTGGCAAAGCCGCGCTGAGGGAAAAGCTGCTCATACATGCGGCGTCCTCGCTGTATGCACCGGATAGAGCTGATAGTGACCGGGAAGTTGCTCTTGTTCAGCACCGAAATGGCCAGCCTGTCACCGTTGACGCTGCAGCTGGAGAATCGGTCACCGTGCACAAACCCACGCCGGATTCTGATGCTCAGTCGAACCTTGTCCCCGCGCCAATCGCGATAGAGGGCAAGTCCGCCAGCAAGGCCGCCAATGATCATGATTCCTTGAGCCAGCAGGCTGCCCATTCGTTTTCCTCTGATCCGGAGGGCAAATAGTGGCAATCCGTTCTCGGGATTTCAACCCTCGCTTAGCCTCACGCCCTCTGGGGCAGCAACCCTCACCTGGAGTTAAAGCCATGGCAAAGATCATCGTTTTACCCGTGCGCCGCCAAGGGCGCCCCGACCGCCGCGGTGCGCTTGAGCAAGCCGCCCGTATCCAGCGCAGCCTGGGTGGCCGAATTATCGCCCGGCCCTACCGTGGCCGGCCCGATGGCGACGGCCCGAGTGCTGCGTGATGGTGCGCCAGATAGCGTTCGCCCTGGCGCTGCTGGCCGCAGGGTACGCCGTAATGGTGAGTTTTGGCCTGTTTTTGCTGGAGCGCCTGATATGAGCACCGTCACCTGGTATCAGCCCCGCACCGCCGTCGCGCTGCTGCGTGAGCGGCACTGGGTCAAGACCACCGTGGGCGACCTGCTGGCCTGCATGGAGGCCGCTGGCATCGTGCGTCGCACAACGGGCGGTTATCAGCTGATTGACCCATCGGCTCACCGTGGCCTGCTGCGCAACCACTACCGCCAGGGCGGCGGCGTGACCGAGAGCGGGCAATTCATTACCCGCCACACCGTGGCGATCCGCTTTACCGACGCTGGTATCGACTGGATCGCTGCCACTCTGAATTTGGAGAAAGCTGCATGAATAAAAACTCAATCGAACGAAAGGTTCTCACTTTTGGCCAGCGGTACAAGCTCGGCAAGTTCCTCGAAACCCACATCCAGTCACTTCAGGGCCTGCCGCTTGCGCGGATCGCAGAGCTGGCGTCAACAGGGATAGATCTTTTGGTGACGCCTGACCACGTCTCCTATGCAGCAAAGGAGCTAGGTCTGCCAATCCGCACAAGACATCGCAGCGCTGACCGCTCGAAGACCGACACCAACAAGCGCCTGCACAGGCAAGACAGAACGCAAGCTCGCGCGATTTTACGCCTGATAGACGTTTTGGGTGCCGAAAACGATTTTCATCCAAGCATGCTATCGGCGCTAAACAATATCGCCGAGCGATGGGAGTCTGAACATGCAGTGGAGCAAGAGCAGTGACTACAGCATTGACAGCGACTGCAAGCGCTACCGCATCAGCCGGGGCAGATCCGGCAGCCGGTGGGTTTACCACCTATGGAGCCGGAAGGCTCGCACCTACCTTTACGCCTGCGAGGCAAGCGGGTGGCGGTGCGTCAGCATCCACGACAGCGCTGCCGAGGCTAAGCAAGCAGCACGAGACCACCGTGCTCAGCGCGCTGCTGAAAGCGCGGATGCTGGCGACCACGGCGCATCAAGCCGGGCTGATCAGCCGGGCGGAAATGGATAGCACTGTCACGACATTTAAAGCTGCCGAGCAAGCGCTCGGCCTGGAGAGGTAGCGTGGAAGAGCTCAGAGAAATACTTGCCCGCGAGCACCGCCGCTGCCGTGCCGCGACACGCCGAATCGACCGCTCACTGATCCGCCTGCGGGGCCACTTAACCCTGCCCGATGGCGAGGGCGTGATTATCGTCACGCCAAGCGGGGTGGCGATTGCGCCCAAGCCTGGCCTGCCGGTAGCGGCAAAGGGGGTTGCATGAGCACCACCAGAGAGCGCCCTATCATTTTTGGTGGCGAAATGGTGCGCGCCATCCTCGGTGGCCAGAAAACGCAAACGCGGCGGGCGGTTAAGCCGCAGCCATCAATGGAGCGTGACTGTGAGCCTGAAGGGTACAACTGGGTGCCGATGCATAAGGGCCGTGAACTAAGCCACCACCAGTGCCCATACGGCCAGCCTGGAGACAGGCTCTGGGTGCGGGAGAGGTGGCGGGTGGGCGCATGGGATGCAGATGAAGGGGCGTTCGCCCTGGATTACTGCGATGGGCCACGGCGCCAGTGGCTAAAAGACCCTCTCGACCATGATGGCACGAGGTTCGAGAGACTGTGGATTCAATGCACCGACGAGCTGAGAGAGAAAGGCATTCCCCCAGGGGCAGATGGCCATTACCGATGGGGGCCGGGGAAATCGCCATTGCGCTGGCGCCCCAGCATCCACATGCCCCGATGGGCATCACGCATCTTGCTGGAGATACTCAGCGTGCGCGTGGAGCGGTTGCAGGACATAAGCGGAATGGACGCAAAGAGAGAGGGCGTCTCCGTGCCTGCGCACCTCCCGCATGACGGAGCAGACCTCGACTACGCGCGACGCGAGTACCATAGCCTATGGCAATCCATCAACGGCCCAGGCTCCTGGGATGCTAACCCGTGGGTGTGGGTGATTGAGTTCAAACGAGCGGAGAACAAAGCATGAACGACGCCAACCTCAAGCCCTGCCCATTGAGCCCACCGGACAGATGAGGCTGATCTGATGGCTAAATCCAAAAAGCCCCGCCGCCGCTACAACCCCGCCCGCCAGGTGGAGCGGGCGCTGGAGTCTATCGCCCGCCGGTGCTACCTCTTCCGCTGGGAGAGCAAAGGCAGCGGCACCGAGTTTGCTTTCAGCAGCGGCGCTCACTACAGCGACGATCAGACGGTCGCGGCGCTGGAGCACATTATGAGCCGGTGCGTACCGTGGATCGTGATGGTACACGCCTGCTTTATCGCCGGCGACGACTACTATGAGCGCGGCGATTTGTGGATCACCGAGCCGGTGATGCTCAACGGGCAGGCGGACAAGGTCCACGCCCAAATCACCGCCGCCGTTGCCGAGCAGCGCGGTGCGGGTAACCCGCGCCACTATTACGACACGGTGGTAGTGATGCGCCCTCTTTCCGACCGCGCCCTGGCGCTGGCGGACGATGACGAGTGGCTAAAGCACCAGGCAGCCTTCCGCGCCGACACAGTGACGCGGCAGGCTATGATTGAGCGGCTAGAGCAAGGGGTGGCCTGACATGCAGCTGACCCGGTGGACTTTCATCAACCGCGAATTTGAGCCGGCCAGCCGCCCCTCGAAGCGTGAGTGGTGCCAGCTCATCGAGTCGCTGGCGGTGCCAGGCAAGGTGATTGCCGGTACGCCCTACATCGACGCTGCACGGTTCGCTGGCGCGACCACGCTGGACTCGCCAGCAGCAAATGACGATCTGGACGCGCCTGACCTGCTCGGCTAGATTGAAACAATAACCAGCCCAGGACACTGCCATGGCTCGCCCCAAGCGCCCTCGCCTGGTGGACGGCATCCAGCTTGCCGACCACCTTTATAGCACCAACCGCCCCAACTACTGGCGCTACAATCGCCCTGATGGCAGGTGGCGGTACTTTACCGCCGTCGGTGTCGAGGCTGCCAACCGTATCGCCGAGGCCAACAACGCCCGCCGCCACCTGGCTTCGACCTCCCGCGCCGACAAGCCGCTGGGCCGCGATCATCTGGCCTACTGGATCCCGCTTTATGTCGCCTACCGGGAGCGGCTAGACCCGCGGCTGACGGCGCGACAAAGCTGGCGCAATCGGGTGTATGCCCTCACCGCCCTAGGCAAATCGATGACCAAGGTGCCGGTGGGCCACATCGACCGCGACACGATCGAGACATGGTGGCTCCAGCTCACCCATCACCAGCAAAAGCAGCGCCACGCCGAATTCCGACGCCTATTTAACTGGCTGATGGGTCAGGGCCTCTGCCCGCGCCTGGAGTACAACCCCTTTACCACCGCCGACGATAGGCCGCGTCTTTATCTTAACGGTGCGCCGAAAAAAGCCCGCCTGCCCCTCGCGCTCGGCGAGTTTTGGCGCATTTACGACGCCGCCGGCGAGCTGGGCTATGAAGCGCTGCAGATAGCTATGGGCATCAGCCTCACCACCTTTATGCGCGAGTCTGATATCTGCGGCCTCGTCATCGACGAGCACCTGCGGGACAACCTGCTGCGGCGCGTCATCGGCAAGAGCGAGGCCCAGCGCGGCACCGTGGGCGCATCCCGCCTAAGTTGGGACCAGACCCACTACGCCCTGCTGCGCCAGCTGATCGCCCGAGGGATGCAGCTCAGCCTCAAAAACCAGCGCTGCCCCTACCTGATCAGCCACCGGCCCAAGCAAAAGCGGCGCGGCAGCACCAAGACCCACACCCACCAGGTGACAGCGAGGCGGCTGATGACCATGTTTACCGAGTCCCGCATCGCCGCCGGCGTACACATCGAGCTGCCGCCCGACCGTACACCGGCCACCTTCCACGAGATCCGGGGGTTGGCCAGCGCGCTGGCAGCCAGAGCCGGGTACGACCTGGAGGCGATCCAGCGGGCCATGGCGCACGAGGACGCCAAGACCACCATGGGCTACCAGAGCGAGCACGACCTGCCCTATGAGCAGGTGCCCATCGTCATGACAGCAGAACTGCTGGGGCGCGATTTTGGGTGACGCAGACGCAAAAAGACCGCCCGAAGGCGGCCTTTTTAGGGTAGCTAGAGTTTTTGTGCAACGTTTTTGTGCAGTTTTTGTGCACTTGCCTTGCCGTAACTCTAAGTTACTGATTTTGGTGGAGCTATGCGGGATCGAACCGCAGACCTCAACACTGCCAGAGTCAGCTGCACAAACCCCTATGCTTTTGATAATTCGGGAAAACCGCTATTTTAGGCCGAGTGTTTGAGCATCGCATAACTCTGCTATTATTGGCGCGACCATATAAAGAGTAGCCAGGGAGGCAGATATGCTAGTTCTCACCCGCCGCGAAGGCGAAACAATTGTCGTCGATCACGACATCCGCATCACCGTCACCCGCATCAAGGGCGGCCAGGTTAAGCTCGGCATTGATGCTCCTGAGGATGTCGATATTGTGCGCGAGGAGCTGATCATCGACGAAGAGTGGCGGAAAAATAGTTAAATAAATGGCTTGACTAGTTTCGCCACGAAACTATAATAGAGGCATGGCAGCACAGAGCTGGCCCCGATCCGGCGGAACCGGAGACCGAAAGGAGATACCCCATGAAAGCGACCTTCCAGAACGGCAACCGCGAAGTCACAGCCACCATCACCTCCACCAGCGAGTGGTCCAAAGACACGATGAAGCGCGTGTACTTTGGTCTCGCCTTTGAGGGGTCCAAGCTCGACCCTATCGCCAAGCTCTATGAGGTGATCGAGGGAGGCACCCGAGACGCTACCATCGAGTTCGCAGCCCGCACCTTCGGCTATCAGTTGGGCATCTGCTGCGACAGCAAGACTAAGCGCCGTGAGGCGATCGAGGCCATTGAGTCGCTGGTTGCCCAAATCACAGCGTAGGTGTCTTTATGAAAATGAGAGTGTGGGGCGGTCGCCCCACTCTTGCCACTGAGCAAGGCAAGCAGCTGAAGTCTTTTGAGGAGTTTGAGGCCTGGGCTACAAAGCAGCCAGATGGCCAGATTGAGGTGTGGGCGGGTCGGTGGTGGGCTGTCGGCAAAGAGGCTCGTCCCTTTGTAGTGCAAGACGGAAAGCTGTTCTGCGCTTACGGCCCCTACCGGAGCAAGCAAGGGCTCGACCCTGCTGATCACTCAGGCTTCTTCGCCTACGAGGCATGGAAAGTCGCAAAGCGGCTCCATGAGATGTGGAGTGGGATCGGCAAAATGGCGGAGGAGATTGTCGATGGACAAAAAAAGTGATCGCGCAGTGGTCCACTTTGAGACCCAAAGAAAAAGCAAGACCCGGTGGGTGAAGCAGGCCCAGCTTCAGGGTATGGGCTTACGCGAATGGATAGAAGAGACGCTGAACCGTTCTAGCGAGCCTCTGCGAGACGACCGAAGTGATTCCTGACGCCTGCTTCTCGCCTGTCGCCGAAGGCTGGCAGAGGCCCACTCCAGAGCAGATACAGAGCTACCTTGACGCCCATGGCGTCACGCCCTACCGGATCCGCAAAGTGCTAGCCGTCGGCTCGGCTACTCCGCACCGCTGGCTCTCTGGCGAGATCGAGATCAAGTTCTCGGACTGGTCCGCCCTGGTGCGGGCGGTGGAATCTGGAGCAGCTGGTTGACCTGGCACCCGGTTATCGGAGATCCACACAAAGCCTTTCTTGGGCTGGGGTTAGGCCCCGGCGATGGCGTGGGTGTTGTCGGCAAGGGTATCTACAAGCGCGCCACTGAGCGGCAGGTGGTGCGGCTCACCGTGATCAAATACAGCGGCCTGGGTGTACTGGGGCGTGACGAGAGCGGAGCCGCTCGCCGGGTGCGATGGTATCGGGTGGTGAGCTACGAAAAACGGCCACCGCAGCAGCCTCTCGCCAAGTCGTGACGCTATGGTCGAGCTCCTACACACAGGAGGAAGCCATGCAAAAGAGCAACTTTTACTGCCGCCTGACTCAGCAGGCGGTTGTCATCACATCGGCGGAACACGTTGTCTCGGGGCTCGGCAGCAGCGCTGGGATCGTGCAGCGCGAGCATCAGTGATCGCGTGAGTGCCCTCAGAGCTTTGACGATAGGTGCGCTTTGAGGCATCTGGATAGGTGGGCGGGCACTAGCCCACCAGCTTCCTGCCCCACCTAGTAGTCATTCGACGCCAGGCTGAAGCCGCGACCCGGACCCCAGATGATGATGGCAGCGCCGTCTGCACCCATGGTTACACTACTGCCGGATGCATTACCTGCACCGCCGCCGCCGGCGGCTGCGCCGTAAAGCTGGGTGAACGTACTCCCCGCTGCTTGCTTTGCTGACCAGCCGGTGTTGCTGAAATTAACGCCCGTACCCCCTCTGCCCGCGAACGGCGCCGGCAATGTTCCATTCAAGCCAGCCGCCGACCCTCCCTGGTTAAAATTACCATTCGCACCGGAGAATTTGTTAGCGCCTACACTGGTGGCGGCTGACCCCCCCACACCATTGTTATAATAGCCCGGCGACGATGTCAGCTGGAATGCGCGACCGGGGCGAGCTAGTACAATCTGACCACCCGGACCTGACATCGCGGAAACGCCATCACCGTCGGACCCGGAGTTCGGGTTCCCAGCACCTACAGCTATTCCTATGGATTGCCCCGGTGTTACCGAGACATTATTAGTCCATGCACATGCGCCACCACCACCCGCAGCGCCGCCCGTTGACGGATACTGCGAGCCATCGCCACCGGCCCCCACAACCGCACAGCAGATTCTATAGACGCCCGCAGGGACGGTGAAATAATATGTACCAGGACTGGTGTATATCCGCTGTCCACGAGGTGGAGCCGTGGCCGCCATTAGCAACTTCCGGGCTAAAATCATACGACCCCCACCGCTGCGCCGTAGAGAGTTCCGCCAACTTTCCAGAGCACGATGGTGGTGTAGCCGGAGGTTTTCAGGGTTGGGGCTGCGCCCGATACTGTGTGCCAGGTCATGGGCGGCCAGGTGATCGTGCGTGCCGAGCCGTCATTGATCATTAGCGTGATCGACTCGCCGGCGGCCAGCGCGTCAGTTGGGGCCGAATTGGCAGAGAGCGTCCAGGTCTGGATGGTCCCATTCGCCGGGTCGAGCGCGGGCGTTGTGCCGCTGAGCGCGTAGATCTCTTCAGGGCCGATTGGGGTATCGCCCCACGTGTTGTCGCCGCGCAAGACTTGGGTTGCATTTCGGGTGCCACTGGCGCCGAGCCTCTCCACCGCCACGGTGCCTTTTGTGAGGTTGCTGGCGTCGTTGGCCCCCAAGTTTTCTCTAGCATCTTCCGCGTTGCCGGCGCCTGTGCCGCCATCCGCCACGGCCAGGTCTGTGATCCCTTCGATTTTACCGCCAGTAATGTTGACGCTGTTTGCCTGCTGCGCGGCCATTGAGCCAAAGCCTTGCACTGCCGCCTCGATCAGTCGCACCCGCTCGGGCAGGCCCATCAGCCAGTGGGCGGCGAGGCCGGGCGCGATACCGGTGCTGCCGGTGAAGTTGCCCTGGGCGTCATAGGTGATGGTGGCGGTGCCGATGGTTAGCCAGGTGGTGCCGCTGTCGCTGCTGTAGTCCACCACCATTGCTTGCGGCTTGCCCTTGGGGCCGCCGGATGCGCCCCAGGTGATGGTGAGGCGTACCCGCTCGGTGCCCTTGCTGTAGAGCCACTGGGCGGGCTGGGCAGGTGTGCCGCCGCTGACGGCCAGTTGCCAGCCCATGAGGGCGCCGGAGATGGCGGCGTCGCGCAGCCAGAGCAAGTTTTCGCGCGTATGCGTAAATACTGAGGTCCCGTCACCGGTCGTCGGATCTGGCTTCAGCGGCTCGAAGTCGACATAGCTCATATCAAATTCCCTTAAAAAGCCACCGGACCGGGCGCGCGACCTGGTCGCCGGCGGCGTCGAAAACATACACATCAAAGGTGGTGGGGTTGCCGGGCGCCACGTTGTCATACGTGGCGCTGGCGGCGGTGGCGCCCTGGGGCGTGAGGGTGATGACTTGCACGGCGGTGTACTCCCGATCGAGGGTGACGGTGGCCGGGCCGCTGGCGCTGGTGAGGATCTCGCCCGACTCCTCTCGCGCCTGGGCATCGATGCGCAGCACGACCTCGGTGTCGCGCACGTGGATGATGCTGCCTGGCGCAGCGGTGAGTCGGGCGCGGGCGTAGCGGGCAGAGGCTTTGACACTGAGGGTTGCTTGCGGCTCCCAGGTGACCCCGTCGTCGCTAAGCTCCAGGG
>JALNZZ010000145.1 GCA_023229065.1 Porticoccaceae bacterium
GCTGCTTCGAACCTGAACTCAGGGCTAAAATTACGGTTTGGTCTTGTTTTCATACGGTCACCTAATTGCTTGACTGGTGCATGGTAGCACCTCTAATTAGGTGGCTAAATTCACTATGCCACTACAATCCTCCTCCGGCTCGGGGCCGAAGGGTGGCACCAATAGGGCCATACGCTCCAGCTCCGGACGCAGCCTCTCGGGCAGGGCTGCATCTATCTTGCCCGCCGCGCTTTCTGCGGCCCGGCCCAGGGCGGGGTCGCTCCAGACGCCGACCATGCGGATGCCGAGCAACAGGGCCTCCAGCTCCGTTTCGAAGGCTCTCACGCTTAGGCCATTGGCTTTAAGCATAAGCTCGCATCGACTGGCCTGACCTGATGCATCCTGGACGTGCTCAAGCCAGAATTTCTGTTTCTCGGTAAGGGAGGTATGCTGCGTCATGTCTGCACTCCGTGATAGTCATTAATGGAGTGCAGTCTGGTGGTCAGGATTTAGCTTGGAAAGTACTGGGGGTAAATTTATCGCTTACGGTGTTTCCGTCTAGCCCATGCGCCCAGGAAAGCACACGCGAGCCAAGGCAGAGTAAGCGTGGCGGCGGCTATGGTGAACCAGGACAGGAATAGCGCGTCGGGAACCACAAGCCCCGTGCCGAAGGAAACCAGTCCGTACAGCAGCAAAAACCAGGGGGTGAGAACCACCAGATGCTCCGGCGACGTCAGGGCGAGGCGATAGGCCGCGAAGAAGCCGCTGCAGGCGACCGCCAGGGCGCTCAGGAGGAAGAGCGGCAATGGATCTCTTCCCGATTCCGGCACTCCCAAGGCTGTCAGGAGGGAAAAGGCCAGTATCGCGAGGAAGAGCGCCGAAAGGAGCGTTGCCTCGGCGAGGAGTATGCGCCTGACGAAAAGCTGCTGCTTCATGGGGCTTCTGTCCGGTTAAATGGGGCCGGCCTCTCGGCCGGCCCCTGCTTCACTAGTGGATGCGGGCGGCGCAGCTTATAACGGCACCCTTTTTGTTGGTCTCGATAAGATTCTCATCGACCAGTCTGTTAACAAACCGGGTCACCACGGCAACGTACTCACCGTGGTTTTTCGCGGAGCTTCCGACTGCGCCGAAGTGATCGGCCAGTGTGCACCCGTTGGCGTCAAGGGTGTTGGTTACGCCCGTACCGCAGCCGTTCAGGACGAGGGTTGGATTCACGTCCGAAGCCGGACAGGCATCCGCCGCGTCCGGGATACCGTCGCCATCGGTGTCCAGTGAGGCGATCGGTACCACCCGCACCGCGCTGTTGCTCCGTTGCGGCGTGGACGTATCCTGCACCACCAGGGTGACGGTGTCACTTGCGAGGTCGGTATCTTCCGGCACGTTTACGGTCACCTTCACCATGGCGGACGCCCCGGCTTCCAGGACGAGGAACGTTGGGGCGTAAGTGGTTACGAAACGCTGCTCGTCGCTGACCAGAATACGGAAGCTCCCCCTTGTGCCGACATTGGTGACCGTAAAGGTCACTTCCGTAGCCGTCCCGCGCGCCAGGTAAGCGGGATCGGGATTGGGCTCGACCTTTACTGTCTGCAACCGGAACGAGGGAGGATAGGCGCGGATGAATTCGTATCCGTTTACGTCGACCCCGCGTGCATAAATGCGGAAAGACTGCTCGGGCAGGACCGCTTCCCCTATGTATTCATCCGAGGCGACATCCGGATGCCCTCCCAGTACCATGTTCAGCGGCATCATAGGTTCCCCCGCCAGATCGCCGATCTGGAACTCTGCCGAACCGTACTCGCCGTATAACCGCGCTTTCGCCAGCTGCTCTTCGCCGGCTACAGGCTGTCCGAAGATAGGGAACAACCCTTCGTGAAGGTCACGGCCACTGAGTGCAACGAATGCGAAGTCGCCGAACTCCAGATCGCTGTTGCCGAATACCGAGGCGGCAACGGTGCCGGTGCCTTGCAGCTGAAGCTGCCACATGCCGGGCGTGGGCGTCTCCACCGTGATGATCTTGCCGGTGGAAAGCGTCGTGATCAGGTCATCCGGGTCGCCCGCGGCCACCACCTCGCCCGAGGGACGGATGACGTTGATCTGCATCCCGCTTGCCAGCGCCACCGAGAACATCACACGCCGGACGGTGGAATCGACCGGTACGGCGTAGCGGCGTTCCGACGTGATGCTGTCGAAAATGATCCGCAACGGCTGCAGATCGCCCGAGAGCATCGGCGCGATGACGCTGAACAGTTTGGAGGTTTCATAGGGCGATATGCGGAAGGTCTGGCCCCCGGTACGCTGAGCGGCTTCCAGATAGGCGGGGTCAATCGGGGAGCAGCTCCCGGTCAGAATGTTGTTGATGATCGTCTTCTTCTCGTTTGCCAGCGCGATGACGCTGCCCACCCGCGCCGAATCCTTGGCGCTGGCGTCGGTGTAGAGAAAAAGCGTACTGCGCCGCATGGCCTTGCCCAAGGCTGCGAGCAGGCCCGCCTGAGACAACTCTGGACAGTCGCCGCCGCCCGCGGGCGAAATTGCACTCACCGCCGACAGGATAACACCGGGAACCGGGCTGACGATGGGGGTGCCGACGCTCGGATCGCCGAACCGTTCCAGAAGATAGTTAGACGGCTTTTTCTCCTGTGAGGAAACCGCGTTGATGATGCTTGTGATCGTGGAGCGTACACCGGCGATGGTCGACCCCATGCTCCCGGTATCGTCCACAACGAACCCCAGCGTTCCCTGTACATCCATGAATGCCATGATGGCATCGTCGTTTCCGGCGACACCGCGCGCGTTCAGGATCTGTTCGATGAAGTCGCGTGTGCTGGTCACCGCATTGTCGTGCGCAGGAGTGAAAAACGGCCGTTCAGGAAGATCTTTGTTGATTCCTGCGCCAAGGAATTTTCCGTGGGAGCACTTTCCCGGGGGCGGCTCGCTCGCCGGTTGCAGGGAAAAGTACCCGGTGGTGATGTCGGTCAGGCCGAATGCGGTCAAGGTGCCGTCCCACATATCGTCGACGCAGGTTTGTGCAATGAGCGGCAGCCGCGTCATGGCTGTACGCCCCAAGACGGTATTCGGCCCGGTGTTGCCCGGTTCGGGAGAATTCACCCAATTGCTGTGTGCGTAGAAGTCCTGAACGGTGTGCAGTGCGCGGCCCGCAAGGGCACGCGCGGTCGAACC
The DNA here is from genome assembly GCA_023229065.1 of Porticoccaceae bacterium. Taxonomy (GTDB): domain Bacteria; phylum Pseudomonadota; class Gammaproteobacteria; order Pseudomonadales; family Porticoccaceae; genus NAT127. The sequence goes on from JALNZZ010000145.1 coordinate 3,157, forward strand.
GTTCCGCTCATCGCTTACCAGGTTGGCGATTACATTGTCCTTTAGGTCAATCATGCGCTGTGTACACGCAGCTCTTTCAGGGCTCGCTCCGAGAACTTCATTTCCTGACCGGTGGAGGAGATTCGGGTGATGTCCTGGATTCCGTCGCGCGTGATACCGACGTGGCCGTCGTCGCGGGTCGGCTTGAATGCTAGTGTTGCGGGGGAAAACAGAATGGCAGAGAGGAGGGAAATGATAACGGAATGACCTATCCATTCCCTATTCGGTGTGGTGTCCATAATGGAGCTCCTTTTCCAACAAGGTATCCCGCCGAAGCATCGTGATCGGCGCCAGTTCTTTGGGCTAATAAAGAACGCATGACCGACTGTACACCCGCTTGCCACGGAGGGCAAATAACATGGACACGCACCCATCAATGGTGTCGCCCACCTCGGTCACGGCACGCAGGCAGCATCGTCGCGTCGGGGCCAGCGCGCCATGGTCGCCAGGATGCTGTGCGGGTGCGATACCGCGGGAAAGTCGGTGCGGGGCAGCGCGGTACCCATCTGGATCACCATGGGGGTTCGGTACGGAGTACGCCCCCATGGCGGAGGTGGTACTCGGCGCCAGCGCCACCTTCTATCTCGAGGTCGACGACCTCGATGCCTTGCTCTCCGGGTTGGGTGATGGGGTCGATATCGTCTTGCCCGACCACGTGACCTTTTACGGTATGCGCGAGGTGTGGATCCGCGACAACAACGGTTACATCGTCACCCTGGCCGAGAAGGAACACGGGCGATGAACAAGCATGATCTGAAGCGTGAGCTGAGACCGCTCTACCAAACTTCGGCAAAGACTCCGGTTCGGGTGGAGGTACCTGCCTTCAACTTCCTGATGATCGACGGCATGGGTGATCCCAACACTGCACCGGAATATACCCAGGCGGTGGAGGCACTGTTTGCCGTCGCTTACACAGCCAAGTTTCTGCTCAAGAAGGGACCGCAGGCGATCGACTACGCGGTAATGCCGCTGGAAGGACTGTGGTGGGCCGACGACATGACCGCCTTCTCCAGCGGTCTGCGCGATCAGTGGCGCTGGACCATGATGATCATGCAGCCCGATTTCGTATCCCCGGAGCTGATCGAGACCGCCATCGGGGAGGTGCGCCGGAAGAAGAACTTGCCGGCTCTCCCTCAGCTGCGGCTGGAGCGGTTCGAGGAGGGGGCCTGTGCACAGTTGCTGCACATCGGCCCGTTCAGCGAGGAGGAGGCAACAATCGAGCAGCTGCACCATTTCATTGCCGATGGCGGTTGGCAAAGCAGTGGCAGGCACCACGAGATCTACCTGAGCGACATCCGCCGTGCCGCCCCCGAGAAGTGGAAGACCGTGATCCGGCAACCGATTGCTAGTCCCGGAGCCCAAGCCATGGGATAACTCGCTCAGGCCCACCTTCCGAAGGAGCGCATGGTCTTCCTGAACTTATCACCGCCAGTCCCAAGGGAGTGAGCCATACGCTAAGGGATTCGAGTAATGTACTGTTTCACTCTTGGCGACACTTTCAGCGAGTCCAAGAGTGAAACAGTACACTAGTACCGTGGCAGGGGTTCCAATGGACATGAAGAACAATAGTTGCATGGAGGGCAACCTTCGATGACAACCCTCGATACCCAGCGCGCGATACTGCGGTCCAGCCTAGGCCGCGCCTTCGTCTTGCCCGAAGAGGCATGGTCGACAGCCGAGCGTTTGTTCATCCCGCACCATTTTGCGGCGGGAGAGCACGTGATCGAGGCGGGTTCATCCGTGAGCGCGTTGTTTTTCGTTACCTCCGGCGTGGCACGCTACTACTACCTCGATGCCCGCGGGCGGGAGTTCAACAAGTCATTTTCGAGCGTGTCTGCCTTGATCTTATCTCCCGGCTTCATCGCCTCCACTGTTCTGGATGACAGGGGTTTGGTACTCTGCGCTGCTGCCATTGGCATCCTCTTGAATTGATGTCAGTTTGTCCTACGCAACGGAAAAAGTGTAGGTTGTCATCTTTCACAAAACCTACACCAGAACAACCTACACTTCAAC
>JALNZZ010000146.1 GCA_023229065.1 Porticoccaceae bacterium
GTTTCCATCATGTGTTTCCACGACGAGCTGTGCCAGGTTTTCAATGCCATGATGACGGCGCTGAACCTGCTCAGACAGGGTGCTAAGGTAACAGTATTCTTCGGATCGCGCGGCGTCAACGCCATCCACCGGACGAAGATGCCGGAACTCCGTTGCATGCCGGACATGCCCGAGATGGGCGAGGCGGTGATGAAGCGCATGGACGAACTGGAATTGCCGCTACTGGAAGACCTGTTCTTCATGTTCATCGCCGAGGGCGGCGAAGTGCTGGCCTGCCCGCTCAACATCCCGCTGTTCGGCATGAGCGAGCGCGACCTGATAGATGGGGCGAAGATCGCGGATCCCGCCCACTACTACAAGGAAGTGGTTATGCCTGCGGACATGAACCTGGCCTTCTGAAATGTGTGTGTTATCAGCTGCCAACAACAATCCGCTAAATCCATAATTATGCCAACCCTGATACCGTCCTCAACCCGTGGCAACATTTTGATCCTGGCGCTGAGCCAGGCCTTGATGCTGTCCGCTATTGTCCTGTCGATGGCGCTTGCCGCGATCCTCGGTGCCATGCTCGCTCCAGACAAGGGTCTGGCGACGCTCCCTGTTGCGGCGATGGTGGTAGGCACTGCGCTCGCCTCGCTGCCAGCGGCGATGCTCATGCGTCGGGCGGGACGCCGTCCGGGTTTTTTGCTTGGCGCGCTGCTCGGCATAGGCGGCAGCCTGCTGTGTGCGCTGGCGCTTTACCGAAGCGACTTTGTCGCCTTCGTCCTCGGACATTTCCTGCTGGGCAGCTACCAGGGTTTCGCCAATTACTACCGCTTTGCCGCCGTTGAGGCTGCAGGTACGGCCTATGCTGGCAGGGCTATTTCTCTGGTGGTGGCCGGTGGCGTGGTTGCGGCCTTCCTTGGGCCCCAGCTCGGGATATGGGGACGCGACTGGATCAGTGGACAGATCTTTGTTGGCTCTTATCTGGCGCAGGGGGCGCTTAGTCTCACCGCACTGGTTTTGCTCTCCCGTCTGCATCTTCCCAAAATAGCCTCCAGCCACGTTGGTGTAACGCGTTCGCTGCGTGAGATTTTGGCCCAGCCTGTCCTGCGGGTGGCGATTTTCGGTACCGCCATCGGCTATGCCGTTATGATCATGGTGATGACGGCGACACCGCTGGCGATCCTGGGTTGCGGCCTGCCAGGGTCGGACGTGACGCCGGTGATCCAGTGGCATGTGGTGGGGATGTTTGCGCCGTCCTTTTTTACCGGGATTTTGATCTCGCGCTATGGTGCGCCGCGCATCATGCAGGCTGGGTTTGTCCTGTTGCTTGGCCATGTCGTGTTGGCCCTGTCTGGTGTCGAGTTTATGCATTTCCTGTCGGCACTGATATTTCTCGGTGTCGGCTGGAACTTCGCCTTCATCGGCGGCACTGCGTTGCTGACTCAGACCTACCAGCCAGGCGAGCGGGCGAAGGTGCAGGCGGTGAATGAGTTCGCAGTCTTTGGCCTGGCGGCGACGGCTACCCTGTCGGCAGGCTGGCTCTACGACCGTTTCGGCTGGGTGACGCTGAATCTCGCGGTGGTTCCTCTATTGTTGGCTGCGCTGATTGCGGTCATCGCTATCGAACGGCAGTTTCGCCGACTGGCAACGGCCACCTGAAAATCACAACAACCGGATTTCTCTCCAATGAATACCACCCAGATTTATCTCGACTACAACGCCACCACCCCAGTCGATCCACGTGTGCTGGAAGTCATGCTGCCTTATCTCGCCACCCACTACGGTAACCCGTCTTCCGATCATGTCGCTGGTCGGCAAGCAAGAGCCGCAGTGGACGTCGCGCGCGCCGAAGTGGCAGCACTGATCGGGGCCGAACCTGCGGAAATTATTTTCACCGGTTGTGCCACCGAAGCCAACAATCTGGCGCTGCTGGGTGCCGCGTGGGCAGCACAGCCAGGTGGACGCCAATCACTGGTGACATCCGCCATCGAGCATCCCTCCGTGCAGCAACCTCTGCGCCATCTGTCACGGCAAGGCTGGGCATTGAGCGAACTGCCGGTGGATGCTGCATGCAGGGTGCATATGGACCACACAAATGCCATCACGCCGCAGGTGGCGCTGGTGTCGCTGATGCTGGCCAACAACGAAACCGGCAGCCTGCAGCCCGTGCGCGCAATCGCCGATCTCGCCCATGCCGCAGGCGCGCTGATGCACATCGATGCAGCTCAAGCCGTCGGCAAGGTGGCGGTGGACGTGAAGGCATTGGGCGCCGACCTGCTGACCCTGGCCGGCCACAAGTTTTATGCGCCCAAGGGCGTGGGTGCGTTGTATGTGCGCACAGGCGTCGCACTCGAACCGATCCAATACGGCGCCGACCATGAACAAGGCCTGCGGCCCGGCACTGAAAACGTGCCGCATATTGTTGCTCTGGGCGAGGCGGCGCGGCTGGCACGGGTCGAACTGGTGCAGGAAGCTGCACGCATGACAACACTGCGCGAGCGCCTGCATGGACTGCTCGCTGCTGCCATTCCAGGCCTGCGGCTCAATGGCCACCAAACCGAACGCCTGCCCAACACACTCAACCTTTCCTTCCCCGCCGTAGCCGGGTGGCAGTTACTGGCCGCCGCCCCCAGCGTGGCTGCATCTACCGGCTCCGCCTGCCATGCCGGCGAGCATGCGGTGAGCGGCGTGCTCGCCGCGATGGGACTGACGAGTGAAGCCGCTGCGGGCGCGGTGCGCCTGTCGTTGGGCCGCTTCACAACCGAGGCCGAGATCGACAGTACAGCCGCAGCCTTGATCAGCGCCTGGCAGTCGCTCACGGCATAAACCCCGCCACACCTAACATGCCTGGCGCAGTGAATCCGTAGGGGTTTCTACATTCAACAACCCTCCTGCGGGAGGGGGCTTTTCACCTTCATTCATGCGGACTTCTGCATTTGGCGCAATGCCCGATGGTTATTGCGCCACATTATTTGAAGGGGAAGGGAGTTGGATAACTCACCTGCCAGGCTCCCCTCTCCCGTTTGCGGGAGAGGGGCCGGGGGAGAGGGGCTTTTCACCTTCATTCATGCGGACTTCTACATTTGGCGCAATGCCCGATGGTTATTGCGCCACATTATTTGAAGGGGAAGGGAGTTGGATAACTCACCTGCCAGGCTCCCCTCTCCCGTTTGCGGGAGAGGGGCCGGGGGAGAGGGGCTTTTCACCTTCATTCATGCGGACTTCTGCATTTGGCGCAATGCCTGATGGTTATTGCGCCTACAGAGCTGAAGTGCACGCGAAAAGAATCCGCTATGTCAGATGTGAGTCAGGTTGACATGACTCTCTATTGCATTGAAGCTATATTCACCTCTGATCCATCCGGAAACTGAGAATAAAGTTCTATCCATACAGAGAGGATATAGCATCATGAACATGAAGCTGAAACCCACTTTGCTCGCCACTGCATTGGCTTCTGCTGGCCTGGTCGTTACCACCGCGCAAGGGGCCACCGACACGGCCAACATGCCTGTGACAATCACCATCCAGACTGCCTGCGATGTCAGCACGATTGCGCCGACTACACTGGACTTCGGTAGCCACGGTTTGTTGACTACAGCAATCGACGCGACCTCTACCATTACCGTCACCTGCACCCCAACTGTGCCGTATGATATTGGGCTTAATGCTGGCCTCAATGGTGGCGGAGACACCGACGCCCGTGCCATGGTGAATGGAACCGAGGATGTCGGCTATCAGCTCTATCAAGAGGTTGGCCGCGCGACCGTGTGGGGCGGACCGTCGAGCGAATTCGCCGTGACGAGTATCGGCACCGGCATTGCCCAGCCGTTTACCGTCTACGGTCGTGTGCCGCCACAGGCCACCCCGACGGCAGGTAACTATACAGATACCATCCTCGTCACCATCACCTACTGAGGACGGGGTGAGGCTCGCAAGATTGCAGATCTGCGGCTTGCTGGTCGCGGTGTTGGCCGCAGTTTGTGGCATCGCTGGCGCTGCCGGTTTACAGGTTGCGCCTATCAGCCTTGAATTTTTGCCATCCAGCCCCGCGCAAGGCCTGTGGCTGAGCAACACCGGCAGCGATGCGTTACACGCACAGGTGCGGGTGTTCCACTGGACCCAAGCGAATGGCAAGGATGTGCTGACGCCCACTCAGTCGCTGGTCGCCAGTCCACCGATGTTGAGTCTTGAGCCAGGTGCGCAGCAACTTGTGCGGGTCATCCGTCTGGGTGTGTCGAATCCGGGCGGCGGAGCGGATGCCTATCGACTGCTGGTGGATGAACTACCTCAGCTTGAAGAACGCACGGAGACCGGCGTGCGCTATGTGCTGCGCTATTCGATTCCGGTGTTCATGCAGCCTGCCAGCCAGCCCGATGCGGTCGCAATTGCAGAGACACTGCATTGGTCACTGCTGCAAGACGAGGATGGTATCGCCTTGCAAGCGCGGAACAGCGGCACCTTTCACGCCCAGCTAAGCCAAGTGAGTCTGTTGCCGCCAGGCGGCGCGCCCTTTGAGCTGTCCGCTGGCCTGCTCGGCTATGTGCTGCCGGGCATGACAATGCGCTGGCCGCTCAAGTTCGCCACAGACCGACTTCCGCCCGATACAAGACTGAGGGTTTCGATCAATGGCAAGCCGATCGATCAGGCTTTTCCGGTCGGCGATCTGGCTCGCTAGCGCGTTATTGCTGTCGAGGATCGCGGCCGCGGCATCCGACTCTGAGCCGGTTACGCTGACGACAAGTGATGTGTCGGCGGTGTTGGTCACCGCCTATGCCTCAGCAGAGAGCATGCAATCTGATACTGGCGAAGAGTTATATTTGGAAGTGACGTTGAACGGTAACGTGACTCGCAAGATCGTGCACTTTGTGCGCTCTGGTGACGTGTTTCGCGCCAGCACCGACGCCCTGCGCGAGCTTGGCTTTCGGTTGTCGCCGGCCGAACACGGCGTGATCGATGTCGCTGCTCTGCCGGACGTCGCCGTGCACTACGACGTGGCCGCGCAACGTCTCGAAATCACCACACCGCCGGATCTGGTCGAGCAGAACCTTGCCGTGCTTAACCAGCGCGTCAACCAGATTCCGCAACCCACCGCGTCGCCCGGTTTGCTGTTGAACTACGACTTGTACGGGACCCGCGACAACCTGAGCAACAGCAGTTTTTCTGCCTATACCGAACTGCGCGCATTCAACGCCTGGGGCGTGCTGTCGAATACTGCGCTGA
>JALNZZ010000009.1 GCA_023229065.1 Porticoccaceae bacterium
ACCGAACGCTGGTCCGGCCGGACGCAAAGTGTCGCCAGGCCGTTTGCCACAAAAGGACATAGGTTTGCCACAGAAGCTAAAAACTTGCAAGGGGCTTGCAGTACGATTGCATAGGCTATGAGCGATCAATGTGAAAGGCAACACGCTGGGCATGATTGCAGGCTACGATAGAGTCAACTGTAAGGCCGTCGAGCTGATCGAGATCGCACCAGCCGTTTATGAGACCGCTGGCGACAACGGTGCCGTCAGCTTTAAGTCCGAAGACTGCGTTGGGCACTGCGGCGACCTGTTTGATGTTTGTCCAGCTTGATACGTCTATACCTGCACTCGGATCAGAGAGGGCACTATTGTCGTAGACGGTGCAGGTATTGTCGTTGTTGCGCACTATCAGATGAGTGGTTGATGCGGCGGCGGATACAATAGGCGCAGCCCCTTCCACGGCGGACCGAAAGCCAACATCCACGTTACTGACACTGCCATAAATCTTGTTTGTGTATGTGCCGGGAGTTGTTTCGACAACAGCCATCAGATACTTGTAGCCAGAAAAAAGCACTACAATGTCATAAGCCTCTGTCGAAAAATTTGGGAAGTAGACTGACATCAGAGCACCAAAAACAACTGGATTGTTTGAGTTGCCAAGACCGACAACACCGGCTGACGTGGCAAAGGCGAGAGCGGCGGTCTCACCGTCTGCATCTGTTGCGCCTGCCGGATATGTGGTGCCAGCCAGGTGGATGATGCTGCCAGCAACTGTTAGCCCCCAGTTGCTTGCTGCGGATGAGTTGCCCTGTACCCCCTCAGGCTTGTCGGACAGCCAGGCAATGCCGCTGGCCTTGGCATTGGCAATGCTGCAGTATTGGCCCAGCCCATAGAGTATTGGGGCAGGATTGGTGCCGGAGCCGAAAAGCAGGGGCATGAGCAGGGCACCGGCATCGCCACCGTTGAACTCGATCCACTCGGGGGCGTAGCCGGCTGAAACAGGGGCAGCGGCGATATGTGCATCCAGCACTGATATACCGGCATCCGGGGCGTAGCCGGAGATTGCCGGCTGGTCGGTGGCGGGAATGTCGGCGAGGGTGGCAATCAGCCAAAGGTTGCCAGGGGAGATGTTGCGCGTGATGCGTATGGGGATCAGGTCGCCATCGGATGGTGGTGAGACAATGGCACTGCCGACAACTGCGCTGCCGGTGCCCTCCCAGGTGGCGGGGTTGTCGAGGTTTGGCCGCGACTCGCCGATGTACAGCATGAGTCGCAGGGGTGCATCGCCGGTGTAGGTGCCGATGCTGCGCAGCCAGGCAGTACGGCCGGCTGCTATGGTTTTTGGGGCGTAGAGGCGTTGCAGTGCAGCGTCGGCCACAGCGGTGCTGCCAGCCAGCGATACTACAGGGCGCATAATGGGGGCAGAGATAGCAGTTTCCACATCGACGGTTGATTTTGAGAGACGTCCACCGAGCAACATCCGCAGTGCCCAGTGCTTGCGCAGCCAGGGGTGCAGGATGTTGGAGGCATCGCCCTGCATACGCAGGCGGAGGCCATCGCCATCGACAGCGAGGGGCAAGCGCAGATATGGATCTGGCTCGACAGCGGCAGAGAGGGTAACGGTAGCCAGAGTGCCGGCAATGGCAGCGGCACCCTCAATCCAGAATGGACGCGCCCCAGTGGTGCCGCTGGTAGTGGTGTAGTCCTCCAGCGAGGCTATTACATAGAGATAGCGCTTGGCGGTGGAGTTTGGTGGCAGGGTGAGGACAATGCCATCCTCCTTTTCGATGACGATGCGCTCGGGGGGATCGTCGTCGGTATACTCCATTGGCAGAAGATCAGCGGCCATAATGTCGCCGTTGCGGAGGGTGTCCCAGTCGCTCACGGGGTTAATGGAGTCGGAGAGGTAGGCGGCGATGCGGACACCATCGACCAGCCAGCGGTCCACATGCAGCGGCACTTCCAGAGACTCCACCTCTACCTGATTGTCGATCGCGGCGGGCGGCAGGGTGAAGCGATAGGCCACCATTCCGGCATAGGCTCGCTGCAGCCCTTTCTTGTAGTTGCCGACATGTTTGTAGGCATCCCAGGCGGGGCTGGAGCCGTCTTGCAGGGCATCGCGTGGCGGGAAGTCGGAGTACTGATTGTCGCACATGTCCCAGGGTGCCTGGCGCAGGAGGTCGTAGGCGGTCTGGGCGGCGAGGTCTATAGCCAGGAGGGCCATGGGCTCGGTGCGAACCTGGCGGATAAAACGGGTATAAGGAAGGTGGTAGGTTGTGGCTGGCATGTCGTAGTCCTATTGAGAGGTGTAGCAGTCTTTTTCGCCCGGGTGTTCATCGTCGTCGAAGGGGGCCCAAGCATCGTCATCGTCTAGCCCGGGGTGTGGCTGATCTTCGTCTGGCAGATAGCGGTCTTCCTCTTCCTCCTCTTCTTCGGCACCGGGGCCGCCGATGGCAGGGTGGTCGTTCTGGTCGCAGTCGTCGTCTTCATCCTCTTCGCGGTCATCGGGGTCATAGTCTTCGTCGTCGATTTCCTTGATAAATTCGTTGCACCAGACGATGACGTAAGCCTTTGATTCTTCGTTTGACGGGGTGGCCACTGGCATGGCAATGCCAAAGGTGGCGGGCTCCGTCCAAAGCCTGGTGGGGTTTTTGGTGGTTGCGGACCAGTACTCATCCTCCACAACGTGGGAGTGTTCCAGACTAAGCGTGATCGTATGCGGATCTCCACCCACAGCTATATTGCGCGATCCTCCGGCGGGCAGGATGGTGTCCCCTTTGTGCCCGTGCGACCAGGGCATCCAATAGCTGTCGCGCCGGAAGAGATGAGGTTGCTGACCGGGGTCGATTTTTTTCAAGAGCCGGTTTTCTTTTAGTTTTTCCGGGTCTTTTTCGTTTTTCGGAGGTAGCATTCCGAGCACATAGACGTCGTATTCAATGTCCGGCGGGCGGGTGCGGGGCTGGTCGTAGTCCTCAGCGTCGCAGCCGAGGCAGCGCATGCTGACTGGCACAAAGGGACTATCGGGAGAGCGTAGCAGGGCCGAGATGACAGTGCCGCCGGTACTCTCCCGGATCAGGATGCCGGGGCCGGCGACTGGCCGCTGGATGCGCAGCCGCTCAACGATGGCATTGAGGATGCGGGAGCGGTAGCCGGTGATGTGGCGTGGCAGAGTCACTACAGTGCCTCCGGTGTCCAGGAGCCGCCGGGGTAGAGCCATGCGGCCCATTGCTGGAGGCCTTCCCACTGCCAGGTAACGGTGCTGGCACCGCGCAGCTCGATGCTGGGGGAGATGCCCACCAGGCGCCATTCGTAGGATTTTACAATGTCGCCGTATATCTTGTATTTGGGCTCTGCTACGGATTTGGGGAGGCTCTTGCCGCCAGCCTCAATCGCGCTCCAGAGATAGACACTGCCCATGTTGGCATAGTCGGCGGATGTGAGGGTGGGTGCTTTGTTGTAGTAGCGGGTGATGCTGAGCGACTGGCCGAAAGCCTCGTAGCTCTGTACCCCGGCGACTACGAGCTGGGCGTACATGGCGGCAGCGGGTTTGCTCTCCACCAAGCTTTTCACTTTGTCGATGTCGCCCGAGCGCACCGCGGCATCGATCTCGGGCAGCAGGGCGGCATGGCCTTGCAGGGCGGAGGATTGGTGGCCTTTGAGATCGACCGAGACACGCAGCGGCGTAATGGTGACGGTGGGGGTGCGGATTTCTTTGGATGCTATCTCGGTTGCGGCGTTGTAGGTGATGCGGAGCGTGGCTACAGCACTGCCGGGCGATACGCTGGGTTCGATAGCGGCAATATCAGCGAATGTACCAGCCAGCGTCGCGATCACGGTATCAAGGCTCTGCACGGGTCCCTGATAGAGGGCCACACGCGAGCCGTCGGCAATACCGGCCTGATAATCGAAGAGACGCTGCCAGCCTGCCTCCGGGCCACTGCCGGTGCTGCCGATGATGGTAGGTGTTGCCATGGTTAATCCTCCAGTTTGGCGCTGATCTCGGCCAGGAGCCTGGTATGTTCGAGCTGGATGGCCTCGATGCGGGCCTGACGCTGCTCGGCCAGCCGCTGGGCGTTCTGAACCTGGCCGCCCATGATGCCACCGATAGTGCCGTAGGAGCTGGCGGCTTTGGGAGCATCAACGGTGATGGAGTCGATCTTCTGGGCGGTCGAGGCTTCGAGATCGGCCCGCATTGCGGCGGCTTTTTGCTGGTTTTCCAAGCGCCGTTCTTCATCGCGTGCAGCTCGGTTCACTTCGTTTTCGTGTGCGCGGAGGCGGCGACGTTCTGCGACTGCTTCTTCCTGCTCGCGCTGACGGGCGGCTATCTCCTCTTCGCGCTGTTTTTTGGCCTCGGCCTCGGCCTGGCGGCGGCGTTCTACCTCGGCATCGTGCGCGGCGATGCGAGCGGCGCGGTCGTCGGCCAGTTGCTGCTGATTGCCCTGATAGCGGCCAGCAGCGGCTTGCAGCTCGAAGTGGCCAAAGCCGTACACCCCGACACCACTGCGGTTGAGCCAGGATTTGTGGGTGTTGTAGAGTTCCCCTGCCCGCCCAATGTCGCCCTCGGCCCCCCGCATCAGTACGTCCCAGCCCTCCCGCTGTTCGGCCGGGGTGCCGGTGCGGATAGCTTCGGTGGCAGCTCGGAAACCGGCGGCTTCAGCTTTGCGGGCCTCTTCGGCAGAGGCTTCACTTTCCTGTTGCTTGCCGAGCTTCTCCAGGTAGTCACGCCCGGCGCGTCCGGGGGCGGCGGCAGCCTCGATAGCGGCCAGGGCATCGCCGGTAGAGCCGATGGCGGCTGCCAGTTCCTCGAAGGTGGTGATGTGGTTGCGGTAATCGGCCAGGGCGCGGTCGAGCGCATCAATGGGAGTGCCAGCTTCTTCGGCGGCCTGGCGGATGGCATCAAGAGCACCAGCCGTGAGATGCAGGCGCTCGGCTTCCTGCGCAGCCTCGCGGCTGGAGCGTGCCCATTTGGCGGTTTCCTCGCGCACTTTGCCAAGCCAGCTAACGACTCGCTCGGCGATGGCATAGAGCATGAGGGCCGAAGAAAACAGCCCCACCACCCGCGTAGCGGCTGTGACGCTGCCAGCCAGCCCCTCGACGCCGCGCTTGACGCCTTCGAGAGCCTGGTTTACTTCGGGGGTGCCCTCGGCTTTGAGCCGGATCTTGAGGTCTGAGTCACTCATTGAATTCCTCGAATTCTGCGCGTGTCAGGTATTCTGAGCCCTGCAGCTCGGCCACGGCCACGGTGGCAGCCAGCACCTCGGCGATGCTGAGGTCCCAGACGCTGCGGGGGCGGCGGCCCGGTGTGAGGGCAGCCAGATTTAGCTCATTGGCCCGCAGTGCCAGGCGCAGGGCCAGCCCCGAGGCCAGGGAAAAACTCCCGGCAGTGGAGCCGCCGGGTTCCTGGCGGCTGAAGGCCTCCGGCAGCCAGAGGGCCTGCTCGACCAGGTTGGTAAGGGCGGTGGCGGTGCTGGCGAGCCGTGCGGGCTGGCGCAGGTGCCAGGCCAGCCAGACAAGCCGCCAGCGCAGCCAGCGCGATTCCCGCCCCAGGGCACGGCGCATCTGTCGCCAGGGCCGGGCCAGGATATGGAGCGCCACAGCACAATCCGCCGCCGCCACCTTGCCACCCATCATAAAGGGGGAGTTAGTAGCCTCCAGCAGCCGGAGCTGCCCCAGCGTGGGGGCCAGGCTCAGGCGCAGGTGGAGGATGCGGCAATGCCGGGCAGGAAACCAGGCGGCTTTATGCTGGAGGTATTCCATGGTGGATCAGGTTTCGCCTCCGCCGGGGGTGGTCCAGGTGGCAGCGGTGGGTTTGTAGAGGGTTACAGTGCCGCGGGTGGCACTGCGGCTACGGCGGATGTTGGCCGCCTCGACCAGGTAGAGCACGGCGCCGACGGTTAGAGTTTCGCCCTTCTTTACGTCGGGGACGCTGGCAGCGCAGGTGAACTCGATCGTGACGCGATCGCCGAGGTTGGAGACGATGGCGGTGACCTCGTTGTTGTCCTCATCGCGGATGGTCTCGATGTCGGCAGTGGAGTCGCTGTCGTAAGTATCGCGAAAGGTGCCGCCGATGGTGGCCCCATCGGGGAAACCTATCTGGACCTTGGTGCCCAGGAGTGTGGGTTTTGACATGGTTTATGCCTCGCTTTCTTCGGTGTTTGTTTCTTCGCCCTCGCGGGTGTGGATGATGTGCATGGAGAGAGCCAGCTCTGCGGTTATGCCGCCTTCTTCATCGTCTACCGGGGCCTGGCGCAGGCTTTCGACAGTGGTCGAGCCCCAGCCGAGAGCCAGCCGGGCGATGTGTTCGGCGGCCTCCAGTGCCGTGCAGTAGCCGGCACGGGTGCGGTTGGTGGCAGGCACTTCGTAGAGGGCTATGCGCACAGCGGCCGTGCCGGCCAGGGTGCCGCCATCCTGCTGGGTGGCGGTAAATTCGGGCGTTACCACCAGGGCACTTATGCCCACCGCGGCGATGGCACGCAGTATCTCGTTTTCGATATCGGCCTTGTTCTCGGCCAGGGCGGTTACGTGGTGCTCTACCAGCCAGGGGTCGGCATTCAGCTCGGCGGCTACGAGTTCCTGTATTTCGGTCAGTTTCATTTTGTGTGTCCTGCAATGGCGCGGTTGATAAAAGATCGTACGGCGTTGTTGGCAGTGGCCCGCATCTGGGCTTTGGGCGGCAGCACGCTCGCATCCGGACCTTTGGAGACGGAGCGGAGCAGCAGGTAGAGGATGCGGAGCTGGCGCTTGCCGCGCCCCTGGCCCACTCCGCGCTCAGGACGCGCCGCCAGAAAGGCCTTGCCCCGGTGGCGGAAGACAAAGGCATCCTCGCGCGAGGGAAAGTGCTCTCTCGGCCATACGCCATAGAGTGCATCGCGGAGCGGTATGGCCATGGCCTTGCCGGGCTTGGCGTGGATGGTGCCGCCCTCGAGGTGCCAGCGGATGCCCGGGTGCCGGATGGTTACTGTGCCGCTTTGGACGGTGGCGGTGGTATGGATAGCCTCGGCAGCCTTGGCCCAGTAGTTGCTGGTGGTGTGGCGGCTCTTTCTGGCATTGCGGGCCACAAACCAGGGGCGCAGGTCTTTGGCTACGGCCTCGGCCATTATCTTGTGGATGGCAGTATTGGCGGCCACAGCGCCGCGCAGGCGTGCCAGGGCGGCGGCCGGCTCGGCGGCGTAGATCCGGATGTTGATGCCAAAGGGGGTTGCGCTCATGGAGTGTGGTATGTTAGGTTGGTGGTAATCGAAGCGCAGGGCACACCCGCCAATGTGCGCGGAGAGAGGCCAGCGTCGGGGTGTCGGCGAGTGGTCTTCATGAGGCACCTTCCTTTCTCAGGAGGGTGCCTTTTCTTTTGCTTTCGGCATAGCGGGCACGGCTGCCGCCCGGAATCCAGGTAATGACCTTGCCCTCGGGGTCGGCCTGTACCAGGATGCGCACCGGCTTCCCCTCTGTCTCAAATTCTTTGAGGTACCAGGTGCCGTCGGGGCGTTCCCACACTTCTTGCGGCTCCTGGATAGCCGCCAGTGCGTGGCGAATACGATGCAGGCGTGCATCGATCATGGCCTCGGAATAACCTTTATCGTGCCAGTGTTGCTCTACCTCCGGCCCTATGCTTACGGTTTCCCGGCCGGGTGCTGTGCCTACAGCCTCGCCGGAGGCTATCAGGGCGCGGGCCTCCTGCGGCGGCACAATGGCCGGCAGGGGCGTTACAGCGGTATCGCGCAGTGCCTCGTAGCCCAGCTCTGCGGCAGAAGTGTGCGGCAGGGGCACCTGTACCGGAGGTGCCAGCGAGAGCGTATCACCCTCGAAGCGGGCACCGGGGCCGAAGGCTTTGAGCACGGCTGCTTGCAGCTCGGGCATCTCCTCGAGCCCCGGCAGGCGTGCCTCGGCCACCTCGGGGTAGGGCAGCGGCTCGGGGGTCAGGTGCTGCTCGGGAGTCAGCAGCCCCAGCCGCTCGGCCTCGGCACGGCCGATATCCATCACGCCCATGCCGCTGCCGTAATCGTAGGGGGGCCAGGGGTTGCCAAAGCGCGAGAGGTTTACCCACACGGGCGATGTCTTGAGGGCGATCATGCGGCCGCCGTAGAGCTGGCCCCCAGCCTCGCGCCAGCGTTGGCGCCAGGTGGTGCGCGGCACCCGGCGGGCCATTATGCGCACCAGCTCCTGGGCGGGCCACATATCCAGCACATCCTGGTCCATATCGGCTGCATACTTGCCATAGCCGCGGGCGTTGCGGGTATTCTGCTGCAGTATCAGGTCCAGCCGGCGGCGGCTGCGGTGGTCCTTGAGGGTGCCTGCCTCCCCGGCGGGCGGCTCGTAGCCGGCAGCATCGAGGGCGCGGCGGATATCGCGGCGGGCTTCGCTCATGGAGCGTTCGCCATCCAGAATGCCTTTGATCGAGCGCCCGATCTCCACCAGCGGCTCCACCCGGCTGAGCCGGGCCGAGAAGAGTGCCTGGCGGCGGATGGCAGCCGGCAGGGCTGCCAGCTCGGCCGAGCTGGCACTGGTGGGTAGCGGTATCCTGGGCAGGTCGTAGGGCATGGCGGGTGTTACTGTGCGGCGATTACGCTGGCGACATCGCTGTAGACGGGTGGGTAGTATGGTGAATCGGGGGCAAAGGGATCGGGCGGGTTCTGGCAGCCGCTGCAACTGGCCTGCAAGAGCATTGCCAGTGCAATGCAGATAAGCGGCAGGATGGATTTTGCACGGCGATAGAGGCCGCCGAGGTGCCAGACCGCATTGTAGTACGAGCGCCTCACCCATCTATGCGTCCGGGCACGCAGCATGATGCCGGAGAAGAGATCATCCCCCAGGCGCAGCACCTCGGTAACCGTCCAGCCCCAGACGGCGGCTATGGCCTCTGCCTCAAGGTACCAGGGGTCGTGCAGCAGCGATCCTGCCACCACGCCGCGCGGGCTATCCGGTGCCAGTGTGGCACCATCGCAGACGCCCTCGCCGTAGGCTTTGACGGTGATGCGGCTCTGGCGCGTTGCGGGCAGGGGCTCCACCCGGATCAGCGGCCCATCGTAGGCAGGTAATAGCCTGTCCACCAGCGGCAGCGTCCAATTCTCCAGCAGCTCGTAGCTGTTGGACTGGTCGCGCCGTATGGCGCGGATGGCCGCACCGATCACGATGGCAGTGAGGGGGATACTCATGCTGGCTTACTTCCACTCGATTTTGCGCACGGCACTGCGCTCAGGTACACTGCGGGCATTGAGACGCGCCAGGGCGGTAACGAAGCAATAGACCTCCTCGCCGCGCCGGACCTGGTAGCCCGCAAAATCTCCCTGCTTGATGTGGCCGCTTTCCATCTTGGCCCAGGGCTTGCTGGTCTGGCCTGGCCGGAGCCATTCCCAGCTCGCGGCGTGCCAGCGGCCATCGGGCAGCTTGGCGACCACCCAGATGTTGCCTTCCATGCCATCTTTGACTGGCCACTTGCCCGCCTTGGTGTGCGGAAAGTGCAGCATGTCGCCGGAGGTGTAGCAACCAGTAAGTGTGCTGGAGATTGCCCATCCGCGCACGTCCGGGCCGTGCCACTTTACGGTGGAGAGGTCAATTTCGTCCGGCGTAATATCGCCGCTGTTTGCGGCATCAATCTCGTCGATGGAAGGTTCCACAATCTGCCCATCCTGCACGTATTTGGCCAGCAGCTCCTCAATCCGCTGCGTAATCCGTTCATCCTGGCCGATTTCTTCGCCTATCTCCTGCAGGCGTTGTTCGGCGCGGATTATTGTCACGATCTCGCGCGTCTGCGCGGGGGTCACTGCCCCGGCCAGTCCCTGGCGCGTCAGGGCGGCTTCCACGCCCGCCACTACCAGATCCTCGGTTACTCCGAGTTCTGTCAGGGTTGTGCAGGCTACCAGCAGGCAGGCTGCCGCAATCATGGGGATAGTCCTCAGTGTTTGTCTCATGCTCTCTGTTTCCTTTCTTGTGGCACGGTGTCTACCATGCCTCCAGTGTTATGCGCCGCCAGGTGTCCGGTGCAATGCAGCGGTAGAGGTGTGTATCGGTTATCCGGACCTCGCCCGTTTTGCCCGGTGCGGTGCTGGTGGCCGGTGCGGCCTGTGGGTCGATTATCAGGGTGGCACTATTCTCGATCACAGTATCGCCATAGCCTAGCGCCATGCGGTTGCGTGTCTGGGCGAGGTTGCCGACAACCCGGAAAAACATCGTATCGCTGCCAGCCGGGCGCGGAAACCTCACGCGGTGGCAGGTGCGCCCATCCACGGTAATGGTGGCAGGGTAGTTGCTCTGCTGTCCGGCGGAGGTGGTCCAGGTGGCGGGGCGCAGCGTGGGCGATTGCTGCACGCTCACGGCCTCCCAGGGGCCGGCGGCCACATCTATCAGCACATCCCCGCCAGCCTCTGTAAGCGCCACAATGTCGAAGCCATCCACCGCTGCCCCGCCGGCTGCGCCCTGCGTAATCCGCAAGAGCGGCCAGCCCATCGAGAGCAGCACCAGGTCATCCCCCAGCCAGGCCAGCCGGAGGGTGCCGTGGTTATCCAGCCATACCTCCTGCCGTGCTGTTTTTATGGTCTGGGTGGCGGGGTGTTCGCTCCAGTGGTCGGCGGTCTGGGGGTCGTAGCGTTGCTGTATCCAGTCGCGCAGACCGTAGAGGTCGATCTCGCCGATGCTGTCGATTATGGAGAGGTGCTGTGTGCGCAGGTCGAGCACGCTGGTGCGCTCGTTGGTTGCATAAGCCCAGACTACGATATTGCTGCACGAGACGCGCGGCGTGTTGTTTTGCATGTCGGAGCTCTGCGAGGGGAAGTTGCGCGCAGTAAGTTCGATGCCCTCATCCGTGGCCCGGTTGATCCGAAATGTGCCGCTAACGGCGGAGAAGTCGGCCGTGGCAGAAGAGAGGCGGAAGGCAGGGTCGATGGGGCGGACCCAGGCGCGGCGGGTGATGTTGGTATAGATGTCGCTCCCGGCATTGGGGAAAAACTCCATGCTGCGTCCGGGCAGGCTCTCTACGCCCTCGCCCAGCACGATGTAAAACTCAGACTCGACGAGCTGGCGGGTGGGCGCAAAGCGCACGGCGTAGGGGTCGCTGGCTATCAGGGTGCCGGCTTCGGCCGTGCCTATGCGGAGCGTGGCAGTGTCTCCACTCTGCCCCACGGTATAGGTAAGCTCATCGACGCGGTTCTGCACCCCCTGCTGGTGCTCTATTTCGTCGCGTCGCTGGAGCCTCACAGCCCCATCATCGGCCAGGGCAAACTCGGCCGCTACAGCCAGGGCAAACAGTATGGCAAAAAGCTTCATCATCAGTTACTCCAAAAAGAGGGAGGCCTCCATAAACTTGAGACCTTCGGCCCCGCCGCTATCGGCCCGGATGATAGTCTCGATCGCGTCGAGCAGGGCCTCGCTGGCAAAGGCGTTGCTGCCGCCGTATGCGGTGGTCCAGGTGCCGGCAAGCACGAGCGTGTCTTCGGTGGGCATCACCCAGAAGATCGGGTGCCCGCTATCCCAGAGGTGTGGCGTGTGGCAGGTACCCGGCAGCAGGGCTGTTACCTCATCGGGCATGATCCACTTGCCAAACCGCACATTATCCCACGACGCGCGGAACCCCTCGTGCCAGTCCGTATGGGTTACAGACTGGTGCAGCACGTTTTCGCCCGGCATGATGCCGTAGGGAGCCACGGTGTTGTGGCAGGTATGGCCGAGCACCATGGTGCGCGAGAAAACTGAGGGCGAGAGCTTTTTGATCTCGCTGTTGCGCATTACATGCACGATCATGCTCTGCGGCATTGCCTCGGCAAAGCGGTGGATGCTCACATCGCGCACGGTACCGATTACGCCATTTTTGCCGGCAGCGGGGTCCCAGTCGGCATAGCGGAAGTCATCGGTGTCGCGGTCGAAGCACCACCAGGTACGCGTGTAGCTCTTGGCAAAATGCGCTGCCCCCACCGCATAATGCGGTGCGATTACAACGTATGGAGCGTGTGCGTAGTGATCTCCACGCCAGGCTGTCACGCAGCGCAGCTGGTCGCCGATCCCTTTGTCGAAGAAGGTTCTGTTGGCCACCGTCGGCAGCACGGCATCGTCGTTGGCACCGTTGGTGCCGTAGAGCTGGAAGGCGTCGAGAAAGTCTTTGTCGGCATTCCGGCAGTACTGATAGTGCGATATTCTGTCGTTGGGTGCGGAGTTGAGTTTCTGCGCAAGACTGAATGTGAGCTCGTGGCGGAACGTGCTGTCATCCTCTGCGGCCGGGTTCTGGAGTACGGTTCTCTCTCGCGTCTCGGCAAACACGATGGCCTGCCGTTTGATGCCTCTCTCCCCGGCATCCGCCTCGACAGTTACGGCCCCCTCCTGCAGCGGGGCTTGCACCACGTCGCCATCCAGCACAACAGGCACGGAGGAAGCCACGATGCTCCACGTCACGTCCGGAGGCGTCAGGGCGTTGTCGAGCATCCGGGCATTAACCTCCACCTCAAGCCGCTTGTCATAAATGGAGCTGCCGCTGGCGAAGAGGATGAAAATATCGCCCAACCGTTCGAGTGTATTTGTTTTGTCGGCATAAATGTCGCTGTAGGTGATCCACCAGTAATCCGGGCTGGCATAGCCGCCCGGCAGGCTCAGCGAGAGGTCGGCCAGGGCGGCCTCTATCTCGCCAGTCCAGGGCGGGTTGATGATCTCCACCGTGGCAAAGTCTATACTCTGCCGCGGCAGGGGCAGCTCGTTGGGCACGGCACCGGGGCTGGGGCGCATGCGTATGGTCCCAGAGGCCCGATAGGCCCGGGTGCCCTCCTGCTGTACTGCCACAAACCAGGTATAGTGCAGAGCCCCGCTATCCATGGCAGGTACCCAGGTGGCAACTATCCGCCCCTCTGCTTCCGGGGGGGCAGCCACTGCCGGTGTACTCCACCAGGCGTTGTGCATGCCGTTGGTCTGCCAGTAAAAGGTGCCCACGGCTCCGGGCGGCAGGGCTACCGGCTTGCCGCCATGCATGAGGCGCGGGGAGAGTACCACTGTGTCGCCCCGCAGTATGTCCACATCCTTGGGCTTTACCTCATGCTCCTCGGCGGCCACGTCCCAGCGGATTTCGCGGGTAATGCCACCCAGGCTGCAAAGGGCTTGCAGGGCTATTGCAAGGGTGGCCAGGAGGGGGTGTTTTATACTCATCACAGGATGCTCTCCGGTACTTTGATGGCGGGCAGCGGGGTGGCACTGCCGGTGGCGGAGTGGGGGTTGGCCGGGGTTTCCACGCGGAAGGTGCCGGCGGCTACGTCTTCGAGGCGTTTGAGGGCGTCGTCGCGGGCCTTGGCGCGGGCTCCCTTGGGGTCGAGCAATATGCCGCCGGCACGGGTGCTGTAGGCCGGCACGGCCAGATCCAGCGCAGTATCGCGCAAGGAGGGCGGTATGCCGCTGGGGGCCATGATGGCATCGCGCCGGGCGCGGATGTAGCCACGCACGGTGGCTTCGATGCCGGCCAGCACGTCGGCCAGGATCAGCTCGGCCGCATCGCCGGTGGCACGCGCCAGGGCGCTGCGCTCGGCGGCTGAGAGGCGCGAGTCGATATCGGCGGGGGTGAGGCTGATCCAGGCGACGGTGGACATGCTGCAAGCCCTCCCTAGCGCTTGAGGTATACGCGCACTGTGCCACCGGTGGCGGAGCCGCCCCAGAGGAGCGTATCGCCACGGATGAGCCAGAGCCCGTTGGTGATAACCTCGCTGGCCACACCACCGCTGAGGGTGAGAGTGGCCACCGCGTTGGTGGCGGCGCGGTTGTGTGTTACGCGCGAGACGGTAACGGTGCCATCGGCAGGATCGCCGCCGAGCACCTCCAGCGCCACCACCTGCGCGGCATCTACTGCCGGCGGCAGCGTACGCTGGCCGGGCTGGCTGAGCACGGCCACGGCAAAGCCGTTGGCCAGCACTACGCCAACGCCAAGGCAGAGGATGAGTGCCGAGAGGATGTAGAGACGTTTTCTGTTCATGGTTGTCTGTGCTTTCTTTTTCGGGGGTTAGGGTTGGCTGCCGCGGGGCACTCAGCCAGCCTTGAGGCGGATGAGTACCTTGCGGTCGATCTGCTTGGCACCGTAGAGTGCCTCCACCGCGAGGTGGTTCTTGCCGGTGGCGGCCTCGCCAAAGCGGCGGATGCCAAAGAGAATGCCGCTATCGTCGTCGTAGGCCTGGCCGGTCTCCTCGTACACGCCGGGGCTCTGGGGCTGCAGGTAGCGCATGCCCACCCCGAGTGCCTGCGGGAGCGAGATAAAGCCCCCCAGCTCCGGCTGGGCGCGGGAGAGCAGCGGGGCACGCACGATCTGCCCGAAGCCATAGAGGTTGGGGATGATGCCGCGCTGGATAGCCTCGGGGCTGCCGTAGCGGGTGGCATCCAGCTCCTCCAGCAGCTTGGAGTAGTACACGCCGGTAAGCACCAGCGAGGCTTGCGTGGGGTCGATATCGTTCTCCTCGGCCAGGGTTACGAGCTGCGTAACCACGGCCGTGCCAAACTCCGCCAGGGGCAGGTCCACGGCCCGCTGGTACTGGCCGTTTACGAGGCCGAAGGCATCCTCCACCACGGCCACGGCCAGCCCGCGCGAGCACTGGCGGCCCTTGCCCTGCCAGTAGTCTACCGGGCTCTCGGCAAACTCGCGGTCGGTGTAGCCGGCCTTGGCCACCTTGTGGCGGTTTACGGGTATGTCCACGCCCTCATCGGTATGGCCGCCGGAGGCGTAGTTATTGTTCACGGGATCGAAATCGTCCGCCGCGACGGTGCCGAGGACCGGCACGCGGACTACATCGCCCTTTTCCCCGGCTTCGCGGTTGAGCCCCATCGAGAAGGCGGCGAGCTGGGTAACGATGGCGTTGGTCTCCAGTACTACCGTATCGGCAAAGATACGGCTCTGCATATTGGTAAGTGTGTTGGCCATGGGTATGGTGTTCCTTTCTTGCTGTGCGGCTGCGGCTGGCTATTGCGCGGCGGCGGTGGTGCTGCGCTCGAGTGCCAGCAGCTCGGCGCCGTGTTCGCGCTGGTAGGCATCTTTGGCGGCGCCCTCGGGCATCTCGCGAAAGATTTCGAGCTTGTTTTTTACTGCGCTGGCACCGCCGGTGGCGGCATCCAGGAAGGAGGGGCGCCGGGCCTCGGCCCGGTTGGTTACCGGGGGCTCAGCCTGGGGCTTGTTGCGCTGGAGGGTGCGCAGCATGGCGCGGGCGGCCTCGGGGTACTGCCGGTAGAGGGCGATGAAGTCGGCCTTGTTCTGGATGATGTCTTCGTTCTCTTCGGCGGCCTCTTCGGCCTCGCTGTTGAGGGCGGCGGCCTCGGCCTCGGCACGCTCGGTGAGCAGCGCCTGGATAGCGGCGAGGACGTCCTCTTCGGTGGCGTCTTCGGGCAATCCGAGCAGGGTGATGAATTTTTCCATGTCGGTCGGGTCCTTTGTGGTGCTGTTGCCGGCAAGGCCCGGCGGGGGTGGTTGGGGGGTGGTTTCCGGCGGGTCTGCCTTGTTGACTACCGGAGCGAGTGCATCTTTGAAACGGGCGGTATTGGTAAGCCCCACGGAGAGGAGCTTCTCGGGGCGGCCATCTTCCAGCAGGTCCCAGACCGGGGAGAGCCAGCGCAGGCGGCGGTTGACCACCTCGGCATAGCCGATATCGGTCCAGCGCAGGAGCCCCCAGAGGCCATCGGCCCGCAGCTCCAGCTCTACCACCCAGGCCATGGCGGCGCTATCGGCCCGCTGCTGGTCCATGGACCAATGTTCGCGATCCACCAGCAGGGGGGTGGCGGGGTCCCAGGCGGCCAGTATGCCGCGGAGGGCCTGCGTATCCAGCACCTGCTGGCCATAGAGTGGCTGGCCATCGGCATCCAGCAGGGGTTCGCCATCTTTGTGGCGCATGTAGCGGTAGGTGCCGTAGGGGGCTATATGGCACCAGCTCTGGGGCTGGGTGGCGGGCTCTATGGCGCTCTGGGCGTTGGTGGTGGCAGTGGCAGTGGTGGACATGGCAGTGGGTTATCCTTTGTGGGGCTGTTGCGGCTGCTGGTGGTAGCCCTCGGCCACGGCCCCGGCCAGCAGGCGGGCTATGGCGGCGGTGGCAGTATCTGTAGCGGGGCTGCTGCCGGCAGCGGCGGCGGCAAGCTGCGGCAGGTCCTGGTAGAGGGCGGCCAGGGCACGCTGGAGGGTGGCGGGGTCGGGCTCGGCCAGGGCATCGAGCAGGCGGTCTATCACCGGTGCCAGCTCCAGGCGGCGGGCCAGTACCAGGGCCTCCAGGGCGGCCTCCTCCGGCTCTGTAGCGGTGCCTTCCGGGGCAGGCTGGGCGGGGTGGTCGGCCTTGTTGGCCAGGCCGCTGTAGGAGTATGGGCCGGGCTGTTCGGGGTTCTCTACCAGCTCCAGGCTGTAGCCGCTCTGTTCCTCCAGATCAGCCTGGCGGATGCGGTAGCCGCTCTCGCGGGCGGCGGCGGCCGTCTTGAACACCTCTTTGGCCGTGGGCGGGGGGTCGCTAAAATCGAAATACGCCAGGTGCGGACGGCCGGGAAACTCCGCCTCCAGCAGCGCCTTGTTGATCACGCGGTTGAAGGCCGTGGCTATCAGCCGGCAATCGCGCCGGATGATGGTGCGCCAGGTGGCCTCGTGTGCCTCGGTAGCACCCTGGCCGATGCCGGTGGCCCCGGTAAGGCTGGTAAGCAGGCCGCCCGTGGCCATCAGCACTATCAGCTGTTGCTGCCGCTCCAGAAAGGCCGTAAAGGGGTCTGCCCCGCGGGCCTCGCTGGCATAGTGTACGCTGCTGCCATGGGGCACGGCGCCGCTGCCGCCCTCGGCCACGCCCTGGGCGGCCTGCATGTAGGTATCCTCGCGCTCGGGGTCGGTATCGGGCGGCATCACTATCACCACCGGGGGCACGCCGTAGCGCTCCAGGAAGAGGCCATACTTCTTATCCCCCAGGCTGCGGCGGATGTAGATCTCGAGCGCGGGGTAATCGATATGGCGCGGGCGCACGATGCTGACCAGCTCGCCGCGCGGTATGGGCTGCAGGTTGGCACTGCCGCCAAAGGTGGAGCTGGCATCGGGGTTCCAGTACCAGCGGCCGGTAGGGATATCGCGGCAGAAGTTCCAGCCATCCAGCAGCTCGAACCCCGCCAGCGCTTTGCCCGCGCTGCCGTAGAGCGGGCGCACGTGGGCAAATCCGCGGAAGAAGGCCGCCGCCAGGGCCTCGATAGCGCTGGCCATGTTGGCGCGGTCGGCCTCGGCATAGGCCAGAGTCAGGTAGGCCTGCTGCTCTGTGGCCAGGGCCTCGCTGTAGCCGCGGGCGCGGGCGGCATCTACCTTGCGCACGGTCCAGTCTGTTTCCACCTGGGCTGTGGCGCGGCGCTCGGCCACGGTCAGCAGTATCGGGTCTACCTGCTCGATCTCGTTGTAGAGCCACTGCAGCTCGGCATAGGAGCCCATGCGGGCATTATCGTAGATGCGGCTGGCCCGCTCTACCGAGAGGCCGCGCAGGGGGTTTACCGTTTCGGCCCAGGCGGCCATCTCGCTCTTGCGGTAGAGCGGGCGGTAGGTGGCGGGTATGGCGCGGCCGTAGGCATCGTAGAGCTTCATGGTGCTTACATTACCTCCTGCTGGTGGTAGGCGGTGCGGGGGCGGAAGGGGCGCGGCATAAAGGTGGGGGCCTGTGCAGCCGCTGCGGCCCGCCAGGCCAGGGCCAGGGCGGTGCAGCGGTCGGAGTGGCCCTCGGCGGTGCGCCGGGCCATGTAGTTGTACTGGCCATTGCGTACGATCTGCTGCATCTCGTGCAGGTCTTCGCGCACCTCCACATCGATCGGCACCCGCAGCCGGGTGGGTGCCTCAAAGGCACGCCGCAGCCGGGGGAAAATCTCGCGCTTGAAATTGACTGTAAAGGTAGCCAGCTCCACCTTGCCGAATTTGTGTTGCTGGGGGGCATACTCGCCGTGGGTCTTTACCAGGTAATCGCCGAGGCCGATGCCGGGGCCGGTATAGTCCAGCACCACGCGGCGGGCAGCGGCTATGCGGTGGTTCAGGGCTGCCTCCTGGTCGGGCGTGCTCATGCCGCGCAGTACCAGCACCTCGCGGGTGTAGGAGACATCGCCCACCTTCTCGAGCGTCCAGCAGACGGTGGGATCGTGTATCCGCCCAAAGTCGATCCCCAGATAGAGCTGTGCCCGGCTCTCCGGCGCAAAGATGGCGGGATCGGCATAGGTGGTGGCCTCGGCACTCTCGGCCAGGGCGATAATGTCGTAGGGCAGCAGTACGTTGGAGCTATCGATAAACTCGCACATGTACTCCTGCGCCCAGGCTTCGTCGCTATCGATAGCTTCGCGCAGCTCCTCCACATCTGTGCCCAGGTGCGGCGCAGCGTCGAGAATGGTGGTAGTGTGTACGCTCCAGCCCCTGGACTGCCCTGAGCAGATGCGGTAAAACCGCGCCCCCCGGCCGCCCTTGCCATTGGCCGTGCTGCTGATAAAGAGCCGCTTCTGCCCGCGCAGCGGGTTGCTTATCGAGGGGAAGATTGCCTTCCAGGTAGCATCGGGGTCTTCAAAAAAGGCAAACTCATCCATCCACACATGGGCTGAAAATCCGCGCACCGTATCCGGCTTGCCCGGCACGGCGATAATGCGGCTGCCGTTGGGGTACACGATTGTGGCACTCTTCATCAGTGCGCCGGGGGCATCGCGCTCATCGAGCTGCTCGGCAATGGCAAAATCGAAAGCCTCGCTCCAGTCGCGGCACTTCAGCACCGCCTCGTAGCTCTGCCGCTCCGAGGGCGATACCACCAGCACATCCGTCTTGGCGGTGGTCATGGCATCGCGCACGCAGCGGGCAGCACCGCCAAAGCTCTTGCCCACCTGGCGGCTTGCCAGCCATGCCACAAACCGCGCCCGGTCATCGTAGATCCGGCGCTGGTATGGCAGCAGCAGCTCTATGGGGCTCTTGATACTCACAGCCCGAAAATCTCCCGGATGCGTGCCTCGCGCTCCTCGGCGCTTAGCTGTGCATCCTCCACCGTGTTCTTTATCTCTCCCAGCCGTGCCTCGGCGGCCTCAAACTTCTCCCGTGCCAGGCGCTGGGCCTCGGCCAGGTGGGTTATGCGGGCAGCCTCGTTGGCGCCGTGGTTGGCGCGTAGTGCCATGCGGGCAAACTCCAGCGCGGCGGCGCTATCGTCTGCCGCCACGTAGCGGAAAAAGCCATCCTTGAGGGCCTTGCGCATACGCTCATCCAGCACCTCCTCATCGGCAATCGTGTCGAACTGGGTGGAGAGGTCGATATCGCGCCGGATCTGCGCCCGCAGGCGGCTGCGGCTCTCCCGCTTCCACCAGCGGGCCAGGGCCGAGGGGCTGCTCTCTATGCCCCACTGCTCCAGCACCCACTCGGCGGCACGGCCATACGGCATGGTACGGAGTACGGCGAAAAGCTCGTCTTGCTGGGCCGGTGCCAGTGCCGCGAGGGGCGAATCTGTGCGTGCCTTGCGCAATTTATACTATGCTCCCCTCTCTCCCTCTCTTACACTCCAAACCGGCCCACCCCCGCGGGGGTAAGCAGGTAGCTCAGCAGCTCCGGGTCGTCCGGGTCTGCCAGGCGGCGCAGGTCGCCGCGCCGCTCCAGGTGCGCCACTGCGCCCTGGCAATCGGCCACAGAGGCCGCCACCCGCACAAAAGGCGCCACATAAATAGCCAGTTGGCGCACCGTAAGGGCACGCCCCCCGCTCTCTGCCAATACCGTGCCTATGGCCCGGCAAAGCTCTGCATCTACCCTCTTGCCCATGGCTGCTACTCCTCCTCCCCCTCTGCCGCTGCTGCCCGGCTGCTGCTGCCGCCCCGGCGGCCCATCTGGGCCAGCTGCATCCGCAGAGCACGCAGCTCTCCGCCAAAGCCGGCCACAGCATCGGCCACGCTATTTACGCGGCGGAATACCTTGTCGATCTCCTCGCGCAGCAAGTCGCTCTGGCGCTGCTGCAGCGCCTCCAGCGCCTCCAGCCGCCGGGCGTGGTCTGCCAGGCACACCTCCGTGCGCGATACCCTCTCGCCCACGCCCTGCGTGGCCGCCTGCTGCTCTTGCGGCGTGGGCTTGCCGCGCAGCGTAAACCAGGCCCGCGAGAGGGCATTAAAGAGCGCCACGCTAAAGTAGGCACAGGCGATAAAGGCGGCAATCTCCACCGGGGGGCTAAACTGGCTCATACGCTTACAGGCTGCTTTCTCTTTTGCTCACACTCATTCTCCAAAAAACCGGCTGCCGGCACGTAGCGCAGCGCCCCCCGCCGGGCGGCCCGGAGCAACTGCCGCCCGGCGGGGCTTGCCTACGGTTCGTTTTTTTTCTGGCGTGGAATATGGGGTTACACACAAGGAGCCACTGCCGGCAAAAACAGCCCCATTATCCCACCCTCCGGCCCCCTTGCCTGTACGTACTTGCGCAACTTGCGCTTAAAATGCACTAAAAAGCCGGAAAAAAGGCCAAAAACACCCCAAAAAGCAAAAAACCCCTCAAAACGGCTACCCTGTCCCTTTTGCAAAAAACTAACCGCCAAGACCGCCAAGACCGCCAAGAACACCAAGGTAGGGCGTGACCGCCGGGCACGCCGCCGCCGCAGCGGCAAGGTGCAGACTCTGCCACGGGCGGCAGCGTGCAGACCCTGCCACACACAGCCCGGATATTAAGCCGCGGAAAGCGCAGAAAACCGCGGAAACTTCAAATACGACACCTGTCGCATTTGGGGAAAATGGCACGGTGGAGACCCTGCCACAGGCCAAAAACACCCGAAAACAGCCGAAAAAGGCTGAAAACAGCCCGAATTTACCCGATACGCCCCGCAAATTTCAAATACGACACCCTGTCGCATTTGGAAAAAGGCAGCGTACAGACACTGCCACAGGGCGCGAAAGCTCAAATACGACACCCTGTCGCATTTGGAAAAAGGCAGCGTGAGGACACTGCCACAGAGCACTGAAAATCAAATACGACACCCTGTCGCATTTGGAAAAAGGCAGCGTGAGGACACTGCCACAAGGCACGAAAACTCAAATACGACACCCTGTCGCATTTGGAAAAAGGCAGGGTGCGGACACTGCCACAAGGCACGAAAACTCAAATACGACACCCTGTCGCATTTGAAAAAAGTCAGAGTGCGGACACTGCCACAAGGCGCGAAAACTCAAATACGACACCCTGTCGCATTTGGAAAATGGCAGGGTGCGGACACTGCCACAAGGCACCGGAATTCAAATACGACACCCTGTCGCATTTGGAAAAAGGCAGAGTGCGGACACTGCCACAGGCCGCCGGAAATCAAATCGGACAGGGTGTCCGTTTTGGAAAAAGGCACGGTGCGGACACTGCCACAGGGCACCGGAATTCAAATACGACACCCTGTCGCATTTGGAAAATGGCAGGGTGCGGACACTGCCACAAGGCACCGGAATTCAAATACGACACCCTGTCGCATTTGGAAAAAGGCAGCGTGAGGACACTGCCACAAGGCACGAAAACTCAAATACGACACCCTGTCGCATTTGGAAAAAGGCAGAGTGCGGACACTGCCACAGGCCGCCGGAAATCAAATCGGACAGGGTGTCCGTTTTGGAAAATGGCAGGGTGGAGACACTGCCACAAAGCACCAGAACTCAAATCGGACAGGGTGTCCGTTTTGGAAAAGGCAGCGTAGAGACACTGCCACAGGGCACCGGAAATCAAATCGGACAGGCTGTCCGTTTTGGAAAAAGGCAGCGTACAGACACTGCCACAAGGCTAAAAATATTGCGGCTGCTACTTTATCACTTTAGATTCAATAACTTTCGAGAGTACCGGTGTAATTGCCCCCAATAAAAACCCGAGAAAATATGTCAAAAAAGCTGCCACAACTTTTAGTAACCTAATCCACCATCTTTTGCTTTTTCGTTCTGCCTTTAAACGTTCAAGCTCCAAGCGCCCAGTATATGTAATAGAGTCTAGCGCAGTTATATTGCCGATCTTTACGCCAGATATAAGGCCTGCTTGCCGCAATTCCCTGACGCGAGTTAAGTCTCTTGCCTTCTCATTTTCGCAAGATATATCGGCATAGTTAGCGTATTCGCTTAAAAGTGTAATAAATATATCCGAATCATACTTTTTCTTTTTTTTGCTTGTCATAGAGCCCCCTCCAACTCCTTGACTGCTTCTGTCAGCTTAAAAAAAGCCTTTTTGGCACATTCAAGTTTTTTGGATGCAAGTTTTTCGCTAGTTTCATTTATTGGCATACCTAGTAGCCAATCTGTCGTTACCCCAAAATAACAAGCCAGTTTTACCAAAACTTCAAAAGATGGCTGATATCTGCCTAACTCCCATGTGCTGTATGTTCCCTGCTTTATGTCCAGTGCCTGACAAACCTCACCTTGAGATTTTTCGCCACGAGCTTTTCTAAGCCGGCTAGAAAATAATTCGCTCATTTCTAGTTTTCCTCTTGACACGCTCTAGTGAACCTAGTAAGTTGCGCTGTGAAGCCCGCAACAGTCGCCGCAATGTTAGCGCAAGACCGTTGCGGGGGAAAGGACAAAAGCCATGAAAACCAAAGACTACACCATTACGCGCGAATACCAGCTACGGGGCATAAACCGCGCCGCGCGGGAGCTACGCGTAAGCCCCGGGCACCTCAGCCGCGTGATCCGCGGCGAACGTACGCCCGGCAAAGAGCTGGCCCGGAAGCTACAGCGCCTGGGCATACACTACGAAACCGCCGATACCTACTAACCCACCACACACACAGGAGCCAGAGCATGAGACTGATAGACCACCCCGATAACACAGCCTGGATGCAGGCCAAACAGGGCAATGCCCGAGCCGATGATATTGCCACCTTTGCGGCCCGCTACCAGCGGGAAAACCCCTCCGCCTGGTGCGTGGCAGTGGTGGAAACTTCTTCGCGGGTGGCTGCCCACCACATCCGCCACCTGCCCGAACAGATGCAGGTGGCCGCAGAAACCTGCCACCTTTACGGCCCCCTGACTATCTGGGTAAGCAATGGCCGCCGCGCCCAGTGCATCCAGCGGTACAGTCCGGACACTGCCACAGGAGAAGGCGAGGTGGAGGAATGAGCAAGCCAGCCAGCGCTAGAGCAGCACAGCCAGGGCAAAAGCAACCAGCGCGCAAACGTAGCAGATGTATGAGAATTTTTCGGCGTGTTTTTCGTGCCACTTCAGGGGGCAGGCAATCGGCGCTGGATAGTGCCCGGATGCGTGCTGCGCAAGCAATGTTTCTACAATGCATCTCGCAATCCGCACTCCGGCATGTATGCGTACCCCGCTGGCAAGAGCACCAAGGCATAGCGCTAGGAGTGCTGCCTTTAGCCAGCCTGTTCGAGATACTGGTGCAGCCCCTGCCGCCAGAAGTGGTGTGGCTATTGACAGTGCCGTTATCGCAAGGGTCAGCAGTAGCCTTCCCAGTGCCTCTACCGCAGCCTCCCGCTGGCGCACGTAAACCAGATATTCCTCATATTCTTGTCTATTCATCGGTCCCCCTTCTGCCCCGATTGTAGCAGGAGCCCCACCACAAAACCACACAAGGAGCCACACCATGAGCAAGCAACTTACCTTTCTGCCCGATCCGCGCCCCGATCTATACCCCAGGGCAGCCCCGCGCCTGGTACCCAAAACACCCGCCCGGCGCGATAGCCCGGCACCCACCCGGGCTGGCGGCGGTGGCGATGCCCCGCCGCTCTTGCCCTGCCCCTTTTGCGGCGGGGCACCGCAGCACTGGCAAAACGGCCTCCTCTTCTACTCCCATGTAATACGCTGCGCACACCTCCGGTGCCCGGCCGGCTATGTATGCGCCGAAGGCCCCACCCTGGCCGAGGCCGCCCGCCGCTGGAATACCCGCACAAGCACGGCAAAGGAGGTGGCAGAGTGAGCGAAACTATTGCCAAACGCATTGCCAAGCTGCTGCGCCTGGCCGAAAGCCCGCACCAGGCCGAGGCCGAGGCGGCCATACTCAAAGCACACGAACTGGCGACGGCGCACGGGCTGGAGGTGGAACGGTGCCGCGACTCGGATATTGCAACCAGCCTCGATACCGACATAACAGAAGTGGTAGAGCAGAAGCGCTACACTACGCGGCTGCACAGATGGGCGCGATCAATTATCCGGGAATACTTCTATGTAACTGCAATTGTGTCCAACACCCGCATCTGGTGGATCGGCACAGCCACAAACATAGAGATAGCACGACATGTGTTTGCCTTTCTCTGCCGGGAGTGCAGGCGCTGCCTGAAAAAGAACAAAAAACAACTACGCTCTAAAAATGCCAGGGATGAGTTTATCAACGCGTTTTTCATAGCTCTAAACTGGAAGCTGAGCCAGGCACAAAAAACAGATAACACGGCGGCGCTCGTGTGCCTGCACGACAAAGCTACCGCCGAATATATCGCCAAACACTACCCCGAAACCACCAAGGCTAAAGCACTACAAAGGCCCCGGAAAAACCAAACAGCCCAATACCTTGGCTGGCAGGATGGCTACAACACCAATATCCGCACGGCGATAGCCGGTAAAGAAAACCCAGAACTGGAGGCCACACCATGAGAAAACCCACCCTCTACCGCTGCCGCGCCTGTGGCTGGTACGGCACGCTGGGAGATTACCGCCAGAGCATTAGCCACCGCCGCCTGGCTGGCTGCTGCACTGCGCCCTGGCTGGAGCCGCAAATGCCACACCCCGCCACCCGCCGCCGCCGGGCTGCAGGCGGCACGCTGGCCGCCCTGGTGGCCGCCGCGGTGCTGCTGGCTACGGCCCCGCTCTGGATAGTGCCGGCTGTGGCCTGGATGATATGCACCGGCCGCACCCCCAAAAGCTGCGGCCTGGAGGCCAACGCCATGAGCCAACTGCAGGAGCAACCAAAATGAGCACAACAACACCAACACCAACCGGACACAAAACGCTGGCCGATCTGCGCCGCACTCTGCCGCAGAAGCGCACCATGCGCCTGGCAGAGGTGGCGGAGTGGCTGGGTATCTCGCGCCGCCAGGCCGAGTACTATGCCGCCGATGGCACACTGCTAACCATAAACACCTCGCGCAAGGGGGTGCGCCGCCGCAATACGCGCGTGGTGGTGCGGCTGGAGCGGGCGTTTGACCCCCAGCGGAAGAACTTCCTGACGCTGGAGGAGATGATAATGCGCAGCTCCAACATACTGGCCCCCTGAGGCACCACACTCATTCACCACACACACACAAGAGGTACACATACCATGACACTACCTGCAAACACCACACCACCAAAAAACATGATGATAGACAGCGCCGGCCAGGCTGTGCCGCGCCGCTATGTAAAGCCCTACGACCGCAAGCGCGACCAGCTCGCCCGGCGCTGCCTGGCACGCTGGCTCAAGGGGCAGGAGGCGATCGATCGCATCTACCGCGAAACTGCGGCCGATATCGAGACGCTGGAGGCCATGGCGGCCGAGCACCGCAGCGGCGGGCGGCAGCCCGGCACGCGGGGGAACTTCCAGTTCTCATCCTTCGATGGCAGCATACAGGTGGCCCGTGCGGCCCGCTACGAGCTGCGCTTTGATGAACGCCTGCGGGTGGCGCAGGAGATAATAGAGGAGATGATTGCCGAGAAGGCCACCGGGATAGACCGGGACCTGGCCGAGCTGCTGCGCGGGGTATTCCGGCCCACGAGCGATGGGCTGCTCTCCCAGGCGCGGGTGATGGGGCTCTTCCGCCTCAAAATCCGCCACAAGCGCTGGCAGCAGGCGATGGACCTGATACGCGAATCGATCGAGAGCCGGCGCGGCAAGAACCTGCTCTCGCTACGGGTACGCGGCAGCAATGGCGAGTGGCAGAGCATACTGCTGAATATCGCCGCTGTGGCCGATGACGGCACCGCCGAAGACCCGGCCTGAAAACCCCCTCCCCCTTAATTAAAGGAAAAACCACCCAAAATGAAACACGTTGCCAAAGCCCCCCCTGCCGCCCCCGCCACCCCCGCCACTGCCGAAGCCTGGGACACCCCGGCAGCGGTGGAGATACTGCCGGCCGATGCCGCCACCCCGCCGCCACCGGCAGACCCGGCCCTGCTGCATGCGCTGCTGGCGCAGATCGGGCAAGACATAACCAATGCCGAGGTCGGCCGCTTTTATGCGCTGCGGGCCGGCATCGGCCTGATCGTAACGCGCGAATACATCCCCCACGGAGAGTGGGGCGGCGCGATTGCTGCGGCCTTTCCCCACCGCCATCCACGCACGATCCGGCGCTACCTCAAATCGGCGCGCGGCTTTCTGGAAGACCGAGCCCTGATGGCGGCCGAGGTGTGGCCGCATATCGCCAGCATCGCGCCGGAGCAGATCGCGGCGGCCCAGCACCAGCAGCAGCGCCTGCTGGCAGAGGGCAGCACCGTAGCGGCCGGGGAGACGCTGCAACAGGCGGCGCCGGAGCTGCCGGCCGAAGTGCTAATGATGCTGGAGCACCTGGCCCCGAAGGAGCCCGAGCCAGCCGGCACTGAGAGCAAAAGCCTGACTGCCAAGGAAAAACGCGAGCTGGCCATAACCACCTGGGAAAGGCTGGGCACCCGCGTAACCACCGAGGCGGTAATGCGCAAGAGCTGGCTGCTGCTCGACCTCGACCAGCAGGAGCAACTGGCCGCCGCCCTGCGCACTGCGGCCGACGAAATACAGCGGGCCTTGCGCAAAGCCTATGCCAAGGCAAACCTCTAAGAGAAAAGGAGCACCCCCGATATGCACAACCCTCACGGTTCGTTTTTTGTCCGCCCGGTACCTGCCGCCGCAGAGCCTGCCTGCGCTGCCGGCAACCTCTCGCCCGAGCTGGCCGCCCTCTCGCCCGACCACCGCGCCGAGGTCTGGGCGCTCGAAGAGGCAATGCAGAAAATAGACGCTACCCCCAACAAAGCTGCCGCTTGCAGGCGGCTTGCAACCTCCATGCAAGGAGTACGCGGCTGGAGCTACGACAACCTCCGGCGCAAATACTACGCCTGGCTGGAGGTGGATCGCGACTGGCGCATCCTGATCGATAAAGCCAAAGCCCCGGACACTGCCAGGGAGGTGCCCCGCGCCAAGCTCGACAACCTCTACCGCACCTACTGCGAACGCCACCAGCGCAGCAACCGCAGCGCCTGGCAAGCCCTGATACGCGACATCAGGCGCGGAGTACACTTCCCGGGGCTCGGCAACTGGCGCGATATCTGGCGCCTCTGCTACCCGGGCGAACGCCCCCCGGCAGAGGTCCCCATGGGATGGATCCCCCCGGGCATGACCTACCGCAATTTCCAGCGCTATGCCGCGGCAACCCCCTACGAGCTGACGCTGGCACGGGTAGGCCCCAAGGCAGCCCGCCGCTACATACCCGGCGTGTATTCTACGAGGGCAGGGCTTTTGCCGGGGCAGCTCTACCAGTTCGACGACATGTGGCACGATATACTGGTAGCCATGCCCGGCTATGCCGAGGCCCTGGTGCGGCCGCTGGAGTTTGCCTGCATCGATGTAGCCAGCACCCATAAGATAGCCTTTGGCATGCGCCCGCGCATCCCCCGGCCCGATGGCACACACGAGAGCCTGAGCGAGCTCGAAATGCTCTGGCTCGTCTGCCATGTGCTTACCGGCGTAGGCTTCCACAAGGGGGGCTCTGTCTGGTGCGTCGAGTATGGAACCGCCGCAATCCGGGCTCCGGTGCGCAAGGTGATCGACCAGCTCACAGGCGGACTCATACAGTACCGCGATGCGGCTATCATCGGCAAAGCCGTACATGGCGGAATGTTCGACGGCAGCGGCAAGGGCAACTTTCGCGTCAAGGCCCTGATTGAGTCATCGCACCGGCTCGCCCACTACGGCGCGGCCATGCTGCCGGGCCAAACCGGAGGCAATGCCCGCATAGACCGCCCCGAGGAGCTGGACGGCATGAACAAGTGGGCGAAGTATGTGCTGAAAGCAACCGACAAGCTGCCAGATCCCGTGCGTGAGAGGCTTTACTATGGCGGGCTCTCGTGGTCTGGCTATGCACGTGCGATACAAACCATATACCAGGAGATATTCAGCCGCACTGATCACGCCATGGAAGGCTGGGAGGCCAACGAATGGATCGAGCCGGAATGGTCGGTGGATGGACGCGGCAACTGGCAATCTATCCACGCCATAGCGCAACTGCCCCCAGCCATGCAGGCGCTGGCCCGCGAAGCTGCACGCACACCAGACCATACACGTATGCGACGGTGGTCCCCTGAGGAAGTCTGGCACAGCCACAAAAACGATCTTGTCAGAATTCCCTTCTGGGGCATAGCTCAGCTACTGGGCATGGAAAGGGCAAAGACCGTCACTGTCCGCCCTAACCACCTCATACAGTTTCAGTCGCGCGATCTGGGACCCGGCGACCACCGCTACATTGGCGTAGTTACATGCCCCGATGGCTCCAGCATGGCACTCACCCCTGGGCAGGAGTATGCAATCTGGGTACTTCCTTATCAGCCGGATAAAGCCCTCGTGGCCTGCGCCAGCTCCGGCAGCATTATTGGTGTTGCGCCGCAGTGGGCGAGCGTTAGCCCCCTCGATACTGTCAATGTGCAGGTTCTGCAAGCAGCCCAGGCTCGCGTCACCGCTGGCCTCAATGCCCCGGTTATCGAACGCCACAAAGCTGCTGCCGACGACCGGCTGGCCGCAATACACTACACCGAAACCCTGATCGAGCCGCCTGCGCAAACAGCCCATTCCTCCTCACGCCGCAAGCACTCCTCCTCTCCCGACCCCTTTTTGTCTCTCGTAACCCCCAACGCACAGGACATCCAAAATGAAGACTGGTAACCTCACCACCACCCGCGATCGACTTGCCCTCTGGATGCAGCAGAGCAGCACCACCATGGCCCAGGTAGCCCGTCGCACAGGCTACAACGAGGCCACCATCTCACGCTACCTCGCCAGCACCATGAGCGGTAACCGCGAAGCAGTAGAGAGTGCGATCACTGATATGCTGAACGCGCACGAACGCCGCCAAACATGGCATGCGTTTTATTTTGATACAGTTGGCACCCAACGCGCACAGACTTTGTTTGACCTTATCCGTGAGACGTGCGACATCGGCCTTGTAACATCCCCGGCGGGGATGGGCAAAACAACTGCTGCTCAGCATTACGCCTCCACACACGAAAGTGCGATACTTATCACACTCACAGAAGGTCATGGGGATAATTGGGGTATTATCAGGTTTCTGTTTGATACTCTTAAGGTGCGCAACTATAACCGTCAAAGACACGGAACCAAAGACAGTGTAATCCACCAAAGGCTCGCGCAAAGCGAGAGGCTGCTTATAGTTGACAATGCCCAGCGTGCTACACTTAGTGGTTTGCGCTGGCTGTTCGACCTCTATGACTCAACCGGCATTCCTATTGCCCTCATTGGTAATCCAGATATTCTAACGCGGCTTGCCGGATCTGATCAGCTATCCAGCCGCATTGGCCTGCGGACAGATATAAGTCATCAACAGGGCAGGCATGATATTGATTGGCTTATTGATGCTGCAGATACGCTGCTTGCCGAAATGTGGCCGAATGCACCGCAAGAGGTGCAGCTTCTAGCCCGTGAAGCTGTCCGACAAGAAGGCCACCTCCGTCGCCTGGTGAAGCAACTTCGAATTGCGATCCGTCTCTCAGATGCCCCCGCTTGGGCTGGCAAGCAGGCCGCAGCATTCGTGGAGGCTCGTAGTCTTATAGGCACCCCTACACTTGACTGACCAATCTACATTACTGTTCAAACCCTGTGCAATTCGTTGCACGGGGTTTTTTGTATATTTGTGTTGAACCCACGCCAATCTTGTAAGTTTTGGCAGCCTTTGTGTCAAACCGCCTACCGGCCACTCACTTCAAAGTAAAGCCAGATATATCGTCATTTCCCGTATCTTCCCGCATTGTGCCACACCCCCCGTCCCCTTATTCCACATCCGCGACACTATCAGCCAATATG
>JALNZZ010000147.1 GCA_023229065.1 Porticoccaceae bacterium
TGCTCACAGCGCTGCTCAAGCAGCAGGGCGGCTCCATAAAACCTATGCTGGGCCAGGCAGGCTTTGACCTGGCCGGGGTAGAAAGAGCTGTCGCCGAGCAGCTGGAATCCCTGCCACGGCTGCAGAACCCCACCGGCGATGTCAATGTATCCCAGGGCCTGGCGCGGCTCCTGAATCTGGCCGACAAGCGGGCTCAACAGCAGGGCGACCAGTTTATTTCCAGTGAAGCGGTGTTGCTCGCTGCCTTCGACGACAGCGAAACCAGCAAATTGCTCAAACCCCATGGCGACGTGCGCCGACTGGAACAAGTGATCCAGCAGTTGCGCGGCGGCCAGACCGTGGACAACCCGGAGGCGGAGGGCAACCGCCAGGCGCTGGAAAAATACACCATTGACCTCACCGCCCGGGCTGAGGCCGGCAAGCTGGACCCCGTGATCGGTCGCGATGACGAGATTCGCCGCACCATCCAGGTCCTGCAGCGCCGCACCAAAAACAACCCGGTGCTGATCGGTGAACCCGGCGTGGGTAAAACCGCCATTGTCGAAGGCTTGGCCCAACGCATCGTCAATGGCGAAGTCCCTGAGGGCCTGAAAAACCGCCAGGTGCTGAGCCTGGATATGGGGTCGCTGCTGGCCGGTGCCAAGTTTCGCGGTGAGTTTGAGGAGCGCCTCAAGGCGGTGCTCAATGAACTGGCCAAGCAGGAAGGACGCATTATTCTCTTTATTGACGAGCTGCACACCATGGTGGGCGCGGGCAAGGCCGAGGGCGCCATGGACGCCGGCAACATGCTCAAGCCGGCGCTGGCACGCGGCGAGTTGCACTGCGTGGGGGCCACCACCCTCGACGAGTACCGCAAGTACATCGAAAAGGATGCCGCCCTTGAGCGGCGCTT
Organism: Porticoccaceae bacterium; assembly: GCA_023229065.1. Taxonomy (GTDB): domain Bacteria; phylum Pseudomonadota; class Gammaproteobacteria; order Pseudomonadales; family Porticoccaceae; genus NAT127. The sequence continues at coordinate 893 of JALNZZ010000147.1, forward strand.
CCAGAAGGTGCAGGTGGATGAGCCCACTGAAGAGGACACCATTGCTATCCTCCGCGGCCTCAAGGAGCGCTACGAGGTTCACCACGGTGTCGATATCACCGACTCGGCCATCATTGCCGCTACCAAGCTGTCGCAGCGTTATATTACCGATCGCCAGCTGCCGGACAAGGCCATCGACCTGATCGACGAGTCCGCCAGCCGTATCCGCATGGAAATCGACTCCAAGCCGGAGGAGATGGACCGTCTCGAACGCCGCTTGATCCAGCTCAAGATGGAGCGCGAGGCGGTGAAGAAGGAAGAGGACGAAGCGTCGAAAAAGCGTCTCGAAAAGCTCGAACAGGATATCGACGCCATTGAGCGGGAGTACGCCGACCTGGAAGAGATCTGGAAGTCGGAAAAGGCCGCATTGCAGGGCACCAACCAGGTCAAGAGCGAGCTTGAGCAGGCGCGCCTGGAGCTGGATGCTGCACGTCGCGCTGGCGATCTCACGCGCATGTCGGAAATCCAGTACGGGGTGATTCCGGCGCTGGAGAAGCAGATGGCGTTAGCGGCCGAGGCCGAAACCCGCGAGGCGACGCTGCTGCGCAACAAGGTCACTGAGGAGGAAATCGCCGAGGTGGTCTCCAAGTGGACCGGCATTCCGGTGAGCAAAATGCTCGAAGGTGAGCGCGACAAGCTGTTGCAGATGGAGGATGCACTCCACAAGCGGGTAATGGGCCAGCACGAGGCGGTGGTTTCGGTAGCCAATGCGGTGCGTCGCTCGCGGGCGGGGCTGTCCGATCCCAACAGGCCCAACGGGTCTTTCCTGTTCCTCGGCCCCACCGGGGTGGGCAAGACCGAGCTGTGCAAGTCGCTGGCGGAATTTCTGTTCGACAGCGAAGAGGCCATGGTGCGGGTCGATATGTCGGAGTTTATGGAGAAGCACTCTGTCGCGCGGCTGATCGGTGCACCGCCCGGCTATGTCGGCTATGAAGAGGGCGGTTACCTCACCGAGGCGGTGCGGCGCAGACCCTATTCGGTGCTGCTGCTGGACGAAGTGGAAAAGGCCCACCCGGACGTTTTCAATATTCTCCTCCAGGTGCTGGACGACGGGCGCCTTACCGATGGTCAGGGGCGCACGGTGGACTTCCGCAACACGGTGATTGTGATGACGTCCAACCTGGGGTCCGACATTATCCAGACCCTGGCGGGGGAGGAGAACTACGAGGCCATGAAGTCCGCAGTGATGGGCGTGGTGGGCAATCACTTCCGCCCCGAGTTTATCAACCGCATCGACGAAGTGGTGGTCTTTCACCCCCTCGGCCGCGAGCATATTCGCGGTATCGCCAGCCTGCAGATCAACTTGCTCGGCAAGCGCCTGGCGGAACGTGAGCTGGCGCTGGAGCTGGACGAGGCGGTAATGGACAAGCTGTGTGAAGCGGGCTACGACCCGGTATACGGCGCCCGCCCACTCAAGCGCACCATCCAGCAACTGATCGAGAATCCGTTGGCACAGGATGTGTTGTCCGGCCGATTCAGTGCCGGCGATACCATTAAAGCGCGGCTGGAGGGCGAGCAGGTGGTATTCGACCACTGATAGGTTCTGGCTATTGCTGCGCTCGCCCAAGGTCTGCGTCGTCTTAGCCAGCTCCTAAACCTCTGTCATCCGACCGGTTCGTACGTCGCTGTTATCCTGACCGGTTCGTATGTCGTTGTTATCCTGACCAGTTCCTATGTCGCTGTCATCCCGACCAACGGGAGGGATCTTTACCACCGAGGTTCAAGATCTCTCCCTACGGTCGAGATGACAAAAAAGCTACAGTCGGGATGACAAAAATCGTTGGTCGAGATGACAGAAAACGTCGAGTGTCCCCCGTCGGTCGGAATGACAAGGTGCTGGTCGAAATGACAGAGCGTTGAGCGCAAGCGGGGCGGCCTAGAGGCCGCTTACGGCTCCAGGGTGAAACCCAATTTAAGGCTGACTTGCCAGTGGTCCACCTTGCCGTCCACCAAGTGACCGCGGATATCCGTTACCTCGAACCAACGCATGTTGTGGACTGTCTCGGCACTCCTGGCGATGGCCTTTTGGACGGCATCCTCAATCCCCTTGGTCGAAGAGCCAGTCAGTTCAATGGTTTTATAAACGTGGTTGGACATGATGTGCCTCCTTGTAGTGTCACTGTCAGTATAGTCAAACTCCGGGTTTGGGCTGACTTAATGCTAGCCGAGGACTAACCCCTTGCCTAACAGGCGGTTAACAAGGTAAATTCACAGCGCATGGCTTGGGTTGCAGCTATGCTATAAAAACGATCGATATCATTTAACGGGGATACAAAACCTGTGTTTCATCCAGTTCTGAATCGCTGCCTGCGCCTGTTTGGGTGTTGCCTCGTTCTGGTGTCTGCACCGACGGTTTTAGCCAGTTTCTCCATGATGCGCCCGGCGGTCAGCGACAATGTTGATATGGTGTTGGTGGAAAAGTCGGCCAGGGTCATCTATCTGATGCAAGGCGACAGTATCGTTCGCAGCTATCCGATCGCGCTTGGCAAGAACCCTAAAGGCCACAAGCAGCAGGCCGGCGATGGCCGCACCCCGGAGGGGCGCTATACCCTCGACTGGCGCAACCCCAACAGTCGCTACTACCGCTCCATTCATATTTCCTACCCCAACGAACAGGACCTGGAGCTGGCGCAGGCACAGAACCGCGACCCTGGCAATTTGATCATGATCCACGGCAGCCCGGCCTGGGTACCGTCTCCCGAGTGGGCCAGCCAATGGCTGCACAAAGATGACTGGACCGAGGGCTGTATCGCGGTAACCAATGATGTGATGGACGAAATCTGGAATCTGGTAAAAGACGGCACCCCTATCGAAATCCGTCCCTGAAACCTGGGGGCGCCGCTTACACAATTACACCACGTCTCGCCCTTCGCGCCGCGCCTTGCGGGTGTCGCGCACCGTGGCACCGATAATCACGGCCAGCACAATCAATGAGATGAACGGCCAGATCAGAATATAGGTGGCCAATACCCAGGCTGTTGTCATGTCATCCTCCGCGGTGATTGCAATGTTGATGTACTTGCGATATCGCTAACGAGATGCAACTCATACTTGCCCCCGTGCACTGGCCATGTCGGGCACGGCTTCTGCCGGTGTCGAGTCGTCCGTGGCGCTGTTGTTGTCGTAATTGCCGATGCGCCTGTTGATCTCGGCGAAATCAAACCGCGTGGTGTTCATCAGACTGAGGGCAATACAGACCACGGTGCTGGCACCATAGGCGGTGAGTGAGGCGGTCAGGACGCGGTAGTCGCGGAGGAAGTCATGGCCGTAAATGGCCAGCAGCACAGCGACCAGGGTGCCTGCCACCAAACCGGCGCGACGCCCGAAGAAGCCAAAGGCCATCAAGCCGATAACGACACCGCCGCCACCGGCGGCAAGCAACTCGAAAAAGACGGCGATCACGCCTTTCAGTGGCAACAGGTTGAAGCGCACGATGCAGAACATGGCGAGGCCCGCCACCACTGCCGAGGTAAAGGCCTTGTTGGTAACCCGATCCCAGTAGCAGCTGGCGATCACTGGAAACACAATGGTGCCCCACAGCGCACCGACAAAGACCAGCATCATCAGAATATCGAGAGAGAAGCTAGCCAGAATAACGCCAATGGCGGTGGCGACGACCATGGTCAGACGGCCGATCAGCAGCATTTTGCGGGGATTGACCTTGTCCTTGGCGATATTCTTGCCGTACACATCCGCCATCATAATGGCCGACAGCGCACAGAGGTCGGCATCGGCGGTGGATGACAGCGAGCCGATCACCAGAATAAAGAACAGCATAATAAAACCGGCGGGCAGGTAGAGCGACACCATCTGCGGAATCAAGTTATTCATATTGCCGTTCATCGGCTCAATGCCTGCCAGCAGCGCCATCAGTCCGATCATCCCCAGCCCGATCACCACGGCACCGTAGCCGATAGTGGCGGTGATGAAGGTGGGCTTGATGTGATCTTCGCGCACCGCAAAGAGCCGCTGCGAAATGGTCTGGTTGCCGATGGAATAGGCCAGTACGGCGACAAAGAAAGGCGCACCCTGGTTTAACACCGCATCCACGGAAAACAGATTGGCCTGCTCGGGGGTAATCTTGTCCAGGTTAGCCACCAGTGCTGCAGGGCCGCCCATGGCAAATAACAGGATGGGAATAATCAGAATCGCCACGGTCATCATGGCAATCAGCTGGGCAAAGTCGGTCAGCACCGAGGCGCGAAACCCGGACCACAGGGTATAACTGAG
>JALNZZ010000148.1 GCA_023229065.1 Porticoccaceae bacterium
AGCGCACGTAGATTTGCTGCAGGTCATCGGGAGAACGGAAGTCGGCGCTCACTCCTTCAAGAATGACATCGTACTCCTCGCCCCGCTCAATAAAAGTGGTGACCTGGCGCGAACCGAGCATGGTTTCAAGAGTTCGCCCGATATTGGCAACAGACACTCCCAAGTCAGCCGCTCGCTGCTGATCCACCACCACACCCAATTGTTGAGCATTGACGGCAAAGTCGATATCGACGTTGCGCACCACCGGATGATCCTGGAAATAGTTGAGAATGATATCCCGCCACTCAGCCAGCTCTTCGTAGGTATCTGCGCCGATTACGGCCTGAACCGGCTGGCCGAAAGCACCGGGGCTGAGCCCGGTCGGAGCGGCAATAAAGATGCGACCATCGGTAACCCCCTCCATTAGCTCGTAGAGCCGGGTGCGAACTTCAGCCGCAGACAGGTTACGCTCTTCCCACGGCAGCAGGCCGATCATAAACATCGCTGTGCTGATACCGCCACCGCCAAAGGAAGGGGCTCGCAGCAGCACCCGTTCCAGCCCCAGCTCGTCGAAATGGGCGAGAATAATGTCCTCGATCTCGGTAGCCATTTTGCGTGTATGGTCAAAGCTTGACCCTTCCGGACCTCGATACTGGAGAAACAGACGGCCGCTGTCTTCTTCAGGGGCAAACTCACCGGGAATTCTGTCCAGCAAGATGGCGATAGCCAAGGTGGACACCGCGAAAATCAGCGCCAGCGGCAAGAGAGACTTGCCCTCGGCGCGCAGGGCGCGGTCATACCCCTGCTCCAGTTTCTCCAGGGGAGCGTCGAGGAACTTCTGCTTTTTCAGATCGTTTTTCAGGATCAGTGAACACAACACCGGTGACAGGGTGAGGGCGACAAAGCTGGAAACCGCCACGGCCGCCGAGATAGTAAGGGCAAACTCGGTGAACAGCCGCCCGATATTACCCTGCAAAAATACCAGGGGCACAAACACCGCAATCAATACCAGGGTAGTGGCAATCACCGCGAAGCCCACTTGGCGGGCACCTCGGTAAGCCGCCAGCATGGGAGGCTCACCCGCTTCGACCCGCCGGTAGATGTTTTCCAACAGCACAATGGTGTCGTCCACCACCAGCCCGATGGCCAGCACCAATGCCAGCAAGGTAAGAATATTGATGGAAAAGCCCATGGCGTAGACAAAAATGAACGACCCCATCAACGAGATCGGCACTGTCAGCGCAGGAATCAGGGTCGCTCGCGCATTGCCCAAAAACAGATAAATCACCAGCACTACCATGACCATGGCAAGGCCCAGGGTCTTGTACACCTCACTGATGGCACTGGCAATAAAAATAGAGGAGTCATTGCTGGCCTGGATGGTGATCCCTTCGGGCAGCGTACTATTGATCTGCTCCACCTGCTCCCGCACCCGCTCAGCCACTTCCAGAGTGTTGGCCTGCGACTGACGCACAATGCCGAGGCCCACCATATTGACCCCTTCGCGCCGGAACATCCCCTCATGATCGGCCGCCGCCAGAGAAATGTCCGCCACTTCCCCCAGGCGCACAAGATGGCCGTCATCGCCGCGCCGGATGACCAGCTGGGCAAAGTCCTCGGGCGTCTGATAAACACGGCTGATACGGGCGGAAAAATCCCGGGCGCTTGAGCGAATACGTCCGGCAGGCAACTCAACGTTCTCCGCGCGCAGGGCATCCTCGACATCATTGGCAGTAATCTGCCTTGCCGCCAGCTTGGCGCGGTCGAGATAGATGCGCATGGACGCTTCGCGCTCTCCCCCCACATTGATCATGGCGACACCGTCAATAATGGCCAAGCGGTCCACTACTACGCGGCGGGCGAAATCCGACAGTTCCATTTCGTTGAGGGTTTCGCTGGTGAGGTTGAACCACATCATCGGGCTGGCATCAGCATCGGCTTTTTGCACCCGCGGCGGATCAATCTCGCTGGGCAGCCGCGGCAGCACGCGCCCGATGGCTTGCTGGACGTCATTGACCGCCGCATCCACGTTGCGGTCTACCTCAAACTCGATGGAGATGCGCGCCGAGCCATCGCGGCTGCGGGAATCGATAAAACGAATGGCTTCGATGCCGTTGAGCTGATCCTCGAGGATACGGGTCACCTTGGTGTCGACAATTTCCGCCGATGCCCCAGGGTAAGTCACATTGATGCTGACGACTGGCGGGTCAACATCCGGGTACATCCGCAACGGCAGCAAGGAAAAGGCCATCAATCCGAAAACCACCAGCAGGGCGTTGGCAACCAACGCCACGGTCGGTCGCTTGACGGAAAAGTCGGACAACAACATGTTTGTCAGACCTCCGTCGCCAGGCTGACCTGACTGCCGTCGCGAACTTTTTGGCTGCCTTCGATAATTACCTGTTCGCCTGCTGTCAGCCCGGCGATGATCTCGACCCTGCCCTCGAGGCGCAGCCCGACCTCGACAGTGCGGCGCGCCACCCGATTCTGCTCATCCACCACAAAGACATAGCGCTGCGACCCTTCCTGAATCAGCGCCTGCTCCGGCACCTGCAGGGCCTGGCGCGGCGAGCTGGCAAGGCGGATAGACAACAGCATTCCCGGGCGCAGCAACAGCTCGGCATTGTCCATTTCAGCATGGACAAAAACCGCCCGTGTGGCCGGATCGACCCGCGAGCCCAAGGTGGCCACCTTGCCCCTGAAAACCTTTCCCGGCCATGCTACGGAAGTGGCGGCAATCGTCTGGCCCGGCGCGAGCTGACTGAGCCAGCGCTCAGGTACAGAGAAGTCAACTTTGACAGTGGCAATGGCATCGAGGGTGGTGATGGGCGTGCCGGGGGATACCAAAGCGCCGAGGCTCACCTGGCGCACTCCCAACTGGCCGGAGAAAGGGGCCCGAATGACGAAATCGGCAAGCTCCGCCTCAGCGGCAGCAACCCGTGCCGCACTCGCAGCTACCTTGGCCTGCTGCTCTTCCAGCATGGTGCGGGACACGGCGCGGGTGCGATCGAGGGTCTGGTAGTGATCGAGCAGCCGCTGATCTTCTTGCAGTACGACCTGCGCTTCGCGCAGGGCCGCCCGCTCTCGAGCGGCATCCAGCTCAACCAGCACAGCGCCTTCTTCAACCCTGCTGTTGTCGCTGAAGTGGAGCTTCTCTACTCGCCCCATAACCCGCGCCGCAACTTCCACCGCTTCCATTGCCCGCACCGTGCCAAGCGCTTCCAGGGACTCGACAATGGGCGCCATAGCCACCGCATCGGTGCGCACCAACGGCGCTGCAAAAGTGGTGGTTTGGGTCGGCCCGGTGGAAGACGCGTACCAGAAATACAGCGCGGCGCCAGCAGCGAGCAAGATAACAGCAAGCAGTTTTTTCAAACGCTTCAGCTCCATCTGCTAGAGGAAGGGGCACCAGCCACCACTGCTGGCCCGCAGCGACGCGGGGCTGGTCAAGAGTCTGTGTATTGTACACAGCGTCCGGGCAGAGCCAACGTTTACACTGGCCTCAAAAAAACCAGAGCGCCGATTTTACGTCGCTTTTACACATCTGTTTGGGAGTCAGATCCCGAGATCGCGAAAGAAACTCCGCAACCCCTCGACACCGCCCTCTTCCCAGGCGCGCAGCGCTGCAGTACCAATGATGACCATATCGGCACGACCGCGCAGAAAGTCGATATCCTGCCTGGTGCTGACACCAAAGCCGACACCGATAGGCAGATTGGTATGGCGGCGACAGCGGGCCAGAAACTGGTCGAGATCATCGCCCATATCCGTCTTGCTACCGGTAACCCCTTTGCGCGCCACGGCGTAGATCATGCCACGAGCGGCAGCTCCGAGTTTTTCCAGGCTGCGGTCAGTGCTGGTAGGTGTCATCAGCAACACGGGGTCGAGGCCGTATTGCGCCGACAGGCTATGCAGTTCGCGGGCCTCATCCACCGGCAGATCCGGGAGGATGTAGCCACAGCCACCCGCTTCGCGCAGGCGGGTGAGAAACGTTTCGGCACCCATTTTGAATGCGGTGTTGTAATAGCCCATCATCAACACCTTGAAGGGGAAGTGGTCAGCCACTTTCTTCATGAAAGCAAAACAATCGGCCGGGGTCACACCCCGCTTCAGGGCCAGCTCATTGGCGCGTACAAACATCGGGCCGTCGGCGCTGGGTTCGGAAAACGGAAACTGCAGTTCGACGATATCGACGCCAAACTCTGCCATCACTTCCAGCTCTGCCCAGTTGTCCTCAAACGAGGGGTAGCCGCATACCACATGGGTCATAACCAGCAGATCTTTGTGTGCTTTGCGCTCGCGCAGATAATCTTCCAGGCCCACTGTTTACGCTCCGTATTCCGCTGCTTTATCGCCGATGAACTCTTTCCAGCGGCGATCGTCGAGAGCATCGGCAATGGTAAAGATATCCTTGTCGCCACGCCCTGACTGATTGATGAGAATCACTTCGTCCTTACCCATTGTCGGCGCTTCAGCGATGGCCCTGGCAAAAGCGTGGGTACTTTCCAGCGCCGGGATCAGCCCCTCGCTGCGCATCACCAGCTTGAGTGCTTCGCGCACTTCCTCGTCCGTGGACGCGGTGAAGCGCACCTTGTCGTTTTCCCACAGGTGCACCAGGATCGGATTGACACCGATATAGTCGAGGCCAGCGGCAATGGAGTGGGTTTCCACCATATTGCCGTTCTCGTCCTGAAGAAAATAGGTTTTCATGCCCTGCGCCACGCCCACGGACGCCTCGGGGTAAGCCAGTCGTGACGCGTGCCGACCGCTCTCTGGACCGTGGCCGCCAGCCTCGCAGGCCACCAGTTCCACAGCACCGTCATCGAGAAAACCCTGAAAGATACCGATGGCGTTGGAGCCACCACCGACACAGGCATAGACGCGGTCGGGCAAGCGACCGGCGACCTTCACAATCTGCTCCCGGGCCTCAAGGCCGATGATCGATTGGAAATAGCTCACCAGCTCTGGAAAGGGGTGAGGTCCACAGGCCGTGCCCAGCACATAGTGGGTGGTGGTCATATTGGTCACCCAGTCCCGCAGCGCCTCATTGATGGCGTCCTTGAGGGTCTTCTGACC
>JALNZZ010000149.1 GCA_023229065.1 Porticoccaceae bacterium
TGAAAAAGTCAGGCATTGTAATCGCGCTTTCTCTGTTACTGTCGGCGGCTGCGGCACATGCCCAGACGACGCCCAAACAGGGCGGAGCTTCCGGCATGTCCGCCACCGGCAGCGCTGCGGGCGGAAGTTCTCAGGGCGCCAATAGCCAACTGGAGTATTGCCCCGAGTCGCTGGGCACCCTGGCGGTAGTGGAAGACACCGGTTCCAACTGGTGGAGCGACTATGTCGGCCGCTACCCGCGCCTGGGCAGCACGGTGCCGGTATTGCGGATGATGATTCAACAGTCCAACTGTTTCGTTGTGGTCGAGCGCGGTCAGGCCATGGGCAACGTCATGCAGGAGCGCGGGCTGGAGGATTCCGGTGAGTTGCGCGGCGGCAGTAACTTCGGCAAGGGCCAGATGGTCGCCGCAGACTACACCATGAGCCCCAGCATCCAGTTTGCCGCCAAAGGCACAGGCGGCTTGGGCGGCGCTCTCGGCGGCCTGATTGGCGGCTCGGGCGGTCGGGTACTGGGAGCCATTGCCGGTGGTGTGAAGTCCAACGAAGCAGCTACCACCCTGTTGTTGGTGGACAACCGCTCCGCAGTGCAGATCGCCGCCGCGGTGGGCAGCGCCAAGAACATGGACTTCAACCTGTTGGGTGGAGCTATCGGCCGCAGTGCTGGCGGCAGCGTTGGTGCCTTCAGCAACACCCCGGAAGGCAAGGTGATCACCGCAGCCTTTGCCGACTCCTACAACCAGATGGTGCGCTCACTGCGCAGCTACCGGGCGCAAACCGTGGAAGGCGGTCTCGGGCGCGGTGGTCGTCTGGGCGTTGCCGACTAAGTTCGCACATCCTCGCGTCAACGACAGCCCGGCTTTTGCCGGGCTGTCTGTTTTCAGGGGGCGTTTGGCAAGCCTTTATCCAGCAGCCACATGTGGGCACAATAGCGCCTTTTCCAACACTGCTCCGCACAAGGTGGCAACGCATGAAAATCGACAACAACAAGGTGGTGTACTTCCACTACCGTCTCAGTGAAGTGGGGCAGGAGCCCCTGGAAACCTCCGACAGTGATCAGCCAGCGGCCTATTTGCACGGCCACAACAATATCCTCCCTGCTCTGGAAGAAGCCATGGCCGGGCGCGAAGCAGGGGATGACTTCGCTGTCACTCTGAGCCCCGCCCAGGCTTATGGAGAGCGCCAGGAAGGCCAGCAGCAGCGGGTTCCCATCAAGCACCTGCTGACCAAAGGCAAGCTGCGTCCCGGTATGGCGGTAAAAGTGAACACCGCTAACGGCCCCCGTGACGCCCGTATTCTCAAGGTGGGTAAGTTCAACGTGGATCTCGATCTCAACCATCCCTTTGCCGGTCTTGAGCTGGCTTTCGCCATTCGCATCACCGAAGTGCGCGAGGCCAGCCTGGAGGAGATCGACCACGGCCATGTGCACGGCGCTGGCGGCCATCACCACTGATCCTGTCCTGACGGGGCCTGACGGAGGTAGGACTATCGAAGTATTGCGGTGAGCCGGGTGGGGGAGTATGGTGGCAAACCTGCTATTTAAAGAACAGGTATCTCCATGTTTATTCGCCATAAAGGCTCCCGCGCCAAAGCTGCGAAAGCAAACGCTGAAACGCCAGTTGAGCAGCGGGAGGCTCCCGCAACCCCTGACAGCGATACCAGCCGCGGCCCCGAAGCGCGCAGCTCCGTCCCCTCAAATTCCACAACGGTGAGAACGACAGCCATGATTGGAGTGACCGTCAAGATAAAAGGCGACATCAGCAGTGAAGAAAACCTGGTCATCGAAGGCCAGGTAGAAGGCACCATCACCCTCAATGGTCATGAACTTACCGTCGGTCAGGCGGGGCGGGTCAGCGCCAATGTGAGCGCCAAGACCATCCGCATCGACGGCCAGGTCAATGGCGATCTGGTGGGCAAAGAGAAAATCATCATCAGCAAAACGGGCAATGTGCGCGGCAACCTGGTGGCGCCCACTGTCATTCTGGAAGAGGGCGGCAAGTTCAAGGGCAGTATCGACATGGGCGGCGCTGTCGAGCCTCCAGTGGCCGATTTTGCGGCTCACCGGGCCAACAGCGAAAGTAAGGCCGCTGAGGCAGCCAGTGGGGCCAAACACGGTTGAGAGTGCCTTTCGATGCCTGGCTGACAGTGGATTAGTGATAGCGCCGGTACGATGACGAGCATGGCTTCTGGTCCTGAAATCCTCTCCACCCAGCTGTTGGGGGAGGCGCTGAGTGCTTTTACACCGGCGCATCAGCCGTTGAGAATTCTCGACCTGGGGCCTGCCAGTAGCGCTACAGTTGCTTTTTTCAGTCAGTACCGCTGCACCTTGCGGTTTGCTGATCTTGATCCTACTCAGCTGCACCTCTCTGTTGGCAATAAAGAGTCTGTGGGTGATGAAGAGCCCGCAGGGGATGAGGTGCCAGGGGATAAAACCCAGTTGCAATGGCTACAGCAGCAGCTGGATTTACCGGCAGGCAGCACCTTCGATCTCTGTCTGTTCTGGGATGTGTTGAATCATCTCGATGAAAGCGGCGTCAAAGCGCTAGGCGCGTTGCTGAAGCCGCACCTTCACGGTGGTAGTCGCGGTCATGGGTTTGCCGTTCACAACCGCGGCGCGGCACTGTGTCACCGCATTTATGGCATTCTCGACGCCAGCCAGCTGGTGGTGACCGCTCAGGATGAGTCGTTGCCTTTGCGCTACCCACACTCTCAGTCAGCGCTTAACAGTACGTTGGGCTGCCTGGCGGCTAAGCGCAGTGTGCTGCGTTCCGATGGCCGTTTGGAGATGGTGCTGGCTGCGGCTGGCTAGCGGAATCTGTTATTTGGTGCGGTGAACCCGGTCTGGCGGGCTGGTAGGGGTGGGGCCGGACCGCAAGGGTTGGCGGCTGTCCGGCGCTGCGGAACTCGCTGCGCTCAGACAGTCCTCGCGACACCTCCGGACAGCCGCCAACCCTTGAGCGCGGTCCTAATTGGCCCCACCCCTACCAGCCCGCCAGACCTGCATCGGTGTTTTTGATGATCTTTTGGCGCCGTGGAACTCGCTTCGCTCAGACAGTCCTCGCGACACCTCTAGAAATCCGCCAACCCTTGAGCGCGATCCCAATTGGCCCCATCCCCATCAGCCCAACAGACCTGCATCGGTGGTTTTTTAACTGTTTTTTTAAAAAATAACCTGTCAATTAAATCGCCATTTGAGAGGCGCGGGGAGCGGGCGGAGGTTCCATCAATCAGGGCGCGCTTATCAAAGGCCATGGCCCCGGAGTTTTCGCGAGGACTGTCTGAGCGCAGCGAGTTCCGCAGCGCCGGGGCCATGGCCTTTGATGCGACCGATGGAACCTCCGCCCGCTCCCCGCGCCGGATTCGCTGGCACCCAATCCTGAATACCAGACTTAAGGAGCGAAATCGTCCACCGCGATCACGTCTCTGACCAAAGCCATGGTGGTGCGGACGTTCTCCGCCTCCTGCTCGCTGATCAGGCCCTGCTCAAGCCCCTGGGCTGCCAGCTGTTCGTAGTTGGTGATGCTGAGGGCTTTTCCCAGCTTTTTGCGCAGGAGCTTTTCCACCGGCGCTAAGGCCAGCACGCCGCGGAAGGCGCGGTCCAGTTTGCCGGTGACGTCGTCGCCGTCAGAGATAAAGACACCCTCGGTGAGGCGTTCGCGGGCGAGGCTATCGGTGATGATCAAGCGCGCTGTGTGCTTGCCCAGGTTATCCGACGGTTCGCGATAGGGCCTGCCGAGGGGGAAGATCAGCCACTGGATGATGATACCCAGGGGGCGGATCGGGAAGTTGCGTAGGGTGTTGACCAGCGCATTCTGGATCTGAAACAGGCTGTCGCGCAGTGCCCAGTGCACCAGAGGGTGATCGTCCCTGGGGGAGCCAGTGTCCTCGAAGCGTTTGAGCACGGCAGAGGCCAGGTAGAGGTGGGTCAATACATCTGCCAGGCGCCCGGAGATTTTCTCCCGAAATTTGAAGGCCCCGCCCAGAGATACCAGCACCATGTCGGAAACAAAGGCAAAGGCTGCCGACAGCCGGGTCAGCTGCCGGTAGTAGTGCGCGGTGCGGCCAGCCACCGGCGCTTTCACCAGCCGCGCACCGGTGAGGCCCATAACAAAGGCGCGGGCGCCGTTGCGGAGGGTAAAGCCCACGTGGCGGAACAGGGTGCGGTCGAACTCGTTGCGCACTGCTTCGGTCTCGTCGCTTTTCGCCAGCGCCATTTCCTGCAGCAGGTAGGGGTGGTTGCGCACGGCGCCCTGGCCAAAGATGATCAGGCTGCGGGTGAGGATGTTGGCGCCTTCCACGGTGATGGCAATGGGCACGGCCTGGTAGAACTCTGCCAGGTAGTTATTGGGGCCGGTAATGATGGCCTTGCCGCCGTGGATATCCATGGCGTCGTTGATGCAGCGGCGATTGGCCTCGGTGGCGTGCCATTTGAGAATGGCCGACAGCACGGACGGCTTTTCGCCCATCGCCAGGGCGCCGAGCGTGAGGTGCCGCGCAGCGTCGATGCGATAGGTTTCCCCGGCGATGCGGGCCAGGACTTCCTCGACTCCTTCGAAGTAGGCGATGGGCATACCGAACTGCTTGCGGATGCGGGCATAGGCACCGCTGTAGCGGGCGCTGAGTTTGGCGCCAGCGGTGCCGAGAGCCGGCAGGGAAATGGCGCGGCCCGCTGCCAGGCAGTGCATCAGCATGCGCCAGCCCTGACCGATGCGCTCCTTGCCGCCGATCACAAAGTCGAGGGGTATAAAGACGTCGTTGCCGCGGGTGGGGCCGTTCATAAAGACGCTGCCCACCGGCAGGTGGCGGTTGCCGGTCCAGACACCGTCAGTGTCCACCGGTACCAGGGCGCAGGTGAAGCCGAGCTCTTCTTCACCGCCCAGCAGCCCATCGGGGTCGTAGGTTTTAAAGGCCAGCCCCAGGACTGTGGCCACCGGTGCCAGGGTGATATAGCGCTTGTCCC
>JALNZZ010000213.1 GCA_023229065.1 Porticoccaceae bacterium
GCGGCCATCTTGCCGAACAGCACGTTGGCCAGGGAGCGGTTCATGGCCACGCACATGATCCGGGTGAGAATCAGGCCGGAAGTGCCCACCAGCGAGCCGGTGACGATCAGCACTGTATTGCCGAGGATAAACCCGGCAAAGGCGGCGGCGACACCAGAGTAGGAGTTGAGCAGGGCAATCACCACTGGCATGTCGGCACCGCCGATAGGGGTGACGAGGAACAAGCCGAGCAGCAGCGCTACCACGACAATGACGATGATCAGGGTGTCATTGGTGGGCTGCAAGCAGAGGCCGATGGTGGCAACCAGGGCGATCAAAAGGAACAGGGCATTGCCGATAGGGCCGCCGGGCAGACCGAAGTCTTTTTTCATCAGCTCCTGGAGCTTGGCAAAGGCCACCATACTACCGGTAAAGGTAACTGCACCAATCAGGGTGGTGAGGGCAATGGCCAGCACTGCAATCACACCCAGTGCACCCGGGCCGAAGGGGTTGGCCGATACTGCATTGAGTAGCTCAATGGGCGCGCCAGCGGTTTTGGTGTAGTACTCCGCCACGGCGATGATGACGGACGAGCCGCCGCCAAAGCCATTGAGGATGGCTACCAGTTGGGGCATAGAGGTCATCTGCACCTTTACTGCCACTACGGCACCGATGATGCTGCCAAGCAGGATGCCGGCGATGATGTACTCATAGCTGATGATACTGCGGTCAAACAAGGTGACCACGACAGCAATGAACATACCCGCCGCAGACATCAGGTTGCCGCGTACCGCGGTTTTCGGGCGAGTCAGACCTTTGATCCCGAGAATAAAGAGGATCGAGGCTGCTAGATAGATCAGGTTTACAACCGTTGGGTTCATTGCTTACTTCCTCTTGAACATGGCGAGCATGCGGTTGGTGACCAGATAGCCTCCCACCACGTTGATGGTCGCCAGCAGAACAGCCAGGAAACCCAGGATGTTGACCAGCACCGTAGGGGTATCAGCCCCAGCGGCCAACACGGCGCCAGCCAGGGTAATCCCCGAAATGGCGTTGGTGCCCGACATCAGCGGTGTGTGCAGGGTGGGCGGTATCTTGGTGATCAGCTCAACCCCGAGAAACAGTGAGAGCACGAACAGTGCCAACAGCATCACAAGTGTATTCATGTCCATAGGGAAGTCCCTCAGTTGGTTTGCTCGCCAGCCGCATCAGGGACGGCGGATTTGGCGATGGGTTCCAGACCCAGCATGGTGCGCATGCGGGCGTGAGGTATATTGCCGTTATGGGCGATAACGGTTTCGTAGATGATTTCGTCCTCAAAGTCGAGGTTGAGTGTGCCTTCGTCATTGATCAAATGGCCGAGCAGCACTTCCATATTCTTGCCGTACATCTGGCTGGCATGAGCGGGAATGGAGGAAGGCAGGTTGTCGGGTCCGATAATGGTGACCCCGTGGGCAACAATGGTCTGACCCAGCTGGGTCAGCTCGCAGTTGCCGCCGCGCTCGGCAGCCAGGTCGACAATGACCGCACCTTGCTTCATGGCTTTAACCATGTCTTCGGTGACAAGAATGGGTGACTTGGCACCCGGTACAGCGGCGGTAGTAATGACAATGTCCTGGCGAGCCAGGACTTCAGTCATCAGCTCGCGCTGGCGTTGCAGGAATTCTTCGCCCTGGGCTTTGGCGTAGCCGCCCTTGTCTTCAGCCGCTTGGGTTTCCAGCTCGGGGAACTCAACGGGCTTGGCACCCACCGACAGAATTTGCTCGCGGGCAGCGGGGCGCACATCGTAGGCCTCAACCACACCGCCGAGCCGCTTGGCAGTGGCACAGGCTTGCAGACCTGCCACGCCAACACCCATGATGAAGACGCGGGCGGGCTGGAGAGTACCGGCGGCAGTCATCAGCATGGGCATAATACTTGGTAGGGCAGTGGCACCAAGCAGGACGGCCTTGTAGCCAGCCAGTGTTGCCATGGAGGACAGCACATCCATCGACTGGGCGCGGCTGATGCGGGGCACCAGCTCCATAGCGATGGCTGTCACCTTGCGCTCCGCCAGGGTGTTGGCCACCTCGGCAGATGCCAGAGGGTCCATCATGCCAGCAATGACCTGCCCTTCTCGAAGCAGATCGAGGTCGCTGGCGCTGTTCTCGTTGTTGGCACCGAAGGACTGCACTTGAAGGACAATCTGCGCCTGGGCGAAGATTTCTTCGCGGCTGCTGACGATCTGGGCACCGGCCTGTTCGTAGTCACTGTCCAGGTGGCCAGCGGCCAGCCCGGCGTTGGACTGCACCAGCACCTTGATACCTTTCTTTGTACAGACGGCCGTGTTGCCGGGGGTAAAGGCAACGCGTTTCTCGCCTGTTTTGAGCTCCAGGGGTACACCAATAATCACGAGGTATCTCCGATAATCGATGGTTGTTTTGGGGGCGGGTACTTTACCCGATCATTCCGGTCAAGAATAGAAGCTGCGGCGGGTTTTGCCGGGAGTTTTGTCGATATTGATATAAAAGAAGAAGAGTATCAGGGTGTTAAACGTGGTTGTCTAACCTTTTTATACCCGAAAAGGTGGGGCCGAAAGGGATTTAAGAGGAGCGTTCAGTAGCAAAACGAGCGAGTTCTTCCAGGGCCGAGCGGATATCCGAGGGCGGAATGGCGTCCAGGCAGCGGATGGCCTGGTTGCTGTGAATGCTGGCTTTGCTCAGGGTGTAATTCAGCGAGTCGTTGGCGGTGATGGCGGCCATGATGGGGTCGAGCAGTTCCCTGCCGCCTTCGCGAATGGCGCGACGCACCAGTGTGATCTGCTCCTCACTGCCGGTGTCGAGAATGTGGATCAAGGGCAGGGTGGGCTTGCCTTCGGCCAGGTCGTCGCCGACATTCTTGCCGAGACTGTCGCTGTCGCTGCTGTAGTCCAGCGCATCGTCCACCAGCTGGAAGGCCATTCCCAGGTGATGGCCGTAGCGCCCCAGAGCGTCAACCTGTTCGGGCGTGGCGCCTGCGATCACCGCACCGCAGCGGGCGGCGGCCTCGAACAGGCGGGCGGTTTTTTTGTCGATAACCGTGAGGTACTCCTGCTCGCTGATTGCGTCGTTGCGGGCGTTGATCAGCTGCTGGACCTCGCCTTCGGAGATGATGTTAGTGGTATCAGCGAGGATGGTCATGATCTCTATATCGCCGATGGCCACCATCATCTGAAAGGCGCGGGAGTAGAGAAAGTC
>JALNZZ010000150.1 GCA_023229065.1 Porticoccaceae bacterium
GAACAGGGCCGCGGTCGTTCTAATGGATAAGTGGGAGAAACACTATTAAGAAAGATTACGCCAAAGGGCGGGCCAAGAAGGCACGCATCAACGATGAGATTGATGTCGCCGAAGTCCGTTTAATCGGCGCGGACGGTAGCCAGGTCGGTATTGTCAGCCTTCGGGAGGCACTCGACGCCGCTACCGCCGCAAACCTTGACCTGGTGGAGATTGCTCCGGACTCGAAGCCACCTGTCTGTAAAGTGATGGATTACGGCAAGAAGCTGTTTGAGCAGAAGAAACAGCAGGCCGCCCAGCGCAAGACCCAAAAGCAGACCCAAGTCAAGGAAATGAAGTTTCGCCCAGGGACGGACGAGGGAGACTACAAGATCAAGCTGCGCAATCTTGTACGTTTTCTTGAAGGTGGAGACAAGGCCAAGGTAACCCTGAGGTTCCGCGGTCGGGAAATGGCTCACCAGGAACTCGGCATCGAGATGATGAAACGCATCGAGGCCGATTTGGAGGAAGTAGGCACGGTTGAGCAGTTTCCCAAGATGGAAGGTCGTCAGCTCACCATGGTTATTGCCCCCAGAAGCAAGAAGAGGTAGCAGCAGCGCACCGCGTTCAGCCTGTGGCTGGCTGACCGGGCGTCTACTTCGTCAATTAATCCTCCCAGTGGAGATTCAAAATGCCAAAAGCCAAAGCACATAGTGGCGCCTCAAAGCGCTTCAAAAAGACGGCAGCGGGCTACAAGCACAAGCACGCCATGCGCAGCCATATTCTCACCAAAATGTCCCAGAAGCGTAAGCGCCATCTGCGGGGCACCAGCGTCATGAATGCGTCCGACAAGCCACTTGTCGACCGTATGCTGCGCGTCTGATAGAAGGAGAAGGACATGGCTAGAGTAAAGAGAGGCGTTACTGCCCACCGTCGTCACAAAAAAGTTCTGAAGCAAGCCAAAGGTTATTACGGTGCTCGCAGTCGCGTCTATCGCGTTGCCGTGCAGGCCGTTACCAAGGCGGGCCAATACGCGTTCCGCGACCGTCGCGTCAAGAAGCGCACCTTCCGCACCCTGTGGATTGCTCGTATCAATGCTCAGGCTCGCGCTGAAGGTATCACCTACAGCCAGCTGATCGCTGGTTTGAGAAAGGCCGGTATCCAGCTCGATCGCCGGGTACTGTCGGACATCGCCATCCATGACAAGGCCGCTTTTGCGTCCATCGTCGGTCAGGCGAAGGCCGCCCTGGCCTGATCGCAGACCGGCCTGGCCGGCTGACAAGGCAGTAAACGAATGGGGAAAGGGCCGGTGTCCTTTCCCCGTTTTTTTCGGGGCGGCACGGCATGGACCCGAATCTTTTCATACATCGTGACACTGGAGAGATGTGTGAAGGGAAGGCGAGAGGCGTCGGCTCTCTGTTTCCCGTCTCCCATTCAGACATCTCCCTTTCAAAAAGGAATGTGCAATGGAAAACCTGGCGAACCTCGCCGACGAAGCCATCACCGCTGTCGATGCTGCCGCCGACGCCGCTGCTCTGGATCAGGTGCGGGTCGAATACCTCGGCAAGAAAGGCAAGCTCACTGGACTGCTCAAGGGCCTGGGTCGGCTGGCGGCAGAAGAGCGTCCAGCTGCCGGTGCCCGTATCAACGAAGCCAAGGAGCGGGTGCAGGAGCGTATCAACAGCCGCAAGCGCCAGCTTGACGAGGCTGCCATTGCCGCCCAATTGGCGTCCGAGTCCATCGATATCACCCTGGCAGGGCGGGGGGTGGAGCAGGGTGGCCTGCATCCGGTAACACGTACCCTGGCCCGTATCGAGGAGTTCTTCGCCACCATCGGTTACCAGGTAGAAGAAGGGCCCGAAATCGAGGACGACTACCACAACTTCGAGGCTCTGAATATTCCAGCCCACCATCCGGCGCGGGCGATGCATGACACCTTCTACATCGATCCCACCACGGTGCTTCGCACCCACACCTCGCCGGTACAAATCCGCACCATGGAGCGCCAGGCGCCGCCGGTGCGTATTATTTGTCCGGGTCGGGTATACCGCTGTGACTCGGATCTCACTCATACGCCGATGTTCCACCAGGTAGAAGGACTGGTGGTAGACCGCGATGTGAGTTTCGCCGATCTGAAGGGCACTGTGGATCAGTTCCTCAAGGCTTTTTTTGAAGCTGATCTGCCGGTGCGTTTCCGGCCTTCCTATTTCCCCTTCACCGAGCCCTCCGCAGAAGTGGACATTCAGTGCACCAATTGTCGGGGCGCCGGCTGTCGCATCTGCAAGCAGACCGGCTGGCTGGAGGTAATGGGCTGCGGCATGGTGCATCCCGAGGTCTTCCGCCACTGCGGTGTGGACAGCGAAACGTATACCGGCTTTGCCTTTGGCATGGGCGTAGAACGCCTCGCCATGCTGCGCTACGGCGTGACTGATCTACGCCTGTTTTTTGATAACGATCTGCGGTTCCTGAGGCAGTTTTAAGGGCGACAGCCCTGCAACAAGCCCGCTGGAGAGACGCGCCGGGAGATGTCCGTATTCTCCACTCGGGTCCGCTCCCACAAGCAAACCGCCGTTAATGTTTGAAGCAAATTTAAAAGGTTGTGGCTCCTTATGAAATTCAGTGAATCCTGGCTCAGGGAATGGGTGAACCCACCAGTCGATACCGCCGAGCTGGTGAGTCGTCTCACCATGGCCGGCCTCGAAGTGGACGCCGTAGCGCCGGTGGCACCGCCTTTTGACGGCGTGGTGGTGGGGGAGATTGTCGCCATCGAACGGCACCCGGATGCCGACAAACTGCGAGTGTGCCAGGTGGCCGGCGGCAGCGAGGGACCGGTGCAGGTAGTGTGCGGCGCACCCAATGCTGCTCTGGGGCTCAAGGCACCCTTCGCCACTATTGGTGCCACACTGCCCGGCGACTTCCGGATTCGTCGCGCCAAGCTGCGCGGCGTGGAGTCCTTCGGTATGCTCTGTGCCGAAAAGGAGCTGGGTGTTTCCGAGGCCGACGAGGGCCTGTGGGAGCTGCCCGCCGATGCGCCGACAGGCGCTGACCTGCGCGACTACCTGGGCCTGGATGACACGGTCATCGAGGTGGATCTGACCCCTAACAGAGGGGACTGCCTGAGCATCAAAGGGCTGGCCAGAGAAGTGGGGGTCCTTTGCAATGCGGCGGTTTCAACGCCGGCGATGAGGCCTGTGGCTGCGACCGTGGACGTCACCTTCCCGGTTCGCCTCGACGCCGGCAACCGCTGTCCGCGCTATGTGGGACGAGTGATCCGCAATGTGGATGGCAGCCGTCCCAGCCCGCGCTGGCTGGTGGACAAGCTGCTGCGCAGCGGCGTGCGCAGTATCGACCCCATTGTCGATGTCACCAACTTTATCTTGCTCGAGCAGGGCCAGCCACTGCACGCCTTCGATCTCGACAAGCTGCAAGGGGGCATTGAGGTGCGCACCAGCCGTGCCGGGGAGCAGATCACTCTGCTGGACGATAGCTCGCGCACTCTCAGTGACGGCACCCTGCTCATTTGCGACGGCTCAGGCCCGATAGCGCTGGCCGGTATCATGGGCGGTGCCAGTACCGCGGTATCGTCAACCACGCGGGATATTTTTCTGGAAAGTGCTTTTTTCGATCCCATGGCCATTGTCGGTCAGGCCCGCCAGTACGGTCTGCACACCGATGCTTCGCACCGCTTCGAGCGCGGTGTCGATCCGCAATTATGCCTGGAGGCCATCGAACGCGCGACTGCGCTGCTGCTGGACATTGTCGGTGGCGAGCCCGGACCGGTAGTGGCAACCGAGCTGGCTGACCAGCTGCCGCAGCCGGCCACTGTCACTCTGCGACGCGCCAAGTTGCACCAGCAGCTGGCCTGTCAGCTGGATGACAGCGTTGTGACGGGAATCTTTGAGCGTCTCGGGCTGGCATTGCAGCAGCAGGACAATGCGGGTTGGACCGTCGCCGTGCCATCGTGGCGCTTCGATATCGCCATCGAAGAGGACCTGGTGGAAGAGGTCGCACGGGTGCACGGTTACGACAATTTGCCGAGCCGGGTGCTCGATGCTCCCCTTGCCATTGCCCCCCGCGCCGAGTCGCGCCTGTCCCTGTCGCGGTTGCGTCATGAGTTGACGGCCCGCGGCTTTCGTGAAGCGATCACCTACAGCTTTGTCGACCCCGAGGTCCAGCAAGCGCTGGAGCCGGACGCTGCACCGGTGCCGGTAACCAATCCCATCTCCAGTGACATGGCGGTGATGCGCACCACCCTGTGGGCTGGCTTGTTGCCTGTACTGGCCCGCAACCTCAACCGCCAGCAGAACCGCGTCTATCTTTTCGAGACAGGCTTGCGTTTTGTCCGCGACCAGAGCGGCAACCTACAGCAAGAACCGATGCTGGCCGGTCTGATTCAGGGCGAGCGCCAAGCGGAGAGCTGGACTGCAGGCAAGGACAAGGTGGATTTTTACGACCTCAAAGGGCACGTGGAAGCCTTGCTTGCACTAGGTGGTGATGCCCGCAGCTATCGTTTTGAGCGCGGTTCGCACCCCGCGTTGCACCCCGGTCAGAGCGCTGACCTGCTGCGCGATGGAGCCTTGGTGGGTCACCTTGGCCGCCTGCACCCCGCCGTGCAAAAGACACTGGATCTTGATCATCCAGTCTATCTGTTTGAACTGCGCCAGGCGCCGCTGACCCGGGCGGCGGTGCCGCACTTCCAGGAAATCAGCCGCTATCCCGGCGTACGGCGTGATATTGCTGTGATTGTCGACGAAAATATCAGTGCCGACACTCTGCTGGCAGCTGCTGGTAAAGCCGCAGGACCGCTGTTGAAGGGCCTGAGAATTTTTGATGTCTATCAAGGCAAAGGTGTTGAATCGACAAGAAAAAGTGTCGCCATGGCCTTGACCTTTCAGGATGAATCGCGCACCCTGAATGAGGCCGAGATAAGCGCGGCCATGGAGGCCGTACTGGCGGCTCTTG
>JALNZZ010000151.1 GCA_023229065.1 Porticoccaceae bacterium
AAGGACTGATTGTCGTTCCAGTACTGCTGCGCGTCCCGTTCGACGCTGGCGGGATAGTAGTGTTCTTCCATTGGCTTTTGGCTTTGAAGGTGGTTGGGCAAGAGCGGGATTATAGGGGAAAGGCCCGGCGAGTTACACGGACCCTCGAAAACAGCAGCAGGAGCACTGAAAAGGGAGAGGCACGTTTTCGGTTTTCAGGAGGCTTTTTGCCGGGCGGTAGCAGCGCCCAACCCCAACAGTACCCCACTTAACAACATCACCGGCCAGGATCCGACACGCCCGAACGGCGTGGTACCGCTGTGGGGCACAACCTCCCCCACCAATACGGCGGGTTCGAACTGAGGCAGGCTGGCCTCTACCCTGCCCTGACTGTCAATGATCGCGGTGATGCCATCATTAGTGCCACGCAGTACTGGCTTGCCATTTTCCAGTGCCCGCAGCCGCGCCATCTGGAAGTGCTGATGTGGGCCGGCAGAAGTGCCAAACCAGGTGTCGTTGCTCACGGTGAGCAAGATGTCCGCGCTGGCAGCGCTATCCGCCACCAAATCCTGGTAGACAATCTCGTAACAGATAGCAGTGCCAATAGCGAGATTACCCACCTGCAGCAGCGGTTGGCTAGCCGGCCCACGGCTGAAGGCAGACATGGGCAGATCGAAAAACCGGATGGTACCGCGCAGCCATTGCTCAAGCGGCACATATTCACCGAAGGGCACCAGGCGACGCTTATGGTAAAGCCCCTCGCCCTCCCCCAGCGCTAACACTGAATTGTAGTAGCGGCCATCCGACCAGGTGGGAATGCCCGTGATCAGCGCTGCCCCCGCGTCCCGCGCCCGGTCATCCATCACCTGGAGGTAGGGAGACACGTGGTGGAGCAGCTCAGGAATGGCCGACTCTGGCCAAATCACCAGGTCGTTTTCCCACAGCGGCTCGCTGGTGTCGCGATAGAGGTTGAGGATGTGCTCAAGGGAGCTCTGATCCCATTTCACATTCAACGGCAGCGCTGGCTGCACCAACGCCACGCGCAGAGGGGTCGGCGCTGGCTCAGTCCAACTTTTACCGGCCAGCCCGGCACCCGCCAGCCAGCACAAGGCGACGAGGGCCAATCCCCCCAGCAACGGGGGATTATGCTTGTTGGCAAAACGTAGCTGAGCCATCGCTGCAGCGGTGAAAGCTGCCAGCCAACTGACCGCGAGCACACCCCCCAACGGAGCCCAGCCGGCCAGCCAGGTATCGAGATGTCCATAGCCCAGATACAGCCATGGAAAGCCGGTGAGAAACCACCCCCGCAGCCATTCGGCCAGCACCCAGACAGATGGGAATACGAACAACATCAGCAGAGGAGTGGCGCGGCGCACCAGGCCGAGAAGCGCCAGCGGCAACGCCAGGCAGAGCGCCAGCAAAGCGACAAACAAGCCCGTAAAAAGTCCCGCCAGTAACGGCGGAGCTTCACCGTAAACATGGATACTGACATATACCCAGGAGGCGCCGACGCCAAATAGACCAGCGCCATACCACAAGCCACGCCAGAACACCTCGCGCCACCCGTGCCCCTGCACCAGTGCACAGAGGGCAGCTACCGACAACAGGCCGGCCAGAGGCCAGTCCGTGGGGGCTAGAGAGAGAGGGTAGATGGCGCCGACGAGCAGCGCCAGCAGACCGCTGCCGATGCGATACAGTCGGCGCTTTTCAGGCACCGGAAGGCTCAATCGCTGGTGGCTGGGTTCACCAGCACTTCCAGCTCACGAATCTGGCGCTTATCACCGTCCACTACAGTGAACAGCAAATTGTCGATTTCGATGCTCTCCCCCACGCTGGGCAGCTGACCAAATGCCTGCAGTAAAATCCCGCCGATGGTGTCGAACTCCTCCTCGCTGAGACCGCAGCGGAAGAACTCGTTAAACTCCTCCACCGGCGTCAGGGCCGCCACCAGATAGCGGTTGTCCTCCACCGGCCGGATCATATCCTGTTCTGCGTCATCGGTTTCATCCTCGATATCCCCGACGATTTCCTCCAGAACATCTTCAATGGTGACCAGTCCGGCCACGCCGCCGTACTCATCCACCACCACCGCCATGTGGTAGCGCTTCTCGCGGAAGTCTCGTAGCAGCACATTGAGACGCTTGCTCTCGGGGATGATGTTGGCAGGGCGCACGAAATCACACAGTCTGAAGTCGGGGTCTCCCTTGCAAGCTACTTGCAGCAAATCCTTGGCAAGCAGAATGCCCTTCATATCATCGATAGACTCCCCGGTAACCGGGAAGCGGGAATGGTTGGACTCGGTAGCGATCGCCAGCACCTGGTCCAGGGTAGCATCCTGGTGAATCATCACCATTTGGGAGCGGGGCACCATGATCTCACGCACCTGCTGGTCGGAGACGTGCAAGGCACCCTCCATGATCTCCAGCGCATCGCGATCAATAATCTTGTTGCCATACGCCATCCGCAGGATCTCCGAGACATCCTCGGCGCTCTTGGGTTCGTAGGAAAAGGCCTGGGTCAGGCGCTCCAGCCAGGATCTATCCTGACTCTGATGGTCTTCCTCGCTCATGATCTTCGTTACTCGTCGCCACCGCCCGCCTGGGCGGAGTAATGGGTTTCGTAGGGGGGTGGGAAGCCGAGCGAGGTAAGGATGTCTGTCTCCAGCGCTTCCATGGCCTCAGCCTCGGCGGTATCAATATGGTCGTAGCCCAACAGGTGCAAAGTGCCGTGTACCAGCATGTGAGCCCAGTGGGCATTCGCGCTCTTGCCCTGCTCGTCGGCTTCGCGGGCCACCACCGGCGCGCAGATCACCAAGTCGCCAAGCAGGGGAATGTTCACGGCCTCCGGCAGATCGGCCGGGAAGGACAGCACATTGGTAGGCCCGTCTTTGCCGCGATAGTGGCTGTTGAACTCGGCGCTCTCTTCTTCGTCGACGATGCGCACTGCCAGCTCCGCGTCGCCCGGACGGCCCGCCAGCGCCGCCTCTACCCAGCGCTGCATTTGCGACGGTTCGGGAACCTCGCTGTCACCGCAGGCGTTGTCAATATCCACGGTAATGCTCATGGCTGGGGCTGGCTGTCTTCGTGCGCCTGATATGCGTCGACGATCTGTTGCACCAACGGGTGGCGCACTACGTCCTTGGACTGAAAGAAGGTGAAGGAGATGTCTTTCACATCTTTGAGCACTTCACAGACATGCACCAGCCCGGAGTGGGTACCGCGCGGCAGGTCGATCTGCGACATATCACCGGTAATCACCGCCGTGGAGCCAAAGCCGATGCGGGTGAGGAACATTTTCATCTGTTCGCGGGTAGTGTTCTGGCTTTCATCGAGAATGATGTAGGAGCTGTTGAGTGTGCGGCCACGCATATAGGCCAGGGGCGCAATTTCAATCACCCCGCGCTCAATCAGCTTACCCACGGTTTCGGTGCCGAGCATCTCGTAAAGCGCATCGTAAAGCGGGCGCAGATAGGGGTCCACTTTCTGGGACAGGTCGCCGGGCAGAAAACCGAGCTTCTCCCCCGCTTCCACTGCCGGCCGCACCAGCAGAATACGCTCCACCTCATCCCGCAGCAGGGACTCCACGGCGCACGCTACTGCCAGATAGGTCTTGCCTGTACCCGCTGGGCCGACACCGAAATTGACGTCGTGGGTCTGAATAGCCCGCACATAGTGCTGCTGATTGAGGCCGCGGGGCTTGATATTGCCCTTCTTGGTACGGATCACGGTAAAACCAGGGCCCTGTGCACTGCTGGCCGCGCCCCGACTGGGAGCTGGCTCGGAAACAGGGTCGGCGGAGGGGGAGTCCATGCGCAGCTCCAGGTCGGATTGTTGCAAGAAGAGGTGGACAGTATCGGGGGTGAGATCACCCTCGTTGTCGGTTTCATTGTAGAGGGCACGCAGCAGGTTACCGGCGGCCTGAGCCCTGGCGGCATCACCGTCAATGGCGAAAATATTACCCCGGTTGCGAATTTCGATATTGAGTCGTTGCTCTATCTGGCGCAGGTGCTGGTCGAATTGACCGCACAAGCGGGCGAGACGGCGGGCATCATTGGGTTCGAGGGTGATGGTCAGTGCGTCGACGCTGGTATTCAAGTTGGAGTGATCCCGCTCCTCGCGGTGGTAGCCTTTTGGCAAAGCATAGCCACTTTGTGTGTCAGATAAAACACTTTGGCAGTGAATTGGGGTGAGATGGCCTGTGAAGAGATGAAGTGATACTCACTTCATCTCTTCACATCAGCTGCCCCCGCAACGAGTTGGGCAGCGCCTCGGTAATAAGGGCATCGGCAAAAGTGCCGATCAAACCGTGGTCGTCGCTGGAGAAATTAACAACCCTGTTGTTCTCGGTACGTCCCTGCAGCTGACCGGGATCCTTGCGGGAAATACCCGTCACCAATAGCCGCTGGGTGGTGCCCACCATAGACTGGCTGATGGTCTGAGCGTGCTGTTCAATGCGGGCCTGGAGTATTTGCAACCGCTGCTTTTTCACCTCTTCCGGGGTGTCATCGGGCAACTCGGCGGCAGGGGTACCAGGTCTCGCACTATAGACAAAGCTAAAGGAGGTATCGAAACCGATCTCGTGGATCAATTTCATGGTGTCTTCGAAATCCTTTTCAGTTTCGCCGGGGAAGCCGATGATAAAGTCCGACGAGATACTGATATCAGGGCGAATTTTCCGAAGTTTGCGAATTTTTGACTTATATTCCAACACCGTATGGCCGCGTTTCATGGCCGCCAGAATACGGTCCGAGCCGCTCTGTACCGGCAGGTGCAGGTGGCTCACCAGCTTCGGCAGGCGGGCGTAGACCTCAATCAGGGCATCAGAAAACTCCACCGGGTGGGAGGTGGTATAGCGGATGCGCTCGATACCCTCGATCTCGGCCACTAACGGCAACAACTCAGCAAAGTCACAGATACGTCCGTCCGGCATCTCGCCGCGAAAAGCATTGA
>JALNZZ010000152.1 GCA_023229065.1 Porticoccaceae bacterium
CCCTGCGGGCCGGCCGCTCCGGCATCAGCTTCCACGAAGAGTACAAAACGATGGGCCTGCGCAGCAATGTCGCTGGCCAGATCGACCTCAACCTCAGCGAACTGATCGACCGCAAGCACCTGCGCTTTATGGGCAACGCCGCCGCCTTTGGCTATGTGGCCATGCAGCGCGCCATCGAAGACGCCGCGCTGAAACCTGAGCATGTCTCCAATCCCCGCGCGGGCATCATCATGGGCTCCGGCGGCGTGTCCGGCGAGAAATTCGTCGAAACCATCGACGTCGTGCGGAAAAAGGGCGTCAAGCGTGCCGGCCCCTACCGGGTCACCCAGATCATGGCCAGCACCGTTTCTGCCTGTCTGGCGACGCCCTTCCAGATCAAGGGCCTCAACATGTCCATTTCCTCCGCCTGCGCCACCAGTGCTCACTGCATCGGTGCCGCCGTGGAGCAGATCCAGCTCGGCAAGCAAGACATCCTGTTTGCCGGTGGCTCTGAGGAAGAACACTGGTCGATGGCCTGCATGTTTGACGCCATGGGCGCCCTGTCCACCAAATACAACGACACCCCCACCCTCGCCTCGCGCACCTACGACACCGACCGCGACGGTTTCGTGATGTCCAGTGGCGCCGGCTGTTTGGTGGTGGAAGAACTGGAACACGCCCTCGCCCGCGGCGCCCATATCTATGCCGAGATCGTCGGCTACGGCGCCACCTCCGACGGCTACGACATGGTGGCACCTTCCGGCGAAGGTGCCGTGCGCTGCATGCAACAGGCCCTGGCCACCGTCGACGGTCCCATCGACTACATCAACACCCACGGCACCAGCACCCCGGTCGGCGACGTTCAGGAGTTGAAGGGAATCCGCGAAGTGTTCGGTGACAACTGTCCGCCGCTGGGCTCCACCAAGTCCCTCACCGGTCACTCCCTGGGTGCGGCAGGTGTGCACGAGGCCATTTACAGCCTGCTGATGATGGAAAACGACTTTATCGCCCCTTCCATCAACATCGAGAATATCGATCCCCAGGCCGCCGACCTGCCTATCGTGACCAGTGTTCGCGAAGGCGTGAAGCTGGAGCGGGTGCTGTCCAACAGCTTCGGCTTCGGCGGCACCAACGCTACCCTGGTAATGCAGAAATATCGCTGATCACACTGACAGCGTCACAAAAAAGCCCGCGTTTACCATAACGCGGGCTTTTTTGTGACTGTTTTGTCCTTATCAAACAATGCTCTCGACAATACCTCCCTCCACCCGCAGAGCTGCACCGGTAGTGGCACTGGCCTGGGGCGAGGCCGCATAGACACAAAGATTCGCCACCTCTTCAGGACTGGCAAAACGGCCCAGCAAGTTCGAAGGACGGTTTTCCTGCAGAAACAGAGTCTCCATCTCAGTGGGAGACACTCCGCGCTCAGCAGCCAGATCTGCCATCATTTTCACTGCCCCCTCAGTGCGGGTCGGCCCCGGCAGGATAGCATTGACCGTCACGCCAGTACCTGCCAGCACCTTGGCCAGGCCGCGGGAAAGCCCCTGCACCGCCGCCTTGCTGACACCGTAGTGAACCATTTCGAGGGGAATATTGAGCGCTGATTCACTGGAAACAAACTGCACCCGGCCCCAACCGCGCTCGCGCATGCCTTTGGCGTAATGGCGGGCCAGGCGAGCGCCGCTGAGTACGTTGACCTCGAAGAACTCTTCCCACAGCGCATCGTCGATATCAAAGAACTCCCGCGCCCCATAAATACCCAGGTTATTAATCAGGATATCCGCCTTTGGCTCGGCAGCGATCAGTGCCTGACAGCCCTCAGCAGTGCCCACATCACAGGCCACCCCGCGAGCATCGTCGCGGCCACTATCCTGGCGCAGACGCACCAGCGCTTCATCCACTCGCTGCTGGTCACGGCCCACCACCACAACTTGCGCCCCGGCCTTAGCCAAACCCGTCGCAATAGCGAGCCCAATACCACCGGTAGAACCGGTGACCACCGCAATTTTTCCTGATAAATCAATAATCATGACGCACTTCTCCTTAATAGTAAGATCTCTGATTGAAGGGCCGTTGTTAGCCGTGCCTTAAGCAGTACAGAACCAGTATAGCTCCCCATCTAAGCAAGAGAACTGGTCAAAATGTATTAACGGTTCACACTATTGGTAGGAAGTGGTCGCCAAACTTGAAGTCGCGCCATACCCAAGGTGTGACACTATTCAAAAGAGCCTGGACAGAAAGGTGCAGAAAGGGGCAAAAGCAGAGGAGCAAAACACCGCTGGCTCCATTGCGGAGCCAGACAAAGCCAGTATTACAGTACGCTCAGCACCAAACACATCGTTCTGCCACTCAACAGCTCAGGCGGCAGAATACTAATGCTGTAGTCTGAAACAGTCGGTCAGAACGGGATATCGTCGTCGAAGTCGCCAAAGCCGCCGCTGTCCATCGGCGCTTGCTGGCTCTTCTGAGCCGGGGCCTGTTGCTGACGGGGCTGATTCTGGGGAGGCGCTACCTGATTGTAGCTGTCATCGTAGGACTGCGAATAATCGCCTCCTGCACCACCCCGGCTGTCCAGCATCTGCATCTCATTGGCGACAATCTCGGTAGTGTAGCGGTCCTGGCCGTCCTGCCCCTGCCACTTGCGGGTGCGCAGGCTGCCTTCCACATACACCTTGGAGCCCTTCTTGAGATACTGAGCGGCGATCTCCGCCAGGCGGTTGAAAAACACCACCCGGTGCCATTCGGTACGCTCTTGCAGCTGGCCGCTGTTCTTGTCCTTCCAGGACTCGCTGGTCGCGATGCTGACATTGGTCACCGCGCCACCGCTTGGCATATAGCGGGTTTCCGGATCTTGCCCCAGGTTGCCCACCAGAATAACTTTGTTGATTCCCCTTGCCATGGAACACTCCAGTTGATGGTTATCGAAACAGTCGCGACCAAAGTGTACTCTCTCGCGACCTGACTGTCATGAGCGCGGACCGATACCGGCTGCCGCCCGCTCTCTATACTCAGGACTCAGGCGACCAGGGGCCGCCCCAGCAACGCCTCCAGGGCAGGCTGATCAAACACACCCTTGTCCACCTTGAGGTACATGAGGCGCTGCTCGGGAATCAGCAGCACATCCTCCACCCCCGCCACATCGGTGCGAATACGCGTGCCGCAAGGCACCTCTTCACCCTCGTTCAGACGCACCACTACACTGACCCAGTGGCGCGGCGTAGCCATGGTCACCGCCACCAACGCCCACACCAGGGCCAGCAGTGCAGAAAACAGGAAAACGCTGTGGACGCCAAAATGGTGGGCCACCAGGCCGCCGAGTACGCCGCCGGCAAAGGCGCCCAAAAACTGGCTGCTGGAGTAAATACCCATCGCCGTACCCCTGGCACCACTGGGAGCCGCCTTGCTCACCAGGGACGGCAGACAGGCCTCCAACAGGTTGAAGGCCATAAAGAACAAGAACAGGCCGGCGACAAACATGCCCAGGCTGGTGCCGGAACCAAACATCAGCAACTCCGCCCCCGCCAACACAAGCACAGCGCCGACAAATACCCACTTGAGCACCCGCTTGCGCTCGCCCAGGATCATAAACGGCAACATGGCGACAAAGCCCAGCCCCATGGTCAGCAGATACAGCCACCAGTGGCTGTCGCGGTCAAAGCTCACCCCATGGACGAGAACAAAAGGCACCGCCACCCAGCTGGCCATCTGAATGGCATGGAGCAGGAAGATGCCCACATCCAGGCGCAGCAACTCGCGGTTGCCCAAAGTCGAGCGGAACAGAGCCGGTATCGCCAGCGCTTCCCGCGAGCTGAGGCTGGTGGTGGCCACCGGAGTGGGAATCCACCACAGCACCACCAGAATACCAATGCCCGCCAAGACCGCCGTCAACCAAAAAATCGCATCCATACCATAGGCGGAGGCCAGCGCCGGACCGGCTCCCATCGCCACGGCAAAGGACAGGCCGATACTGCCCCCCACGGCCGCCATGGCCTTGGTGCGGTTTTGCTCGGTGGTGAGATCTGCCAGCAGGGCCATGATTGTGCTGGCTACCGCCCCGGCACCTTGCAAGGCGCGGCCGATAATCAGCCCCTGAATCGTATCGGCACTGGCCGCCACCAGGCTGCCCAGCAGAAAAACGGCCATGCCGGCAACAATAATCGTCTTGCGACCGAGCCGATCCGACAACATCCCCAGCGGAATCTGCAGCAGCCCCTGGGTCAAGCCGTAGATTCCCAAAGCGACCCCGACCAGCACGGTGGTACTGCCCACATAGTCGCCGCCGTAAAGACTCAGCACCGGCAACACCATGAACAGCCCCAACATGCGCGTGGCATACAAGGAGGCCAGTCCGATAAGGCTGCGGATTTCCAGTGAGTTCATCAAAGTGGGGAGAGTGCGCGCAAATGGGGGCGTATTATACGAGCTGGCGACCATTCCGGCCATGAGCGAACGGCTTTGGCTTTTGGTCCGTTGACCGCTGACGAGCGAAAATGGAATGTCAAAAGCAAAAAGCTACTCTCCCAACCGGGCAGGCAAGCTCTTGAGCCCACGAAAGAACGAGTTGCGACGCCAGTCTGGCTTATCGCTGAGCAGTTGCAGGCGGGGATAGCGGTTGATCATCATGCCCAACGCAACCCTCGCTTCGAGGCGGGCCAGGTGTTTCCCCAGACAGTCGTGCAACCCCCCGCCAAAGGCCAGGTGCCGGTTGGGGCTGCGTTGGATATCGAAGCGGTCGGCATTGGGGAACTCGGCTTCGTCCCGGTTGGCGGCACCGATAATGACCCCGAACTGTTGACCGGGCTCCAAGCAGTAATCGCCAACCCTCAGGGATTGAGTGGCAATGCGAAAAGACGTGCGCTGTTCGGGACTTTCATAGCGCAGAATTTCTTCGACAGCCTTATCAATCAGCTCGGGGTTTTCCTGTA